>JAYMNP010000001.1:1882500-2222000 GCA_036941025.1 Lachnospiraceae bacterium JLR.KK002
ATGGAAAAATTTCATGTGGATTTATCGGACTGCACAAAGACTGTTTACGGAACCGAAGTTTTTCTTGCAGTCCAGGGAGTTCTGGCCGGATATCTGCTGATTTCCGATACGGTTAAACCGGAATCTGCCAGAGCTGTTGCCTCCCTGAAACGCCTTCATATAACCACTGCCATGCTGACCGGAGACGCACTGGAAAGCGCCCAGGCAGTTGCGGCAGAAACCGGTATTGAACAGGTACATGCCCGTCTGCTCCCGGAAGAAAAACTGGAAAAGCTGCAGGAAATCCGCAGGACAAACGGTTCCGTCATGTTTGTGGGAGATGGCATCAACGATGCGCCCGTTCTTGCCGGGGCTGATGTGGGAGCCGCCATGGGCAGCGGCGCAGACGCAGCCATTGAGGCTGCCGACGTGGTATTCATGACCTCTGACATGGAAGCTGTCCCGGACTCCATCTCCATTGCCAGATGTACTACCCGGATTGCCTGGCAGAATGTGGTCTTTGCACTGACCGTCAAGGCACTGGTTATGGTTCTGGGCCTTGCCGGGTATGCTTCCATGTGGATGGCAGTATTTGCAGACAGCGGGGTTGCCATGCTTTGTGTACTGAACTCCATTCGTATTCTGTACCGGAACAGAAAAGCACAGATTTCCGGATAACATAACAAAGTGTACGGGGCTGTCATCTGCTTCTTCTGCAAGCGGGTATTTTCTTTTCAGCTTTCTTCTGCCTCTGCCTTTGCCAGTTTTATTATCCGGCTGGTGCCAAGACGGTCTGCGCCCAGCCGGAGATATTCCTGCGCATCTGCAAAAGAAGAAATTCCTCCTGCCGCCTTTATTTTTACTTCCGGGCCGATATGTTCCGCTAAAAGTTTCACATCGGCAAAGGTAGCCCCTGCAGTGGAAAATCCCGTGGAAGTTTTGATAAAATCAGCTCCGGCGCTGGTTACGGTTTCACACAGCTTCTGCTTCTCCTCTTCTGTCAGCAGACAGGTTTCCACAATGACTTTCAGAATCCTTCCCTGACAGGCTTTTTTCAGAATACGTATTTCTTCTTCCACCAGATCAAACCGGCTGTCTTTTACCCATCCCAGATTGATAACCATGTCCAGTTCACCGGCTCCGTTGGCAACAGCGTCCCTGATTTCAAATTCTTTTACAGCCGTGGTATTATAACCGTTGGGAAATCCGATTACCGTACAGATTTCCATTCTGTCTCCCAGATATTCCCGCGCCTGTTTTACATAAGAAGGAGGGATGCAGACGGAGGCAGTGCCATAGGCCAGGGCGTCCTCACAAATCTGCTGAATTTCCTTCCATGTAGCTGTCTGATTCAATAATGTATGGTCTGTTTTTGCATAAATCTCCGTTCTGTCTGATTTCATACTGTTCATTTCTTTCCTCCTTCATCTGTCTCTCTCCTGATTCTGAACAATTCGGACAAATCTGCACCGAACGCGGTTTTTGGGCTACATCTGCCGAATGGCCTCCCCGATGGTTCCCGCACCGATAATTTTTATCCCTTTGGTATCCGTCAGTCCCGGAATGGACACTTTGGGCAGAATGCACGTCTCAAATCCCAGTTTCCGGGCTTCCGTCACCCGTTGCTGGGCCATCTGGACTGCCCGTACCTCACCGCTCAGCCCTACTTCCCCGAAACAGATCATTTTCTCATCTATGGCTTTGTCCCGGAAACTGGAAGCAAGGGCCATCACAATCCCAAGGTCAATGGCCGGTTCATTCATCCGGATGCCTCCTGCAATATTTATATAGACGTCACAGGCTGACAGGGACATTCCCGCCCGTTTTTCCAGCACTGCCATCAGCAGGTTTACCCGGTTCAAATCTGTTCCGGCCGCTGTTCTCCTGGGAATTCCAAAATTACTGCGGCACACCAGGGCCTGTATTTCCACCAGTATGGGACGGGTACCTTCCATGGAGCAGGCAACCACAGAGCCGGAGGCGCCCTGGGGCTTTCCGTTCAGCATGAACTCTGAAGGATTTTTCACTTCCACAAGCCCTTCTTCCCGCATTTCAAATACCCCGATTTCATTGGTAGAGCCAAACCTGTTCTTGACGCCCCGCAGAATCCGGTAAGAAGCATGGCGGTCCCCCTCGAAATAGAGTACCGTGTCCACCATATGTTCCAGCACTCTCGGTCCTGCCACAACCCCTTCTTTCGTCACATGTCCCACAATAAAAACCGTAATCCCCATGCCCTTTGCAATCTGTAAAAGTCTTCCGGTGGTTTCCCGCACCTGAGATACGCTTCCAGGTGCGGCGCTTATTTCTTCACTGTAAATGGTCTGAATGGAATCAATAATTACAACCTGCGGCTTCTGCCGCTCCACAACCTGCTCAATCCGTTCCATGCCTGTTTCGCAAAATAGCTGCAGATTATCGGAAAACTGCCCAATCCGCTGGGCCCGCATCTTAATCTGCTGCAGTGATTCCTCTCCGGAAATATACAGCACTTCCTGCGTTTCTGCCAGATTCCTGCACACCTGCAGCAAAAGGGTGGACTTCCCAATCCCTGGGTCGCCTCCCACCAGTACCAGTGAACCGGACACGATTCCTCCGCCCAGCACCCGGTCCAGTTCTCTGAATCCTGTCGCTGTCCGGCTGCCGGACTGAATGTCAATCTCCGATATTCTGGCGGTTTTCAGTTCTTCTTTTCCCCCCGGAGTGCTTTTTATCTTTCCCGCCGCTTTTTTCTCCAGCGATTCTTCCACAAATGTATTCCATTCCCGGCAACCCGGACACTGCCCCATCCATTTGGAAGACTCGTATCCGCAGGACTGGCAGAAATACACGGTGATCTTTTTTCCCTTTGCCATATTTCATCCTCTTCTGCCTGACGTATACATAATACAGGGCATTTCAAAAGTCCTGCACGGACTTCTGAAATGCCCTGACTGTCTGTATGTTATCCAACTTTTTCAATCTGAACAGCAACCGGAGTGTCTTCATTCAATTCCACGCTGAGACTTAACTTCCCACCCAGATTCGTCTTCATATGGCCTGCATTCACGCCATCTACCACCACTTCATATTCTGCCTGTTCTTCCAGTTCCAGGGTAATCTGTGCGTCTTCTGCTCCTTCTACCCGGAACGCAACGCCGCTGTCTGTCACCTGAAGCTGACTCACTGTGGTCCCCGGTACAGATTCGTACACAAACATACCATTTCGCTCCAGTTTGGTGATTTCATGAAAAGTCTTTACCTTATACAGGTCTCCGCCGAATTCAAAATTATCTGCTTTTGCCTTGGACGTCAGCCTGTAATTCCCAAAACTTAAAGTTCCATTGCTTTCTGTACGGATCAGTTCTTCTACTACAGCCATTTTTTTATCCTCCTGTTGAAATTGTCTGCTTTCCTGACACCATTAATTATATAATAAATCCTCCGGTTTTGCCAGCAATATTTTACATACTTTTACAGTCATTCTGCTGTCTGCTCCCGGACTGCTATTTCGTTCTGACTACAAAGGTAATTTCCTTTTTGTGCATGGCAGCCTCCACCATATCTCCTGCTTTTACTCTGCCGGAAAGGATTTCTTCCGCCAGACCGTCTTCTATCTTATTCTGAATCATTCTGCGCAGAGGACGTGCACCGTACTTCGGCTCATAAGCTGTGTCCACAATATGGCTTTTTACCGCTCCGGTGATACGGAGTTCAATTCCCATCTGAGTCCTGCAGCGCTCAATCAGCGTTCTGGTCATCAGCGTTACAATCTTCTTCATATCTTCTTTGGTGAGGGCATGGAACACAATGGTCTCGTCAATACGGTTCAGAAATTCCGGCCGGAAAATCCTGCGCACCTCTTCCATTACGCTGTCCTTCATCCGGTCATAATTGTGCTTTGCATCTTCCACGGAAGCAAATCCCAGCGCTTTCGGCTCAATAATAGACTGGGCCCCCGCATTGGAAGTCATTATGATAATCGTATTTTTAAAATCTGTCTTTCTGCCCTGGGCGTCAGTAATGTGACCGTCATCCAGTACCTGCAGCAGGATATTAAACACATCCGGATGGGCCTTTTCAATCTCATCAAAAAGAATGACAGAATACGGATTCCGCCTTACTTTCTCACTTAGCTGTCCTCCCTCGTCATATCCCACATATCCGGGAGGCGAGCCAATCATTTTGGACACGCTGTGCTTTTCCATATATTCCGACATGTCTACCCGCACCATGGCGGATTCGCTGCCGAACATGGCCTCTGCAAGGGCTTTGGAAATCTCTGTCTTTCCCACGCCGGTAGGGCCCAGAAACAGGAAGGAGCCAATGGGACGGTTGGGGTCTTTTAAGCCAACTCTGCCCCGGCGCACTGCTTTTGCCACTGCAGACACTGCTTCTTCCTGGCCGATAACCCGTTTATGCAGCACGGATTCCAGTTTCCGCAGTTTGGCGGACTCTTCCTCTGCCAGCCGTTTTACGGGAATTTTTGTCCACTGGGACACCACCTCGGCTATTTCATTTTCCCCCACTTCCGCCCGTTTGCGCTTCATGGATTTCTTTGCCTTTTTCTGCAACTTATCATAATCTGCCTGCAGAGCTTCTTTTTCTCTGCGCAGCTCAGAAGCCTGCTGAAGTTCCATTTTCTGAATGGCATCTTCCATTTCTTCGGTAACCCGGTTGATTTCTATACGGATATCCTGCAGATTTGTGGAAGTCTTTACGCCTTCCAGACGGACTTTTGCCGCTGCCTCATCCATCAAATCTATGGCTTTGTCCGGCAGGAAACGGTCGGTGACATACCGGTCGGAAAGCCTTGCCGCTGCCTCCAGTCCTTCGTCCGTAATCATGACCTGATGGTGCTTTTCATAAAATCTGCGCAGTCCCTTCAGAATCTCCAGCGTTTCTTCTATGGTGGGTTCCTCCACCATCACCGGCTGGAACCTCCGCTCCAGCGCCGCATCTCTTTCGATATATTTCCGGTATTCTTCCACGGTGGTGGCGCCAATCATCTGGAATTCCCCCCGTGCAAGGTAGGGTTTCAGAATATTGGAGGCGTCCATGGCTCCCTCTGCTCCTCCGGCGCCGATAATCGTGTGAAGTTCATCCATGAACAACAGAATATTTCCGGCTCCCACCACTTCCCGGATTACTTTTTTAATACGTTCTTCGAATTCTCCCCGGTATTTGGAGCCTGCAATCATACTGGAAAGGTCCAGGGTAATCACCCGTTTCCCCGCTACGGATTCCGGCACCAGGCCCAGGGAAATCTGCTGTGCCAGCCCTTCCGCAATGGCCGTTTTGCCCACTCCTGGTTCTCCAATCAGACAGGGGTTATTTTTCCCGCGCCTGCTTAAAATCTGGATAACCCTTCGTATTTCTTCTTCTCTTCCGATTACCGGATCCAGCTTTCCCTCCAGAGCCATCCTGGTCAGATCTCTGGAATACTGGTCCAGCACCGGCGTGGACTCCAGGCTGCGCTTCCTTCCTTTGGCGGATTTCAGTTCTTCTCTGGAAAAACTGCCTTCCTCTCCCATGGCCACCAGCAAATCAATATACAACTTCTGTAAATTAATGCCCATGGTATTCAGAAGGCGCACTGCGGCAGATTCATTTTCTTTGATAATGGCCAGCAGCAGATGCTCCGTACCTGTCTCACTGCTGTTAAAATGGCCCGCCTCTTTCTCTGCCGTATCCAGCACTTTCTGAGTCCGCGGAGAATACCCGTCTCCATCCAGCAAAGCAGTGCCCTCTCCCGGAGCAATCAGTTCCTCGATGAGCTCCAGCAGTTTTTTCTCCTCCAGATGGTTATCCGTCAGAACTTTTGCCGCCACTCCGGTTCCTTCCTGAAGCAGTCCTGCCAGAATGTGCTCGGTACCGACATAATTATGCTGCAGCTTTTTGGACAGCCTGGCTGCCAGCTCCAGGACTTTTCCTGCCTGGGGCGTATATTTTTTATGCATTCGCTCCTCCTGTCAACACAGCAAAAGCTGCGTTCCGTTAAAATTCATATTCATCCAGTATCTCGTCTGTAAGCTGATGTATTTCTTCTCTGGAAATATTTTTGCAGACTGCCTTTGCCAGAATTACCTGCAGAGTCTCCCGCAGTTCCCGGACTGCCTGGCTTTTATCTTCCTCCAGAAAAATCACCGCTCCGTTTCTCCGGTCCAGCCGGATAAATCCTTCCTGCCGTAATACATGATATGCTTTATTTACGGTATGCATGTTAATTCCGATACTTTCCGCAAGCTGGCGCACCGAAGGCAGGGATTCCCCCTCCTGATACTGGTTCGTGGCTATTCCCTGCACAATCTGGTTGCGCAGCTGCATGTAAATGGCTTCATCACTGTTAAAATCAATTTCTATATACATGATACACCTGTCTTTTATAAATCTTCCAGATCAATCACTTCAAAATCATCCTCTAATTCCAGATTCTTTCCGGGTTCTGTCATTACAGGCGTTTCCGGAGCTTTTGGTGCTTCTGTTTTCTTTTTTGTTTCCATCTTTCTGGGAGGTTCCAGCTTTTTGGGCGGCTCCACTTTCCTGGGCGGTTCCATTTTTCTGGGAATTTCCAGTTTCCGATGGATATCCGGATGCTGTACGCCTTCCGGTCCTTTCTGAGGTTCCGGCTTCCCAATGGGTCTGGTTTCCTGGCTCACGTTCTTTGCCGGCCTGGATTTGGGTTTTTCTTCTTCCCACAGTTCTTCTTCATCGTCATCTTCCCTGGCTTTCCGCCTGCTCAGAAGGAATTTGCGTTCTTTGGGCAGAAATTCTTCTTCGTCGTCTTCCTCATCGTCTCCCCTGCCCCGAAGTATCAGATTTACAATAACCACAAGCAGCACTGCAATAACAAAAATCATAATAGCCGTATTTCTCGTGGAACTTTCCTTTTTCTCATTAAACTGTTCTTCCAGATCCTTATAGGCGCTCTGCAGTCCCTGCAGTTCCACGCTGTCTGTTCCTTCTTCCGTATCCTGGGGCGTCTCCGGAGCGGCTGCCGCTATTACATGGCGCTGGAAGGTATTTTCTGCTGCGTCATACTGATACCAGCCTACATTTCCCTGGCTGCTGGCACCGTATACCAGAGAAAACTCCGGCAGTTCCGTGACAGGAGCGGCTGCTCCATCCTCCGGAACAGTGGCTTCTCCCTCCGGAGCGGCAGCTTCCCCTTCGGGATTTTCGGCCGGAGCTTCTGTAGGAGCGGCTGCTGTCTGCACTGCGGCCCCGTTTACAAACACCGGAACATTTTCATAACCTGCCAGGGTTCCTGCAGCAGGCGTATATTCTGCGGAAAGCCCCGGTTCTGCAGGGGGATTTAACAGAATCAGGTAATTTTCTCCCAAATCCACTTTCCGAAACGGGTAAACAACCCCGCTGGCCTCCTCAAAAACTGCCAGGGTATTCTTCACCTCCGTACTGGGCGTGGTGAGATACACCAGCATCAGGGGCGCTTTGTCAAACAGAAGCCCTTCCACCTGCTGGCCATTACATGTGGTGGTGGTTTTCGTGAAGTCCTGGGGAATCACATCCTCCGGAACAGTGGCTGCCAGATTAAACGGATGACCGTTTAAGGTAATTCCTTCCGGATTTTCGGCCGGTGCCTCCGGCGTGGCTGTTTCCCCTTCTCCTTCCGGAGTTTCCGGCGCGGCTGTTTCTCCTGCTCCGCCTCTGGTCACTGTAATTTTATATGTGGCAGTCGAACCGTTTTCTGCCTTTACCACGATACTTATGGTATTCTGCCCCGGTTTTAAATCCGTATGCCCGGTTATGGACTCTACCGTCGCTTTTTCATTGGAAGGTTTTGCATCCACTGAAATGCTGGTGACATCTTCACCCACGGTTGCCGTATAGTTTGTTTCAGAATACTGGAATGCCGGAGACAGAGTACCCGGTGAAATCTTAAGAGAGGCAAGGCTGTTGTCTTCAGATTTCACTCCATTTTCTGTGCCGCCGGCAGTCCCTTCACTGCCCTGCTGTCCGTTCCCTGTTCCTGTGCCGCTTACCGTCAGTTTCGTTCCCCCTGCTGTGAGTTCTCCGTATTCCAGGGTTCCGTCGCTGACATTGACCCCGTTGGAACCGCTGACTGTCACTGCTGCAGTTCCGGCAGCAGTGGCTTTCAGGGTAATGGACGCTGTATTGGCTGATACGCCCACATAGCCTCCTTCTCCGCCGGAATAGGAGGATTCACTGCAACTGACAAAAGACAGTTTCCCGCTGTCGTAATTAAATCCCAGTTTTGCAATTGCCTTCTCTCCGTTTGGCCCGGCTGCCCAGGCGGTTACCGTCACCTGGTCTCCCACATTCAGCGTGGAGGAGGACACGGAAATTGTCACCGTTCCTGCCGCATGAGCCCTGATTGGCCAGAACAGCCCGGTGAGCAGCATAAGGGATAATACCATACCTGTTATCTGTTTCGTTCTTCTCATATAACACACCTTTCTTCTGTTTTATCATCCATATTTCTTATAAATTTACATAATCTCCCATAATGAACAGTACTATTATAATTTTCCTCATCCCGGATTGTCAAGCTGGAACATTAAGAATTCACGAAAGTTTCCGATAAAAGTATTACAGAGAAAATTTATGACATGATTTTTCGTAAAGGGAGGTTCTGTTCATGATATATCAAATGACACGTATGCTGGATTCCATGGAAAATGCCATGAAGCTGCAGATGCAGGCAAAGGCCGAACAGAGGGCTGAGAAAGCAAAACAGGAAGAAGAAGCATTTCGTGAGAAACTTATGCGTTCCGCCTCCTGTAACATGGAGCTCGACGCCAGTGCTTCTGCGGTAAAGGGAACAGAAGACGCCGTGCGCAGGGATCAGCTTGCAATTATGATTATGGCAGGACTGTAAGTTCACAGCTTACGTCCTGCTTCTCCTTTCCGTCTCCACAGTTCTTCCAGTTTTTTCAGACTCACATCTGCCCCAAGGGCTATTACCATGCTTAAAATCGTTCCCCATACAATTTTATACACGTTCATGGTACGCAGTCCGGAGAATAATACGGTACCGAGACCACCCGCATTGATCGTGGCGGCAATTGTGGCGATTCCCGTAGTGGATATAATTGCAAGGCGGATTCCCGCCAGAATGGAAGGCATGGCCAGCGGAATCTGAATGGTACGGGCTAACTGCCACCGGCTCATTCCCATTCCGATTCCTGCTTCCAGTATTGTGGCGTCAATATTCCAGATTCCTGCCAGAATATTCCGTATCAGCAGATACTGGTTATATATCACCAGCACGATAACAGCCGTCTGATTACCCAGTCCGAATATGGGAATCAGAATGGCAAACAATGCCAGACTGGGAATGGAATAAACAGCGCTGAATATCTGCACCACCCCGTTGGAAAGCCATTTTTTCCTTAAAATCAGACCGGAAATGAGCGCGGCCAGCAACAGGGAAAAAAACAGAGTCACAAACACCAGGTACAGATGTTCCGCAAATGCTGTCCCAAACAGCTCCCAGTGTTCTGCAAAATACCGTATCATACTTCCTCACCTTTCCCCATATCTGCCGTCCGCAAAAGTTCTGTTACAAATTCATCCGCCGGATGGGCCTGAATCTCCTCCGGGGAATCAAACTGCAGAATTTTCCCCTGATTCATCACAAGCACCTTTGTGCCCAGCTTCCAGGCTTCCCGGATATCATGGGTTACAAAGAGATATGTTCTCCCGGACTGTTCCTGAATCTTTTTAAGCTCTGTCTGGAGTACTTCCCGATTGATGGCGTCAATGGCCCCGAAAGGCTCGTCCAGCAGCATAAGGGGCGGGTCTGCAATCAGCGCCCGTGCAATTCCCACTCTCTGCTGCTGTCCGCCGGACAGCTGGGCCGGATACCGGTTTCGGTATTCTTCCGGCTCCAGCGCTACCAGCCGCAGCATTTCATCCACCTTCTGCTGTGTTTTCTTTTTGTCCCATTTCAGAATTTTCGGAATGGTAGATATATTTTCTTTTACGGTCATATGGGGGAACAGGCCAATCTGCTGAATCACATAACCGATATTTCTGCGCAATATCACAGGATTCTGCTCCCGGACAGGTTCGCCAAACAGTAGAATTTCCCCTCTGTCCGGCTCACAGAGCCGATTGAGCATTTTAATCAGCGTGGTCTTGCCGCACCCGGAGGAGCCAAGCACCGTCACAAATTCCCCTTCCTGGATTCGGATGCTGACGTCATCCAGCGCCGGACAGGTCATGCCCGGAAACCGTTTTTCCACATGTATCAGTTCTACTGCGATTTTCCCGCCTCTACTTTTTGATACTTTCGTAGAATTCTTTTGCAACATCTGTGTATTCCTCTTTGTCGATTTCAACTTTTGCATTTAACCCGGTAATATTCTCTGTGGTAAATTCTGCGCTGATTTTATTGAGAATATCAGCAATATCCGGATGTTCCTCCAGTACATCGTTCCGGATAACCGGAGCAAGGTTATAAGGGGGCCACACGTGCTTATCATCCTCAAGCAATGTAAACTGCTCTTCCACCAGCCTGCCCTCTGTGGTATATACGGGAGCCACATCTGCCTCATCATTTTCCAGAACCTGATATTTCAGAGCATTGCTGTAGATATTGCTGGATTTCCATTCAAAGGGTCCGTACACTGCTTCCAGCGCCGGAATTCCGTCCGAACGCTCGTCAAACTCTCCCTGAGAAGCAAACCGCAGTTCTCCTGCATGTTGCTGTAAATCGGAAATGGTGGATATTCCGTATTTTTCAGCCGTTTCCGTGCGGATGGCAAGGCCCTGTCCGTCATTTGCTGCGGAATAATCCAGCCAGGTGAGCTGATACTGTCTGTCATAGGCCTCTTTTACCGTGTCATACACTTCCTGCTCATCGGTGAGAGGCTCCATGCCGAGAACCGTCAGCAGACCCGTTCCTGTGTATTCCGGATATACATCAATTTCATCACTGGTAATGGTGGTGTGTATCACAGATGATGAGATATTGAATTTCCGCTCTACTTTATATCCTGCGTCCTCTAACGCCAGCGCATAGATTTCCGTTACAATTTCATTTTCAGTCAGGTCTTTGGATGCAATGCGAATCAGTTTATCGGAATCTCCGGAAGAACCGCATCCGGCCAGAACTCCCATTCCCAAAACACCTGCCAGCAGCAATGTACCTGCTCTTTTCATCATCTTCTTCATTCGTTTCCTCCTGTTGTAAAGGTTCAGTTGCAGAGATATCTTGTCTGATATCGGTAAATCCGGTCCAGCACATAACCTGTAAGCAGGGATAAAACTGCCACGGACACTCCTCCGATATACAACAGATCCATCCGCATCAGCCCCAGTCCTGTAAAAATAATATCTCCCAGCCCTCCGGCTCCGATATAGGAGGCCAGCGTGGCGCTTGCAATCACTTCCACGGCTGCTGTCCGGATTCCGGCATACATAATGGGAAAAGCCAGAGGCAGCCTGACCTGGAAAAAGCACCTCCGGCGGCTCATCCCCATGGCTTCCGCCGCCTCCAGAATTTCCTTCGGCAGGGATTGAAATCCCTGCACGGTATTCATCAGAATGGGAGGAATTGCCAGGATAGTCAGTGCCGTCACCGCAGGTTTTACCCCGGTTCCCATCACAGGAATGCAAAGCAGCAGCACCGCAAGGCCGGGTATAATCCGCAGAACTCCGAAAAAGCGTTCCAGAAAAAGCTGCAGTTTTGTAAAATGAGAGCAGAGAATTCCCATAGGAATCGCCAGAATCATGGCCAGCAGTACCACACTCCCGCTGATTTCCATATGCTCCCGCAGAAGCTGCAGGTATTCTGCTCCGTTTGTGGAAAAATATTCCGCTATTTTGTCCATACATGCCTCCCTGCTTATCATGTCCTTTTTCGTTCTTCCCATTCCTGTTTCCTGTTACAGTATGATTTTTTCAAAATGCTCCGTCAACTCCCGGATACATCCGTCCGCAAAGGGATTTTTCAGTCCGACTTCTTCCAGCATGGGCACGTAGAACTTCCGGGCCGACATTCTGCATAAAGCCAGATAACTCTCCCAGGCTTCTTTATAATTCAAGTCCATTTTCATTTTATACTGGAGGGCGCATACGGTAGACAGACAGTAATCAATGTAATAAAAGGGCATCTGGAAAATATGGCCCTGCCGCTGCCACCAGCCTCCTTTTCCGAAGAAGGAATCATCCTCGTAATTCATATGGGGACGGTATTCCTGCTCCAGCTTCTTCCACACCTGTTTCCGTTCTTCCGGCGTCAGTTCCGGATGTTCATAGATAATATGCTGGAACTCGTCCACCATACAGCCATAAGGCACAAAGCATATTCCGTCCTCCAGGTGCATCAGACGGTAATCCTCTGCCCGGCTGCCGAAAAACTGTTCCATCCACTGTTCCGTAAAATATTCCATGGCCATGGAATGGATTTCCGCTGTCTCCATGGTAATATCCAGATGTTCACGAATCTCTTCTTTCCGCACCAGATACCCCTGAAAAGCATGTCCGCATTCATGGGTAATCACATCCACATCGCCGCTGGTTCCGTTGAAATTGGCAAAAATAAAGGGAGATTCAAATTCCGGAAGGTAATCCATATAACCGCCCTGCACTTTATTTTTCCTGCCCAGCACATCCAGCAGTTCATTTTCCATCATGAAATCAAAAAATTCTTTCGTCTCAGGAGAGAGTTCCCGGTACATTTCCTGCCCTTTGGCCAAAATCTCCTCCGGAGTACCTTTCGGTTCCGGATTTCCTTCTGCAAAATACATATTGTTATCAATATAGGAAAGCTGCTCCACGCCCAGCCGTTTCCGCCTGTTTTCATGGATTTTCGTTGCAAGAGGCACAATATATTCCTTCACCTGCCTGCGGAAATGTTCCACTTCCGCCTGCCCATAACTGTTCCGGTGCATTCGGCAGTACCCCAGCGGAATAAAATTCTCACAGCCCATCTGCCGGGCCTGCTCCGTACGGTTCTTTACCATTTCATCATAAATACTGTCGATTTCCCCGGTTACGCTCATAAAATAGTTGCTGACTGCCTTCCAGGCCTGCCTTCTGGTGTCCCGGTCCGTATCTGACATGAATTTGCCCATCCGTGACAGATTGCAGATTTCCCCGCGAAAAGGGATTTCCGCTGAGGCAATCAGTTTGGAGTATCTGCTGACCAGAGCATTTTCCTGCTGCATCAGGGAAATCAGCTTTTCGTCCATGGACTTAAAATCCAGTTCCATGTTTTTGAAAGCCACCGGCCCGATTTTTTCTTCCAGATACGTCCGGTGCGGGGACTCAAACAATACTTTGTGGTATTCGTTGTCCAGATTGTCCAGCACAGGCTGCACTTCGTCATAGAATTCCTGTTCTTTCTCATAATATTCGTCGGCAGTGTTGATGTCATGGCGTATCATAGCCAGAATCCTGCAGGTTTTGATATGGTCAGCCAGTTTGTAGTACTCTCTGTGGATTTCAAACTGTTCTTCACCGCCGGACGCCTCTTTCTGACGGCGTGTCAGTTCCTGCATGGCGGCTTCTGTTTCTTCCCGGTTCAGTCTCTGATATGGCATTTCTGAAAATTTCATAGCTGTCCTCCGTTCTGCGTTTTGTTTTGTTTCTTTTCGCACTCAGGTCTCCTCCCATCTCAAGGCAAACGATGGGTCCCTCCTCAGTGCATATTATACCATAATCACCCCGTGATATGGTATGGTACCCTTGCCCATTCGGGCGGTATAATATCTGTCGATATTATACCATAATTTTCCTGCCAGTATATGACAAAATTCAGCTTTTCCTCATCTCTTCCAGCAGTTTCCAGATATTACAGCCAATCCTGTCAACCAGTTCTGCTTCGTCACCCGGCATTCTCTTTGCTCTTTGAATAGCTTTATCTACAAATGGCATATAATTCTTTTTGAAATTAATCCCGCTTTTTCCATGACAGGCTTTTTCTGAAACTTCTTTGCTCACAAATGTATGATTTAAGGATACTTTGGGATTTTCTTTTATAATTTCCAGTTTATCACCATATTCTTTTTCCACATCAACTTTTTCTTCTTCCTTCTCACGTTCAAAAGCACCGGAGGACAGCCTGTATTTATTATACATATCTTTCCTCCTGATCTGAAAATTCTTTATGAAAAACGGGAATCGCGCCATATCTTCCCAGTAAATATTCCCGGTCAATTTTTTTATCAAATCTTGCCCGGAACTTATTCAGGGAATAAATACTGGAGCCGTGGTCTTCCTGTCTTTCCACAAACCAGATTTCATCCTGCCGCAGTAAATCCAAATCCAGCAGATTCGTATCATGGGTAGTTGCTATCATCTGCTTTTTCTCACTGTCCGTCAGCGCATAAAACAATTCCAGAAACCGCCTGGTTATATTTGTATGAAGACTTCGGTCTATCTCATCAATTAAAATCACACAGTCATCACCGCCTTCATAAAACAGAGGAATCAGATCAAATAAACGCTTTGTCCCGTCCGACTCGTCTGCATATTCAAACAAATCCTCCATATTTCCATGATTTAAAAGCATTTTATTATAAATCACATTTCCATTTTCATCTTTATGCAGCACATACATCTTCTGATTTATATTGAACATCACAGGATGTTTATTCACTTTACCGAATATGTCTTCTTTAATCTTCTCCACTTTTTCTTCAGGCAGATTTTCCAGTACCTTATCAAAATCCATTTCCATCTGCTGACCTTCCACTGACTCTATTCCAGTATCAAAATATGACAGCAAATCTGCAAAAACCTCTTTCGTATCTTCATCTGAAATAACATCATTCAGACCCCCGTACTTCGTTCCGGGGAACAGAATTATCATGTGCCTGAACCATTTATGCACGTCTGCAATTTCTGCAAATATGCCGTTCTGTTCATTTCCCCGTTCAGCTATATCGCTCAGAATTGTCTTTTTCCTGAACGCTTCGGAAATATTCCATCCAAAATCCTCCAGATAAATCCTCAGGCGAACATTTTCTTCTGCACGTTTCTGGACAATCTCCGTACCGACATGGCTCCTGCCATCTTCGTCTGTTTCACGATTATAAAGACATATTTCTTTCCCGCTTCCTTCTATTCTTACAAGCCATTCCGATATAATTTCTTCATTCTCGTAAGAAACCGCCAGTCCATAAGAATACTCTTTTTCATTTACCAGGATTCTGTATTCAAACACTCCGGGCTGGCGGTATGTTTCTTTTTCTACCCGGAAATGCTTTTTCGTCAAATCCACTTTATCCAGCCCGTTCAAAATTATTTTTCTGGAAAAATGTGCCGCTTTTATCAAATTGCTTTTTCCGCTGGCATTTGCACCATAAATCAGAGCACTCTTTAAAATTTTTTTATTACTGTTCATCATTACATGCTCTTTGTGCCTGGTGACTCTGCCTGCCAGCAGTGAAATAGTCTGTGTATCAAAAAATGATCTGTAATTGCTTACAGAAAATCCTATCAACATATAAACACCTGCTTTCTAATCAGATTAGATTTATTATATTGTGATTTTATCACATTGTCAATTTTATTATGTAATATTTCACATTTTTTTGGCATTTAAAATGTGTATTTTTCTCCTGTCTTATTATATTTAAACAAAATAAAACCAGGTGACAGGATTATGATTTCCATCCCCCGGTTTTAAATTCGCCGCTTCGGCAAACTATCTGATTCTGTAAAATTTTATCATTCCGCTCCATCCCGTGATTCCCCGGACCCGCATGTTTTCATCACATAACAGGCCCGGCCATTTTCCTTGGCCCGATACAGCATACTATCGGTTTCTGCCAGTATATGCGCCACATTCTGCGGAAACGCAAACTGATACGCACCTATGCTGCAGCTCACCTTTTTTCCAGGCAGTATCCCGGAAATCACCGCCAGAAACTGTTCCAGCCGCCGGTTCAGCTCCTGGCAGGACATGGCATTTTCGATGATAACAGCAAATTCATCTCCGCCGATTCTCCCAACCGTACCGCCATCTACAAAGGTACTGTGCAGCCGCCCCGCAATTTCCTTCAGAACCCTGTCTCCCGCAGAATGGCCGAACGTATCATTGATTTCCTTAAAGTAATCCACATCCACAAACAGAAACCATCCTGCTTTTTTCCCGTCGGTACCACTGGCTTTCTGAACCTTTTCACAGTGGTAGAGAAACATTCTTCTTCCCATTACGCCGGTGAGCCCATCCATTTCTCCCCGGTATTCTTTGTAAGACATATATTTGTAAATGGAAATCAGCAAAATAACGGAGATTATATTCAGCGCCAGGGAAGCAATCAGAAACTGCATCTGCAGATGGAACAAATCAGAAGAAATCAAATCCGATACCTTCACCCCGTGCCGCTCCAGCATATAAGATTCTCTCTGGGAAAAATAGGCCGCCGCAGAAACAGCCATACCCAGCAGAAAACATTCAAATCCCATAAAAAATACATTCATTTTTCCGGAAGCATAGGGATTATTCCCTGACTGATCTATGCACTGCCTGATATTCTGCACCGTATCTTTCTGATAAGCAGCCCACAATAATTCCACCGTAATTACACAGACCGCTGCAAAAACTCCATCGTCCCAGTCATATTGAAAGGCTCTGCTGTAATGATACCCAAGTTCCGGAAATAAAAGTCCCATGGCTGTATAAACAAAAAGGGAATGTATCTTAGGCGCAATTGCAGAAATCACGCCAATCCACAGACGACCGTATTTTCTTTTTTTCACAAACTGAAATGCAAGCCCGATGACAAGGCCAAACAGCGCTCTTGTTCCCACGCTCAGCAAAAGACTGCCGACCGGAGAAGCACTTAAAAAAGGAGAAAAGACTGCGTCTGCCGGCATAACGTAAGAAGCAGACGCTTTATACATACTGGCAGCTCCAAAAACAGCCCCCATGATTACAGACTGCACGGGACCAAACACACATCCCGCCACCAGAATGGGAAGGTATGCCACCGTGACAGAAATAGGCGGTATATGCAGATATCCCAGAAACGTAAAGGACATCAGAAGTTCTATTGCAATCAGAATTCCGAAAGAATAACGGTCAAAACAGGAATCTCCCCACACCTTTTTTATTATCTTCATTTCACGTACCTCTCCTGTCTTTCCCCGCCGGAACTTTTGTCCTGTCATTTATTTTCATATTAATCTCTGTTCAGAAACATTTCAATCAGTATAGTTTATTTTCCATAAAAAGTCAAATTTCCCAAAAAGCATATGTTCCGATATTTTTGGTAAAATCCATATCATATTTGTTTGCCTTTTTCTCCAAAATATAATAAAATTTAACTGGTATGCGCAGGCAATTGCCTGTTACCAGTATATGAAAAGGAGAATTCACATGAAAAATTGTATTGTTGCCCAGTCCGGAGGCCCCACAGCCGCTATCAATGCAAGCCTTGCAGGCGTTATTCAGGGTATCCTGGAGCACCCTGATTATGAGCATATCTACGGCGCCCTCAATGGGATTACCGGAATTCTGGAAAAACGTTTTCTGGACCTTACCGACGATTTCAGGGAACAGGAACATATACGCCGCCTGATGGTAAGCCCGGCCATGTACCTGGGCTCCTGCCGCTACAAACTCCCGGAACCGGAGGATGGCCAGGACACTTATGAATTTATTTTCAGGGTATTCCGGGAACTTGAAATCGCAGCCTTTTTCTATATCGGCGGTAACGATTCCATGGACACCGTGGCCAAACTGTCCGCTTACGCCGCTGCCATAAAGAGCCCTGTCCGTATTATCGGTATTCCCAAAACTATTGACAATGATTTATGCGTGACAGATCATACCCCTGGTTTTGGCTCGGCCGCCAAATACGTGGCTTCTTCCATGCTGGAAATTTTCCACGATATTTCCATTTATAATATGAAAAGCGTTACCATTGTGGAGATTATGGGACGTGACGCCGGATGGCTGACTGCCGCCGCAGCTCTTGCCCGAAATGAATACTGCGCCGCCCCTCACCTGATTTATCTGCCGGAGCAGCCCTTTGATACGGAAAACTTTCTGGATGATGTGAGAAGCCTTCTTCAGGAATACGACAATGTGATTGTGGCTGTCTCAGAGGGAATCCGTGACAAAAATGGGACATATATCAGTGCCTCCGGAGAAACTGCCGATAACTTTGGCCACAGCCGCCTGAGCGGAGCCGGCAAAACACTGGAATATCTGGTGGAGGAGCGCCTGGACGTAAAAGTACGCTCCATTGAATTCAATATCCTTCAGCGCTGCAGTTCTCTGGCCGCTTCCCGGACAGATTTGGACGAATCGTTCCGGCAGGGCGTTTACGGCGTTTCTCTGGCTGCTGAAGGAAAAACCGGCCGGATGGTAATCCTCCGGCGCACCGGCGACGAGCCCTATGAGGCTGTCTGCGGCGATGCTCCGGTATCTGAGATTGCCAACCAGGTAAAATCAGTTCCTGCAGACTTTATCAATACGCAGGGAAATGATGTAACAGACAAGATGATTTCCTATTTGAAGCCCCTGATTCAGGGAGAGGCGGAAATTGCTTTTGAGCAGGGACTTCCCTGCTACCTTCCGATTCCGCACCTGCTGTGATTTCCTGCTATCCCAGCGCCACATCCATCACCATCATAATCAGAAAACCAGCCATAACACCGATGGTTCCCACATTGGATGACTCGTCAGGCTGCGCCTGAGGTATCATTTCATCCGCCACCACATAAATCATGGCGCCTGCTGCAAAAGCAAGAAGCCAGGGCATCAGCGGAACCACCGCCGCCGCTGTGAGAAATACAAGAATTCCCGCCAGAGGCTCCACAAGCCCGGACAGGCAGCCCGTGAAAAATGCTTTAAAAGCTCCCGCACCGGACTGCCGGACCGGCAGGGAAATAGCGGCTCCTTCCGGAAAGTTCTGAATTCCGATTCCCATGGCAAGACCCATGGCAGAAGCCAGATACACCGGATCCTGGGGATGCTGTCCCGCCAGGACAAAGGCCAGGCCCACCGCCATGCCCTCCGGAATGTTATGCATTGTGACTGCCAGTACCAGCAGTTTCGTCCCGTCTTTCTTCTTCTGCCCTTTCTCATACCCTCCTTCTTCTGCCAGGCAGCAGGCTGCACGACAGTCTTTGGAGAGAAGGGAACTGCATTCCCTGCTGTCTCCATGGAACCAGGGCAATGTCTTATCCACCAGATACAGAAAGCAGCCTCCCAGGGCAAACCCTGCTGCCGGAGGCAGCCAGACAGGCATTCCCAGTTCACTGCTCTGTTCCATGGACGGAATCAGCAGAGACCATACAGAGGCTGCTATCATAACGCCGGAGGCAAATCCCAGGAAAGCGCGGTTCAGCTTTTCACCAATGGTCCCGCGAAAGAAAAACACCAGGGACGCTCCCAGCGAAGTCATCAGAAATGTGAATCCGGTACCGTAAAGTACCTGCATTAATATATGAATCATAAAAACTCCATTGCTGCATTTCTATTACTCTATGCAGAAGGGGTTTATTTGTTCTTCTACAGGAAAGACCTTGTCACGCTAAAGCGAGAAAGTGTCTTTCCTGTAGAAGAAAAACTAAGATGCACAGCTCGCCAAAGCGTAAACTCGCATTACATTTTCCGGCGCGATTCTCCTGTTCCCGCCACCACTTCAAAATATCTGCCGATTTCCCGCCAGGCCTCTACAGATTCCGGCATCATCATCATGCCCATCTGGAACACATGAAACATGCCTTCGTATATGCTCAGGCGGACTTTTGCTCCCTGCTGTTTCGCTTTATAAGCCACCACAACAGAATCACTGAGCAGCATTTCCATGGAGCCTGCCTGAATCAGCATGGGCGGAAACCCCCAGTATTCTCCGAACATGGGAGAGATATAAGGATCTCTGGGGTCGTGCCATCCCACATAATCCCGGTTATAAATCAGGCTGTCCCTGGTCTTTCCAAACAGGGGGTCACGTTCATAATTATCCTCATAAGACGGGCCGCTGGCGGTCAGATCTGCCCAGGGAGACATGAGAACCAGGCCTCCCGGCAGCCGTCTGTTGTGGTCTTTCAGGTACATGCAGAGGGCCAGGGCCAGACCTCCTCCCGCCGAATCTCCGGCCACAAAAATCTGCCTGCTGTGCCATCCTGCCTGTTTCAGCCAGTCCCAGGCCTCCACTGCATCCTGCAGTGCTGCCGGATAGGGGTCCTCCGGCGCCACCCGATAATCAATGGTGAGTACGCTCATACCTCTGCTGACTTCACAGTACAGTCCCGCAAAAGAACGGTAGGCGTTACGCATGGCTCCGATATATCCGCCTCCGTGAAGCTGCAATATCACATAATCCTGTCTTGGTGATTCCTTACTGATCAGATATTCCATCTGAAAGTTCGGCAGCCCGATTTCTTCCAGATAAAAACAGTCCGGACAATGCCATTTGGGCTCCACCAGCTTTTTGCGCAATTCCCCCGTCTTTAATTTTCTTCCAATCAGATTGTCATTGGCCACATGGGCAATCATATCACGAATAACTTTTCCTCTGACACTGACCTCTCTCATAATTCCTCCTCTGCTTTCCCTTACACATGAAACCTTCTTTTTAATTCCGCCTTTGCCCGACGATCTCCGAAAATCAGCGTACCCAGCAGCATACACAGGGATACCGCCAGAGCTGTCAGGGAAAACATGGGCCTTGTGATGATTCCCAGCCACCACAGCACAGTACAGACAATGGAAATCAGCGCTGTAAAAATCTGCATCAGCAGATAACTCTGCCAGTTGGAAGCATTTACAATCATCAGGCTGGCAATGGTAACATCCAGAAGAAGCACGGCCCCCGGCAATGCGTAATTGACCGACCATCCCCGGTAGCCTACAATATAGTCCGCCGCAATTACAAGAAGTACGGCGCCGATCACCTGAACCACAATAACGGTCTGATACCCTTTATTTTTCTGCAGAGAATATTTCAGGGTAATATAAAAATACAAAATACAGATGCCGCTGACTGCCGACCACCAGACGCCGTGAAAATTCAGATAATTAACAATAATCAGCGTCACTTCCGCAATAATAGCCAGAAAACTGTACAGCCGCACAATAAAATTCAGTTTCCGCACTGTGGATTTTACATCCGGATAACCGGTACAGGTTCCCGGCTCCCCGGATATTTCCAGCACACTGCTGCACAGGGGGCAGACTCTGGTATCATCCAGAATTTCCACCCTGCATTTTTTACATTCTCTCATTCGTCATATACTCCATTCGTCTCAATTCTTACCGGTATTCCATCCTGAGAAAGGCGCCGGAAAAATCCCCGCTGCACCGACACATCCGCCAGATTGCTGCTGATGGTAAATACCAGCGTATCCCGGTAAGAACAGATGGTTCCCTTGATATTCTGCCCCTTGGACATGGACAGAAAAGCCCGAAACCCGTCAATATAGTCCTGGTATTCCTCCCGCACCTGAATATTTCCGATATTGGTCACTGTTGTGGTATTGGCAAGAGCGCTGCTGTGATACACATAACGTATGGCAATATTTTTAATGAACAAAGGCACGGCCCGCAGAATAAAATTCTTCTCATTGGACACATTGTAGGCAAAGAGATTTTCCAGATGTTCCCGGTTAATCTGGCCGCGCAGGCTCTCCGCCACAATCTGCACCACTTCCTCAAAGGTATAGCTTTCTTTTTCCGGCCGAAACACAGCCGATACAATCACAAAAAAATTCTTCATGGTAATGGAATCAAAATAAGGCCGCAGATTCACCGGAACACAGGAGCTGACCGGCCGCCCGGAAGGCATTCCATGCAGGCATTCCTGATAAATACTCCACAGAAAGGAAGCCACCAGATATTCATTGATGGATACCCCGTATCCGTTGCACACCTTTTTCAGCGCCTGAATGGGCATGTATCCGTGCATAACTCCAAGCTGCAGGGGTTTTAATTTTTCCCCTTTCACCAGATAGGCCCGCTCTGTCTTGTAGCCCTTTCTGTGGCTTTTTTTGTAATTTTTCAGATAACTGTCCTCCCGGTTCAGGGATGTGTCGCTGCACAGGCCGTCCCCCATTTTTTCCTGAAGCTCCGGATGGACAAGACGGAGATACTGGTAAGTCAGTTCTTTCAGAAACGTGATTCCCCCCATTCCATCTGTCAGCACATGAAATACTTCCAGATTAATCCTGTTTTTGTAATAGTTGACCCGGAACATGTAATTCCGGTTCCGGTTGGGGGAAATAAACTGGCAGGGGTAACGGTATTCTTCTTTCACGTCCGGAGCCGGTTTCTGGTTTGTCTCAAAATAATACCAGAATACCCCATAACGTATGCGTACCCGGAATACGTCAAACCAGGGCAGCACCCGTTCCAGGGCTTCCTGTAATATCTCCTGCCTTATATCTTCTTTTAAAGTAACAGAAATCCGGTACACATTGCTCATACTCTCTCCTGCAATCACAGGAAACAGATGGGCGGTATTGTCCAGCTTATCCCATTTTATTTCTGCCATTATTCCTAAACTCCTTATCCCTTACGCCAGCCATTTTGTCAGTACTTTCACAAAAAGCCGGATATCAATGGGTTTGGCCACATGGTCATTCATCCCTGTATGTATGGCTTTCTGCACATCCTCGGAAAAGGCATTGGCAGTCATGGCCACAATGGGAATCTTTTCCGAATCCTTCCGGCCGCTGCTGCGGATTTCCTTCGCCGCAGTATATCCGTCCATCACCGGCATCTGAATATCCATAAATACAATGTCAAAATATCCCGCTTCCTGCTCCCGGTACAAATCTACCGCTTCTTTCCCGTTGTATGCAAGAATTACTTCCAGTTCAAACATCCGGAGAATTTCCATGGCAATTTCAATATTCAGCTCATTATCTTCCACCAGCAGCACACGCTTTCCGGGGAAAGAAACCGTTTCTTCTTTTCCGGATTCCGGAACATCATCCGTACTGTCCTGTGCCTCATCCTGCAGCGGAAGAAACAGGGTAATAATAAATTTTGAGCCTTTGTTCAGTTCGCTTTCCACCTGAATATCTCCCTGCATCAGCTGCACCAGATTCCAGGCAATGGTCATGCCCAGTCCCGTGCCCTCCAGGCTCTCCACACGGGGATCTCCGGAACGCTCAAAAGGTTCAAACAGATTTTTCTGAAACTCTTTGGACATGCCGTATCCGTCGTCTTCGATGGTAAAACGGTAATATCCGTAATTCTGGTGCAGGGAGGGAAGTTCCTCTATCCGAAAAGCCACATGGCCTTCTTTCTGAGTATATTTCACCGCATTGCCCAGAATATTGTGGAACACCTTCTGCAGACTCAGATAATCTCCCATTACTTTCCGGTGCTCAATGTTCATGGCCAGTTCAAAATGCTGCTGCTTTTCTTCCACCTTTGTCTGGAAAATGGCAGCCGCCTCGTCAATCAGCTCTTTCAAATCGAAATCTTCAATTACCAGATTCATCTTGCCGCTCTCAATCCGGCTCATGTCCAGCACCTCATTGACCAGACTGGTGAGATGGTTGCTGGCAATGGTAATTTTATTCAGGCAGTCCCGAAGTCTTTCCGGGTCTTCCATATTGGCTTCCGCAATGGCTGTCATTCCCACGATGGCGTTCATGGGAGTACGTATATCATGGCTCATCCTGCTCAGAAACTCACTCTTTGCCCGGTTGGCCTGTTCCGCTGTCTCAAATGCCTGCTGCAGTGCCCGTTTACTCTCCTCTTCCATCAGAACCTGCTGCTCAATGTCCCGGACACAGGCAAACAGCTTCGTATGTTCCTCATCAAAGTAACGTATAGTACATTCTTTGTGATTTTTTCCTTTTTCTTCCCGGCCCTGGAAATAGTAACGCACCCCTTCTTCCGTCCGGTCCAGCTCCTCCAGAATGGTCTCCAGGGTAATGGTGGCTTCATGATAGCGTTTCCTGTCTTCTGTACACATGAAAATGTCGATAAACCGTGATTTAATTTCCGAAAATACCCCCTGTTTAATGGGCTCTTTGGGATTGATGTGTTCCGCCACCTTCACATCCGTATGGCCGTTTTTCACATCAATAATACCGATTCCGTCATATTCCGTGTCCACGGTAAATTTATAAATGGACTGATACCGCTCATTTTCCCTCTCCATTTTCCGCTGCTGCGTCAGGTCTTCAATAATTCCCACTGCAAAGACAGTATTCCCTTCTTCGTCAAAATTCACGCTGGAAATACTGCATTTACACCAGAACTTTCCCTGACAGGAACTGTAATAAAAATAATCGGTTTTCCCGCCGTCTCTGATATATTCATGCACCCGGCAGAACAAATCATGATACTCCTCATCCACCAGCGCCTCTGCAAAATCATGCTTTACATCTGAAAATTCTTCCGCACACCCGTAGTAGCGGGCTGTTTTTCCCGGCAGAACAACTTTATTTTCTTTGGGATAATAAAAATATTCCAGAATATTTGTATTTTTCAGTGACATCCTCAGAATTTCCATATTGCCTTCGTAACGGTTTTTCAGATATTCCTGATATGCCTTTTCCTGCCTTTTCTGTTCGTCAATATCCTGTACCGCAATCAGAACCTTTCGGTTACTGGAAAATCTTGGCATAAAATAGCAGGTAATACTCACCCAATGGTATTCTCCGTTAATATTCCTCCGATACTCCCGGATAAATTTGTCTTTTCCGCTCTCCATCTGAAATTTCAGGTAGTCCAGGGTGATTTCTTCCCTGAGCTGCATCTGCTCTTCCGGATGGTAGAACTGCACCTTATCCTGAAAATTGTTTCCGGACACAGATTTTTCCGTAATAGCAGATTCCCCTTCATTCACCACATGGACAGGGTAGATTTCATTTCTGTCCAGCTCCAGTATCATAACAGAAATATACAGATCCTTCAGGGATAGAAGCATGGTTTCATTAAAGCTGCGCAGCTTTTCCGTTTCTTTCTGCAATGAAATCATTTCTGAAATATCCTGATGGTACCCCCGGAACCGCTGGCCTCTGGTATACCCCCGGTCAAGAATTCCGCCGCAGCGCACATACATCTTTCCTCTTACGGGATGATACCAGGGATAGCTGATTTCCCCATGCTGTCCGGAGGCCATGGTTCCCACCGCCTCCTCCACAAGTCCCAGGGAAGATTTCTCAATCCGCTCATACCAGTGCCGGTAACACTCCTCCGGAGTTGGAATTTCCTCCAGCCCCAGCAGCTCCATCATGGCCCGGTCCGCATACATGCGTCCCGGTTTTCCCTCATCTATTTCAATATACCACAGTCCGATTTTGGCATCGTAAAGGATTGAGCCCATTCTTATATTATCATCAAACATTCCATTTTCCATATCTATTCCTCATATCTTATCTTGCAGATGTTTCCACAACCAGTTTCTTTCTGTGGAGAGGATTCTCATAGTCCTTTCCGTAACCGTCATCCTGATACAGCTCATATACGGCTCTTTCTGTGACGAAATGCAGAAGTTTCAGCTCCTGTCCCTCCGGAACTTCCATGTACTGGCCGGCCTTTGTATAAGGAACGATTTTTTCCGGACGGATAAAAAATACGACTTCATCCAGCGGAATCTCAATATAATAATGACCCTGTTCCAGCACCTCTGTCTCCATCTGCTCCATGCTCTTTAACCGTACCAGCTTCATGGGCTCCGGCAGGTATACATATCTGCCGCCGGCATTCTGAGTATAAACCGGCGCAATCATAATGCTCTCTCCCAGCAGAAGCTGATCCTCCACATCTTTTGCATGTTCATCTTCCGGATATGCAAAAGCCAGAGGCTGAAACAGCATTTCATCTTCCAGCGCCGCTTTCATATATTCGCTGTAGAGATAAGGCATCAGGCCATAGCGGATTCCGATAAGATTGCGGAAGGTTTCTGTCCGGGTAAACCGGTAGCATTCCTGAGTTCTGGTGCCCAGGGCTGAATGATTGCGCATCAGAGGGGTGAAAATCCCCAGCGCCAGCCAGCGCAGCAGCAAATCTTCCGTAACATCTGCGCCGAATCCTCCCAAATCTGCCCCCGTATACAGGAACCCGCACATATTCAGAGAAGGCAGCATTTTCAGATTCAGCAGCAGATGGGACCACCAGGACTGATTGTCCCCCATCCAGATTCCTCCGTAACGGTGCATTCCGATATAAGAAGAACGGGAAAATATCAGAATCCGCTTCTCTGGCTCCAGTTCTTCAAAGGCTTCCCCTGCTGCTCTTGTCATACCGTATCCGTACAGATTGTGTACCTTATCGTGGCGGATTTTGCTTCCATTCAGATTATGGTAAAAACTCCTGTAATCCTCCGGATTATTAGCCAGCCCGTTGACCAGGTCTTTCAATGCAAAAATCTCCCACATGTCCGGATTCCGGCTCTCAGTTGATTTGATTTTATCCATCACATAATCCAGATTCTTCTCCGAATAGAAAATGGCCGGCTCATTCATATCGTTCCAGAACCCTTCTATGCCCTGTTCCAGCAGGAACCGGTATTTCCCGCCAAACCAGCGCCGGGCCTCCCGGTTCAGCACATCGGGAAAATGTACTTTGCCCGGCCATACTGCCCCGGTAAATGCTTTTCCCGTCTCATCTTTACAGAAATATCCCTGTTCCAGGCCTTCCTCATATACCTCGTACCCTTCTTCAATCTTCACGCCTGCATCAATGATGGGCACCAGATGGATATGCCGCTGTTTCATTTCCTCCACAAATTCCGGAAAATCCGGAAACCGCTCCTGATTTACCGTAAAATCCTTAAATTCTTCCATATAATCAATATCCAGATATACGCTGTCCAGAGGAATTCCATGCTCCCGATACCCCTGTACCACTTCCCGGATATCTTCCGCACTCTGATATCCCCAGCGGCTCTGCCCGAATCCAAAGGCCCACCTGGGCGGAATATAGCTTCGCCCGATTAACTGCCGGAACCCTTTTACAATTTCCGGTATGCTGTCCCCTTCCAGAATATACAAATCCAGATTCCATTCTTCCGGCATGATACGCATCTCATCCATCTTTTCATATCCCATGTCCAGCGTCAGCTTCCCCGGATAATCCAGAAATACACCGAAAGTCTCCACTCCATCCACCACAAAGAAATTGTGGGCTCCGTACAGGGAGCGTTTTCCTTCGGTATGATGGGGATCGTCCGTACAGTTGCTCTCGTAAATCCAGCCCCGTTTATTAATCCCCCTGATATTCTCTCCCAGCCCGTAAATCCGCGTTTCCCCCTCCAGCGGATACATCAGGTAACTCTTCTGCTCTGCGGCTTCCTGTGTATCTGTTACGGAAACCTCCATATGCTTAAAATAGGGGATTTTTCCTTTCTCTTCTGGCAGACTCCGTACCACTGCTTCCGTATTAATGGGATTTCCCATGGAAAATCTGCGTATTCTGCTCATAAACTCATACTCCTTCTGCTTTTTATTTTTCACATCCGGCGTCTGTCACCGCCTGCGCACCGTTTCATAAAGAGAACAGCCTTTGTCCACCATACACACAATCCATCCTTCCGGACAGGCGGGCGGTATGGGAACCAGCGGAAACATATGGCGAAGAATGATGTTCTGCTCCCGCCTGGTAAGCCTGTAATCTGCACTGGCATTTCTGAGGGCCGTAAAGGGATGACGGAATCCGTGAAGGCTGTGGCTTCTGTCTTTCTCATGCCAGTCATAAAGAAAATAATCATGCAGCAGAGCGCCCCGTACCAGTTCTTTTCTGTGACCGTTTAAATGCAGAAATTCTGCTGCTTTCAGGCTATAATATGCCACCCGGACACTGTGCTCATACACCGAAGTGTTTCCATGCTGTGTAAAACTCCGGGATTTCCTGATGCGTCCTTCCCTGCTCAATTCACGGATGATTTCCGCTATCATCCTCTTTCCCTCTGTCTGATTCATAGTTCTCTGATTCCTGCTGTTTTCTGCTTTTTCGCCTTCAGGTCTCCTCCCGGCTTTGCCGGGTCCCTCCTCAAGGCATATTCTACCATATCTTCCGTAAAATTTCTTCCGTATTTTGACATTTCCAGGAAACTGCTGTAAAAAAGAATGCGCAGGCGCATTCTCCGCGCGCGAGCGGATTGCCTGGCAATAAACTTCATCTCCGCGAGCTGTGCATCCCGCCCGGAGGGCTTTATCTTATAGGAAATCTATATACTTTAGTACTTCACAGTGACACAGTATTTCCTATAAGATAAAAATGCGTTACTGTTCACACCCTACGGGTGTTCCGGTAACGGCATCCGGCCATTTAAAGTCACCTTCGGTGAGAGGCCGGATGCCGGCAGCCACTGACAGCAACTAAAAGGCAAACAACAAAAAGGCACATGAAAAAATCTTGCATTTTCCATACACCTTTCCGTATCTGCTGCAATTCTAAATCTGAGTCACTACAAAGATATTATAAATCGCCCGGATTGCCTCCTCAAAATCACTGTTCTGCACACCAATAATAATATTCAGCTCACTGGAACCCTGGTCAATCATTTTCACATTTACATTCACATGGGCGAGGGCGGAAAAAATTCTTCCTGCTGTGCCTCTGGTGGATTTCATTCCCCGGCCCACCACTGCAATCAGCGCCAGATTTCCCTCCAAATCTATGCTGTCCGGCCGGGCAAGACGATGAATGGCAGACAGTACCTGCTGTTCCTTTCCCTCAAACTCCTCCTGATGGACAAATACCGTCATGGTATCTATCCCCGAAGGCACATGCTCAAAGGAAATGCCATGTTCTTCAAAAGCGGAGAGAACCTTTCTGCCGAATCCCACTTCCGCATTCATCATGTCTTTATCAATATTGACCGCCACAAATCCTTTCTTTCCGGCAATTCCCGTAATGGTATAATCCGGCTGGCGGCAGGTGCTCTCCACAATCAGTGTTCCCTCATCTTCCGGTGCGTTGGTATTGCGGATATTGATGGGAATTCCTTCTTTACGCACCGGAAATACCGCATCCTCATGAAGGACCGTGGCTCCCATATAGGACAGTTCCCGCAGCTCCCGGTAAGTGATTACTTTAATCACCTCCGGATTTTTGATAATCCGGGGGTCCGCAATGAGAAATCCCGAAACATCCGTCCAGTTCTCATAGAGGTCCGCCCGTACCGCTTTTGCCACAATGGAACCGGTAATATCGGAACCTCCTCTGGAAAAGGTCTTCACCCTTCCGTCTTCTCTGGCACCGTAAAATCCGGGAATCACCGCATACTCGCAACTTTTCAGCCGCTCGGACAAAATTTTACCGGTTTTATCCGCATCAAATTCTCCGTCATTTCCAAACACAATCACTTCCGCCGCATCCACAAATTCAAAGCCCAGATAATTGGCCATAATGATTCCATTTAAATATTCTCCGCGGGAAGCCGCATAATCCACTCCCGCTTTTTTCCGGAAATTTTCCCCTATTACTTCAAATTCCCGGTTCAGAGAAAAATTCAGGTTCAGCCCATTGATAATAGAATCGTACCGTTCCTGTATCTTTTTCAGCAGAGATGTAAAATTCTCCTCTGCTTCTGCCAGCGCATAACACTGGTAAAGCATATCTGTTACTTTCGTATCTTTGGCGTTGCGTTTCCCAGGCGCACTGGGCACCACATATCTGCGGCTCTCATCTTCCCGGATGATTTTCCCAACCTTTGCAAACTGTCCGGCACTTGCCAGGGAACTTCCGCCAAACTTTACTACCTTTATCATGTCCCCACTCCTTCGGATTCTTCAAAATTTCACTGGACATTTTACCATAAAACCTTCCATATGGGAACTGATTTTTTGAATTTTTCTGTCTTTTTGGCAGTTATATGGTTACTGTTCCCTGACACGTTCCTGGAACAGGCCTTGCATTTTCCAGATACTTATATTATAATACTTATAATTTAACATAACATATACTGCAAAATAAATACAGTTATGTAATTGTTTTTGCAGTATTTTTTTGAGGAAAAATAAATGAAAATTGCAATCTGTGACGACAGCATGAAAGACATGGCAGCGATTGAGCACCTGCTGGGAAAATATAAGGAACGTTACCCCCAGGCAGAATTTACCATAGAGAAGTTCACAAATTCCGCTCACCTGTCTGAGAAAATACAGGAAAAGAAGATGGCTGACATTTATATCCTGGACATCATCATGACCGGAACCACCGGCATTGATATCGGCAACCAAATCAAACATTCCGGCAGCGAAGCCGCCATTATTTATATTACTTCTTCCGATGATTTTGCACTGGATGCATATGACGTACATGCGGTAAGATATCTGTTGAAACCGGTAACAGAAGATAAATTTTTTGAGGCCATGGACTATGCCCGCTCTTACCAGGAAACCAGACGGGGCCCTCTGTATCTGGTGAAAACCAGAACGGGCATGATATCCATCCCCTGTTCCAAAATTGAATATATCGAGAATTCCTCCCGTATGCTGAATGTGCACTTAACAGACGGAGCCGTAATTACCAGTATTTTCATCCGTAAGTCCTTTGACGATGAAATCAGAGACCTGATTACGGAAAAAAGTTTCATTCAGGTTCACAAATCTTTTCTCGTCAACCTGAACCATATAAAAAAACTGGAAGGAAACAGTATCATCATGGATAACGGCGCCCAGATTCCCGTCAGCAAAAAGAATACCGCAAGCGTAAGGAGGCAATATCTTATGTTTATCTCAGAACAGTACAGGTAAGGTAACAGCATGAACTATTTTGACAATATATCTTATATGATCAGCCATTTATTTTTAATGAGTTTTATTTATCTCTTTATCACCCACCGCTATTCCGCAAGGGTAACCAGGCTGATATGCCTGTCTTCTTTTCTGCTTCTGAGTTTTACCGATGTAATCAAGTTAAACATATTTCCGAACAGTGATACATGCTATTTCCTTGTTACTGTCCTGCAAATCTTTATCACACAGCTCACAGGTATTTTTATATCCAGCAAAAGAAACAGCAAAGTTCTCTTTATAGGCCTGAGCGCTTCCAATTACACCATCATTGGCAGTGTCCTGGCCCCTATTATGCTGATTAATACCCGCAGCATGGTCCTTGCTCTGGCAGCCAATTTTGCAATCCATTTCGTTATCCTTTACATCCTGTATAAAAGCCTCCGGAACATATGGCTCAGACAATATGAAAACGAATATATCAAGGGCTGGCCGGAACTGTGCCTGATACCTGCTCTCTTTTACTGCAGCTTTTCCTGTATTGCTTTTTTTCCTTATACCCTTTACGATAATCCCCAGAACATTCCGGGTATTCTGTGCATGATGCTCACCATGTGCGTATCTTATGTGGTGGTGCTGAGATATATTGAGAGTGACTCCAACAGAAAGGATATCTACTATAAAAATGTACTGTTCGAAACTTATATCAGGGGTCTGGAAAATCAGTATTATATGGTAGAAAAGTCAGAAAAGAAACTCAGAATCCTGCGCCACGACATGCGCCACTATTCCAGGCTGATTCATCAGCTTCTGAGCCAGGGAGAATACGAGGAAATTGACAAAATCATGGCCCATATCAATGATGTCATGGACGAGAGCAAAGTGACAAAGTACTGCAAAAACCTGATTGTCAACGCCATTATCTCTGAAATGATAAAGTGGACGGATAAATTCGGAATTACAGTAACGCTGGATCTTATGGTTCCGGAAAAAATTCCGGTCAACCATTACGAATTTACAGCGGTGATTGCCAACCTGTTTGAAAATGCCATAAGCTGTGTGAAAGATTATGAGGAAGCACACCGGTACATAGAAATGAAAGTCCACTGTACGGAAGATCATCTGCTGATTCAGGTAAAAAATGAGTGCCATGACGCCCTTACCTTCGATACCCAAACCGGCCTTCCCAAAAGCGAAAAAGGCGTAAATCACGGTCTGGGTATGCAGAGTGTGCTGGCGTTCTCCGAAAAAACAGGAGGTACCATCGACTGCTTCTGTGAAAATAACTTATTTCAGATTATACTGTTTGCAAAGTTCTGATGTTCCGTTCATTTCTATTCTGAAGTTTTCTGCTGCCTTATCCGCCTCTCAGAAACCGGACTACCTGCCTGTTTGCCGCTCCAGCGCAAGCCCAATCAGGCGGTCCGTATCATCGGCCATAAAGAAAAGAATACCCCTTTCACGCCAGTACGTGAAAGGGGTATTCTTACAGACGATTTCGTCTTATTTCTCACCGTATAAAGTGATTAATTTATTCAGATATTCATAACGCTCTTTTGCATGTTTCTCAGATACGGCAAACAGTTCTTCTGCTCTTTCCGGATTGAATCTTGCAAGGGCATTGTAACGAACTTCTCCGTTCAGGAATGCCTTGTAATCTCCGGTAGGTGCTTTGCTGTCCAGGGAGAATGCTGCTTTTCCTTCTTCCTTCAATGCAGGATTGAAACGGAAGTTATGCCAGTAACCGGCTTCTACAGCGTTCTTTTCTTCGGTCTGAGCCTTGCTCATACCAACCTTGATACCATGGTTGATACATGGAGCGTAAGCGATGATCAGAGACGGTCCCGGATATGCTTCTGCTTCTGCCAGAGCTTTGATACACTGATTGTAGTCAGCGCCCATGGCAATCTGTGCAACATATACATAGCCGTAGCTCATTGCGATGGAAGCAAGGTCTTTCTTCTTCACTTCTTTTCCGCCTGCTGCGAACTGTGCAATTGCTCCGGTAGGTGTAGCCTTGGAGGACTGTCCGCCTGTGTTGGAGTAAACTTCCGTATCGAATACCATTACGTTGATATCCTGTCCGCTTGCCAGAACATGGTCAACGCCGCCGAATCCGATATCGTATGCCCATCCGTCACCGCCGAAGATCCACTGGGATTTCTTAGCCAGGAAATCTTTCTCAGCCAGGATTTCTTTGGAAGCGTCGCATCCACATGCTTCTAAAGCTGCAACTAATTTATCTGTAGCTGTTCCGTTTACAGCGCCGATTCCGTAAGTGTCAAGCCACTCTTTTCCTGCTGCTGCAACGTCTGCATTCTTGCCTTCTGCTACCAGTGCTTCTACTTTTGTTTTCAGTTTCTCTCTGATTGCCTTCTGAGCCAGCAGCATACCATAGCCGAACTCTGCAGCATCTTCGAATAAGGAATTGGACCATGCGGGACCATGTCCTTTTTCATTTACGGTATAAGGTGTGGACGGTGAAGAGTTACCCCAGATAGAAGAACATCCGGTTGCATTTGCAATATACATTCTGTCACCGAACAGCTGTGTAATCAGTTTTGCATAAGGTGTCTCGCCGCATCCGCCACAGGCTCCGGAGAACTCAAGCAACGGCTGTTTGAACTGAGAACCTTTTACGGTATTCTCTTTGAATTTCTCAACTACATCCACTTTCTTCTCTGTGGTCAGACCATAATCGAAGAATGCCTGCTCTCCAACGTTTGCTTCGCAGTTCTGCATGGTAAGCGCTTTCTCGCCCTTCTTGCCAGGACATACGTTTGCACAGGAGCCGCATCCGGTACAGTCAAGTGCGGAAATGGTCATGCTGAACTTGTACTCCGGCATTCCTGTCATAGGAAGTGTCTGCATTCCTTCCGGAGCGTTGGAAGCCTCTGCTTCTGTCAGAGCTACCGGACGGATAACTGCGTGAGGACATACATAGGAGCAGATATTACACTGGATACAGTTTTCCGGATTCCATACAGGAACATCAACAGCGATACCGCGCTTCTCGTATGCAGCGGAACCGGAAGGAGTCTGTCCGTTTTCGTATTTCTTAACAACGGATACGGGAATCTTATTACCTTCCTGTCCGTTTACCGGAATCTGAATCTCGTTTACGAAATCAACAACATCTTTTCTGTCTCCGGTTGCAACTTTTGCAAAGCTCTCATCCTGAGCGTCTTTCCAGCCTGCAGGTACGTCAATCTTAACAACTCCGGTTGCTCCGGCGTCGATTGCATCGTAGTTCATCTGTACGATCTTGTCGCCCTTCTTGCCGTAGGTTGCCTTTGCAGCAGCCTTCATCAGCTCAATGGCTCTTTCTTCCGGAATAATAGCTGCCAGTTTGAAGAATGCGGACTGAAGCACGGTGTTGATACGTCCGCCAAGTCCGATTTCCTTACCAATCTTAATACCGTCGATGGTATAGAACTGGATATCGTTTTCCGCAATGTATCTCTTAACCTGTCCAGGCAGATGGTTTTCCAGTTCTTCCGGAGTCCAGGAGCAGTTCAGAAGGAATGTTCCGCCCGGTACCAGTTCCTGAACCATGTTGTACTTGCGTACATAGGAAGGATTATGACATGCCACGAAGTTCGCCTGTTTGATCAGGTAAGTAGATTTGATTGCTTTCTTACCGAAACGCAGGTGGGACATGGTAACGCCGCCGGACTTCTTGGAATCATAATCAAAGTATGCCTGAGCGAACATGTCTGTGTTGTCACCGATAATCTTGATGGAGTTCTTGTTTGCTCCAACCGTACCGTCTGCGCCCAGACCCCAGAACTTACAGTTGATAGTTCCTTCCGGTGTGGTTACCGGGTCTTCTTTTACTTCCAGAGAAAGGTTGGTTACATCATCATAGATACCTATGGTGAATCTTTCTTTCTCAGTATTGTTGTATACAGCGATAATCTGTCCGGGTGTGGTATCTTTGGAGCCTAATCCGTAACGTCCGCTTGTAATCTTAACAGCGTCGAACTTGCTTCCCTTTAATGCTGCTACCACATCCAGATATAACGGCTCGCCAAGGGAGCCAGGCTCTTTGGTTCTGTCTAATACAGCAATAGTCTTAACGGTATCAGGAATTGCTGCAATCAATGCTTCTTTGCTGAACGGACGATACAGACGTACTTTTACAACGCCCACTTTCTCGCCTTTTGCCATTAAGTAGTCAATGGTCTCGTCAATGGTGTCGCATACGGAACCCATAGCAATGATGATTCTGTCTGCATCAGCAGCTCCGTAGTAGTTGAACAGTTTGTAATCTGTTCCAATCTTTTCATTTACCTTGTCCATGTATTTCTGTACGATTGCCGGCAATGCATCGTAGGTGGAGTTACAGGACTCTCTGGTCTGGAAGAAAATATCCGGGTTCTGTGCGGAACCGTCCTGACGGGGATGATTCGGATTCAGCGCATTCTTACGGAATGCGTCGATTGCGTCCATATCCACCATGTCTTTCAGGTCTTCATAATCCCATGTTTCAATTTTCTGAATCTCGTGGGAAGTACGGAATCCATCAAAGAAATTGATGAAAGGAAGATGTCCTTCCAGTCCGGCACAGTGTGCAACCGGAGTCAGGTCCATAACTTCCTGTACGGAAGATTCGCAGAGCATTGCCGCACCGGTCTGACGGCAGGCATATACGTCAGAATGATCACCGAAAATGTTCAGTGCATGAGTTGCCACACAGCGGGCAGATACGTTAAATACGCCCGGAAGCCCCTCACCTGCAATTTTGTACAGATTGGGAATCATCAGTAACAGTCCCTGAGATGCAGTATAAGTAGTGGTCAGAGCACCTGCTGCCAGTGAACCGTGTACCGTACCTGCTGCTCCGGCTTCAGACTGCATTTCTGTTACCTGAACAGTCTGTCCGAAAATGTTCTTTCTTCCCTGTGTTGCCCATTCATCGGTAGCTTCTGCCATAACAGAAGACGGTGTGATTGGGTAGATGGCTGCAACATCTGTATATGCATAAGAAGCATGAGCTGCTGCATGGTTACCATCCATGGTTTTCATAGATCTTTTCATTACATTTTTCCTCCTGCCTGAATTTAATGTAACATCTTCATTGTTACAATTTAACCTGCTGCTGCCCGTCCGGTGACTCTGCCGCCTTCTTCCGCTGATACCCGGAAAATCCGGCCGGACAATAACAGATTCTTCCTTTATACTATAATAATTGTGACTGAAAAAATCAATAGTTTTTCGCTTATTTCATGTATTTTTCCTGAAACACCTCAATGGGCAGAGGCCGGTCAAACAAAAAGCCCTGGCCGTAGCGGAAACCGCAGTCCACCAGGAACTCCCGCTGCTCTTCCGTCTCGATTCCCTCAAAAATCACTTCCTCCTTGACGCTCTCAATTAATCTGCCCACATTCTGTATAAATTCTCTGGCATTTTCACGGGTTCCCTGATTCAGAAAGCTCCGGTCAATCTTCACAATATCTGCCGGAATATCGAGGAGCATCCCCAGGGAGGAATACCCTGTCCCGAAATCGTCGATAGCCACCCGGAATCCTGCCTGGCGCAATTGCTGCACTTCTATTTTCACCAGATCATACCCCGCCACAAACAGGCTTTCCGTTATTTCAATTTCAATATATCCGGGTTCAATCCGGTAGGCTCTTGTCAGTGACAGAATCCGCTGGTAAATCCCGTCCTTTTCAAAATGGCTCCTGGAAAAATTCACGGAAATTACCGGTGGTTCTTTCCCGGCTTCCAGCCAGCTGCGCATATAAATCAGCACCTGCTCATACACATAAAAATCCAGCTCCACAATGTATCCTGTTTTCTCCAGCAGGGGAATAAACTGGCCGGGCGGCTCAATCCTTCCGTTTTCCTTCTTCCAGCGCACCAGCGCTTCTCCGCCGGAAAGAACAAACTGGGAAAGATAAAATTTGGGCTGCACATACACCTGAAAGCCCCCTTTATCCAGACTTCCCTGAAATTCCGCCAGAATTCGCTTCTCTTCCTCCCGCTGGCTGCGCATTTTGCTCTCATACACTTTGCAGAAGGCATTGTGGTTGCCCTTAATGCTTTTTCTGGTAAGATTGGCATTTTCAATGGCCATGTCCAGATTCTCATCCCTGCTCTCCATAAAGTAAATGCCTGTGGTCAGCCTGACATTGCAGGAAGGATAGAATTCCTTCTGGCGCCTGGTAAAATTCAGGCTGATTTTCACAATATTCTGCATAATGGATTCCCGGTCCGTGTCCCACAGAAAGGTAATAAACAAATCAGAATACAGCCGGCAGGAAACCATCCGCCCGTCCTTCTGAATCATGGCTGCAAAATCTTTCAGAATTCCGTTTCCCGCCTCATGGCCGAAATTATCATTCAAATAGGAAAAATCATTGATATCCGTATAAACTATGGCATACTGCCTGTGCTCCTGCCAGTTCTCCAGTTCCTGCTGCACCCGGCTTTTAAAGGCGTCCTCCACATACAGACCCGTCAGCAGGTCCCGCTTCTTCAGACGCAGAATAGCTTTCTGATCCTCTTCTCTCTGCACCCGCAGAGCCACGAATACGGAAATCATCCGGGACAGTTCCAGAAATGTCTCTTTCTCAAAATCTGTCCAGAGCCTGGGTTTTTCCATATCACAGAAAGACACATACCCTTCTCCCAGTTCAAACCAGGAGAAGCTGCAGTTTACCAGCGCCCGCATTCTGCGCTCCCGGAATACCGCCTTATCGGATTCCGTAACCTTATCGTCCCCCTGGCAGTCGTTAATGTAAGACAGGCCCCACTCGTCAAATCCTGCAAAAAAGCCATCCCAGTTCTCATATCTGTCTACAAACTGAGGCCTGGTCAGGATTCCGTTCTCTCTGGTCCAGCAATTGGTCTGCACCAGTTCCTTCCTCTCTTTGTTGCATTCCAGTACTGACACCATGTCCAGATCGTACTGTCTTCCGATCCGCTCCATCAGCAGATTCAGGGAATCGTTCACATCCCTGGCATGGGAGAGCAGGGTAAAGGCCTCGGATATAAAATCCATGTCCTGTATCTGCCCCGCCCTGTACTGGCCGCTTCCCGACTCTATCTTCGTCACTTTTCTGGTCTTCCACAGGGGATCTGCAATTTCTGCCAGGCGGTACTGGTTCTTCCCTGCTTCCTTTGCCTGGTACATGGCCATATCCGCCTTGGAAAACAGGGACGCATAGCTTTCCTTCACCGTTCCGTAAATGGCTACTCCCACACTGCAGCTTATCTCCACTTTTTCCTCGTGTCTGCCGTGATAAGTCTGCCGCACCAGCTCACAGATACTCCCGGCCTTGTTTTTCGCCTGAAAAGAATCGGTGTGTTTCATAAGCACCAGAAATTCATCTCCGCCAATCCTTCCGATAATATCTGTCCCCCGGAACAGGCTCTGTATTTTCTTCCCGATATTTACCAGCACATTATCTCCGAACAGATGGCCCAGCGTATCGTTTACATATTTAAAATTGTCCACGTCCACCAGAAACAGCGCATGGGTACCGTTGGGATTGCTCCTTAAAAATGACTCGATTTCTGCTTTTGCAGCCGCCCGGTTCAGCAGGCCGATTAAATCATCGCGTTTCAGACGCTGCGCCATTTCATCCTGCTGCAGCCGCTCTCTGGTAACATCTTCCGTCCTGCCCAGAATACGCACAATACGTCCTCCCACGCCCCGGATACTCTTATAGCAGGTTCTGTGCCAGGCATATACCGGCTGCTCTCCGTCTCCGGCAATATTCACCCGGTATTCCAGCACTCCGTGTTCTTCCTGCTCCGAAGCCCGGTCCAGCACTTTGAAAAACTGCTCGCAGTCCTCCCGGTGCAGCACCTTCTCCAGAATAGTCCTGGGTACACTGTAATCCTTCCCGTTCCGGTCTGCCAGTATAACATTGGAACGGGCGGAAATAAACATGGTTTCATTTTTTACATCGTATTCAAAGGGAAATTCCTGGTTGATTTCCTCCATCAGCTTGTACCGCTCCGTCTGGAGGTGCAGTTCTTCCTCCATCCGTTTCCGGCTGTGGATATCCCAGATTGCTACAAGAAAATAAGGTATGTTGTTCTCATAATAAAACAGGCGGACTTTCAGTGCCAGCCAGCGTTTTTTCCCGGCTTTGTCACAGAAGCGCACCTCGCACTGCCCCACCCTGTCGCTGTCCGTTGCGTCTTTCATGATTTCTCTCAGGCACTCTCTGTCCTCCTGGTACAGAACATCGGAAAAATTCCCCTCCATTGCCTGTATTTCTTCCTGCGTATAGCCTGCCGCATGAAAAAATTCTTCATTGCCGTTCACCAGTTCCCGGCAGTCAAAGCCCCGGATAACTGCACAGCCCGCAGGCATTTTCTGCACGGTCCGGTCAGACATTTTATCGGTTTCCCCCGCTCCGGCCTGCTGCGCCGGACATGTTTCTCTGATTTCCTGTTTGTCCATAAAAGCATTCCCCGTTTCATTCTTTTATGTGGCTTTGTTTTAAAATGAAAATTTCATTATTTTCAATCATACCAAATATTTCCCTTATTTTCAATTGTTTTCCTTGAAAATACAGGGATTTTATGTATAATAGTTACTGTCTGCTCCATAAGAGAAAATATGGGCGTATCATAATACGATAAAGAACAGAAAATTCAGAAAAACGAGGATTTTAATATGATTAGTGCAAACAATGTAACACTGCGAATCGGCAAAAAGGCTTTATTCGAGGACGTGAATATCAAGTTCACCGAAGGAAACTGTTATGGGCTCATCGGCGCCAACGGAGCCGGAAAGTCCACCTTTCTCAAAATTTTAAACGGACAGTTAGAGCCTACCAAAGGAGATGTTTTCATCACTCCCGGCCAGCGGCTCTCTTTCCTGCAGCAGGATCATTTCAAATACGATGAATTCTCCGCGCTGGACACGGTTATCATGGGAAATCAGCATCTGTATGACATTATGAAAGAAAAAGACGCCATTTACATGAAGGAAGATTTCACCGATGAGGACGGGATTCGCGCCAGCGAACTGGAAGCGGAATTCGCGGAGATGGACGGATGGAATGCGGAATCGGACGCGGCCCAGCTCTTAAACGGTCTGGGCATTGAAACGGAATTCCACTACGCTCTTATGAAGGACTTATCAGGAGAGCAGAAAGTGAAAATCCTGCTGGCCCAGGCACTGTTCGGCAACCCGGACATCCTGCTCCTGGACGAGCCCACCAACCACCTGGATTTAGACGCCATTGCATGGCTGGAAGAATTTTTAATCAATTTCAACAATACGGTTATCGTTGTGTCCCACGACCGGTATTTTCTGAACAAGGTCTGCACCCACACTGCAGATATTGATTATGCTAAAATCCAGCTCTATGCGGGAAATTACGATTTCTGGTATGAGTCCAGCCAGCTTTTAATCCGGCAGATGAAAGAAGCCAACAAGAAAAAGGAAGAAAAAATCAAAGAGCTGCAGGAATTTATTTCCCGGTTCTCCGCCAATGCTTCCAAATCCAAACAGGCTACCTCCCGGAAAAAGGCGCTGGAGAAAATCCAGCTTGACGAAATCAAGCCTTCCAGCCGGAAATATCCTTATATTGACTTCCGCCCCAACCGGGAAATCGGCAATGAGGTGCTGACCGTGGAAAACTTATGCAAGACCATCGACGGAGTAAAGGTACTGGACAACGTGTCCTTTATTGTGGGACATGACGACAAAATTGCATTTGTGGGAAGCAACGAAACTGCAAAGACCACTTTGTTCAAAATCCTTGCAGGAGAGATGGAGCCCGACGAGGGCAATTACAAATGGGGCGTAACCACCAGCCAGTCCTACTTCCCCAAGGATAATACGGAGATTTTTGACAACGACCTGCAGATTGTGGAATGGCTGACCCAGTATTCTGAAATCAAGGACGCCACCTATGTGCGGGGCTTCCTGGGCAGAATGCTGTTCGCCGGAGAAGACGGCGTGAAGAAAATGAAAGTGCTGTCCGGCGGGGAAAAAGTACGGGTGCTTTTATCCCGTATGATGATTACCGGAGCAAACGTGCTGATTCTGGACGAACCCACCGACCATCTGGACATGGAGTCCATCACCGCCCTGAATAACGGGCTGATGAAGTTCCCCGGTGTCCTGCTGTTTGCCTCCAGAGACCATCAGGTGGTACAGACCACTGCCAACCGTATCATTGAGTTTCTTCCAAACGGCTCCATGATTGACAAAATCACCACCTACGACGAGTATCTGGAAAGCGACGAAATGGCCAGAAAGCGTCAGGTATATTCTACCAGTAACGCACAGGAAGAAGACGACTGATAACGGAAAGGAATCCCTGTGGATTGATTTTCAGGAACTGAATTTACAGTAAGTATGCTTTCAGCAAATCCAGCGTGGCCTTTACTCCGTCCACATGGCTTCTCTCATAGCCATGAGAGGCATAGACTCCCGGACCAATCAGCCCATGGCGGCAGTCATAACCCGCCTCCAGTGCAGCGTCCGCATCTGACCCGTAATGGGGATATACGTCCGGGGCAAAGTCAATGCCATGGTCTTTCGCCGCCTTTATCAGACCGCTTACCACAGGATAACTGTAAGGGCCCACGCTGTCTTTCACACAGATGGATACCTGGTGCTCCGTACAGTTCAGTCCCTCGCCCACACATCCCATGTCCACAGACAGAATTTCTGTTACGCCGTCGGGTACCGTTCCGCAGGCTCCATGACCCACTTCTTCATAAACGGTAATGTGCTGGTAAATATTCCGTTCAGGAATAATCTTTTCCTCTTTTATATATTTCGCAAATCCCAGCAAAACACCCACACTCAGCTTATCATCCAGAAACCGGCTCTTGATATAGCCTTTTTCCGTAATCACAGTTCTGGGCGCAAAGGCCACAATATCCCCTGCCATAATACCAAGTTTTTCCGTCTCTTCCATGGAGCTGACTTTTTCGTCCAGTACCACTTCCATGGTATCAAAGCTCCGTTTGGCTGTGCTGTAATCGCCGTTTACATGGACGGAAGCATTTTCCATCTGAAAGGTTCCCTCATACACGCCGTCGAATCTGGTAATAATCCGGCAGTTTTCTGCTTCTGCATTGTTGGGATTCAGACCGCCCAGAGGCGACACTTTCAGCCTGCCGTTCCCTTTGATTTCACAAACCATGGCGCCCAGCGTATCCATATGGGCTTCCAGTAAAATCCCGTTCTCCGGCTCCTGTCCGCCCAGATTCACCAGCACGCCACCTTTTACGGTTTTTACCGGTTCATATCCCAGAGAGCGGTACGCTTTCATCAGATACTCCGCCGCTTCTTCCGTATATCCGGTAGGGCTGTCTATGGCCAGAATTTTTCTGGTCTCATCCAGAATATATTCCATAATTGTTTCCATTTTTTTCATTTTCTATATTTCCTCCTGTCATTTCAGGCACAGAAATGCCCCAAGATTTCCCCGTTTCCCATGGCTGGCCCGATGGGAAAACAGTAATTTATGGTTACAGCAGGTACAGATTTCTGTCACTGTCAGGTGTTCCTGCCGGATACCTGCTTCCAGCAGGACAATCTCATTGGCCCGCCACAAATCAAGCTGGTATTTTCCATTTCCCTTATCCTGCAGAATCTCGTCTCTGCGTCCGGGAAATCCCTGCTCAAATGCCAGCGCCACATCTTCGCTGACCTCATAGCAGTTCTGGCAGATGGAGGGGCCGATGGCACAGACCACATCCTCCGGCTCTGTCTGAAATTCCCGTTTCATGGCCTCCAGCGTGGCTTTTCCCATGCGGCCCACAGTTCCCCGCCAGCCGGAATGAGACAGCCCGATGGCTTTCTGCCTGGTATCCACAAAATACAGGGGCACGCAGTCCGCAAAAAAGGCTGACAGTACCAGCCCCGGTTCATTGGTAATCAGTCCGTCAATATCCGTATAATCCCTTTCTCTGAGCAGTCCCTTTCCCGCATCTTCCCTGCCCGCCCGCCTTACATTGGCGGTATGGGTCTGGTCTGTCAGCACAAAATTCCCATACTCTGTCCCAAGGGCCTGTGAGATTCTGCGGAAATTTTCTTCCACAGCTTCCCTCTCATCTCCTCTGGTAAAGCTCAGATTCAGACTTTCAAATATGCCTTTGCTGACGCCGCCCAGTCTGGTGGTAAAACAGTGCTTTACCAGATGGGTTTCTTCCACCAGCGGAAAAGACAGGTACGGAAAGATTCCCGCCTCCGTCTCTGCCTGTTTTAATACCGGAACTGGTTTCCTGCTTCCGGACTGAAATACGATTTGCTGCTCCATAACCGCTCCTTCCTGTTATTATGCATAAACAGATAATTGTGAAACTCAATAATTGTGTTAATTTCATGTACAATTCAAAAGATTTGAATATAAATATTTTCTCATGCAAAAGGTGAGAAATGCATTTCAGCACTATGGAAGCGAGACTTAAAGAAGCATGAAAGCCTCTGCTGAACATGATTCTTTGCATTCAGAGGCTCGCTGGAATGTCCGGTGCGTCTGGCATTTCGGCCTTTTGTATGAAGGAGATATTTAAAAGAAACTGTGGAAATTGTACATGAAATTTTGATAATTGGATAGTTTCAGCGCCGAAAAGGAAACGCATGTTCCACATGAATCATCTCTGTTCCCAGAATTCCGATTACGTCAAACCGGCAGGGCGTCTCTTCTCCATATCCATAACGGAGACAGTAATATTCCGCCGTCCGGCAGATTTTCCGCTGCTTTGAAAGATTCACCGCCTCCAGCGGATGGCCGCCTCTTATATCTTTCCGGTATTTTACTTCCACAAATACCAGGTATTTCCCCTGTCTGGCCACCAGATCTATTTCTCCATACCTGCTGCGGAAATTTGCCGTCAGAATCTGATAACCCTTTTCTTTCAGAAATTCTGCCGCCTGCTGTTCGAAGGCCATGCCAAGACTGCGGTTCTCATTTCCTGCTTTTCCCAAATTTACATACCCCTTCTGTCTCCTGTTTACTGTCACCTGATACGGTCTCCCCTGTATCTGCTCCGCTTATTTCTTATTCTGTGATTTACCGCAGTTTCTCCCGCATTCGCTCCATATCATCTACAAATACCAGTATTTCCGCCACCACTTCATACAGTTCCGGCGGTATCATATCGCCGATTTCCAGTTTGGACAGGGTTTTTGCCAGTTTATCATCCCGGTAAAAGGGGATGTTGTCTTCTTTCGCCTTTTCAATAATCCGCTCCGCCAGATGCCCTTTTCCGGTAGCTATGATTTTCGGTGCGGTTTCCCCCGGATTGTAGGCTATGGCCACAGCGGTTTTCTGCTTTTCACCCGATGTGGTTTCCATGGTTACCAGCTCTTTTGTATTTCTGTATCTTGTTCCGTCCATGGCCCTTTGGCTCCCTCCGTTCCCATATTTACTCACAGCCTGTCAGTCCGGATTTCCATTTTCTTTCTCTGTAAAACATAAGTTCTATGCTTTCACATCAAAGGAATACCGGTGCAGCTTTCCGGCAGGCTTTTCCTGCTCCAGAAATTCCCGGGGAGAATCTTTCTGCAGTTTCCTGTTTTCCACCTTTATCTCACAGCTATATCCTTTCTGCTCCAGACGTTCCGCCAGTTTATCTGTAAATCCGGCAATCAGCCGGTAAGATTTCTCATCTGCCAGGTAGAAATCCGTCTGCACCGACTGTCCATGCATTTTCACATAAATATCGGTGGAACCCAGATGTTCCATATCCAGGTGGAGCAGTGCGGACAAATCGCCTTCCTTTTCCCTCAGATTCTTTTTGTTGGTATACACATACAAATCGCTGTGGGCATTCTGCTGCTGCAGTTTCAGCGGAAGCTGCACATAGGTGTACACCTGATTTAACTGATTCATAAAATCCAGATTGTTCTGCACGGACTGAGCTGTTTTTGCCAGGGCGCTGCCTTCCTTTCCCGCCTGGGACAGCACCTGCTGCAACTCTGACATCTGCCGGTTCAGACGCTGGTACAGCTCCTTTACAGCCCCTTCTTCTTTTAATTTTTCCGGCGTCAGCATCCACTGCTCTGTCATGGCCTGTTTCATCAGGTTTTTCACTTCTTTTGAAGAAAACAGCTTCTTCATGGCCCCGGCCTCTCCATACTCGCTGCTTTCCAGGGCTTTCATCATCTGCTGCAGAAATTCTCCGGCAGAAAGGTTCGCATTCAGCCTGCCCTGGGGCAGAAGCTGCTGATTTTCCGCTGCCCCGGATTCTTTCAGCATGGAGGCCAGATTCTCCTGTTGTTCTCCGGTCAGTATCTGGTTTATGGTATTCTGCGCCTGGGCGCCGCTCTCTTTCCCGGCAGATTCCGGAGCTTCCGGGGGAACTCCTGCCTGGGCCTGTACCTGGACCTGGGACTCTGCTTTGGCCTGTACCTGGGCCTGAGACTCCGCCTGGGCTGCGCCGGTAAGGCTTTCCGGTACTCCTGTACCCTGAGAAGCCGGATTCTGAGATACCGGATTCTGCAAATCCGGATTCACGGTCTCCGTCTGTCCCCCTGTCGCACCCGCTCCCTCTGCCTGTGTACTGTTGCCCAGCAGAATTTCCATAATCTGCTGCTGAATTCCGGGAATCCGGCCTGTCTGCTGTCCGGCTTCTGCCGCTGCCGGATTCTGTCCGGCCCCTGTTGCCGCCGGATTCTGCCCGCTGCCGCCCAGCGTAAAATTCTCCGTAAGTCCCTGTCCTTCCTGTCCGAACAGCTGCTCCGGCAGATTTGCAAGACCTTCCATCAGGTTCTGCAAATCCGGCAGGATTGCCTGCTGTCCGTTCTGATAATTCTGAAACTGGTTCAGGGAATTTTCCGTAATCTGAAATCCCAGCTTCTGCATCTGAACCAGCGTCTGCATGTCTGCCTGAGGAAAACCGGCCGCAGCCCGCGCCATCTGCAGCAGGCTGTTTCTGTCTATGGGAAGCTGCTCCATCATCATCTGGTTTACCATGGACAGGTTACGGGGATTTACCTTCAGTCCCGCCGCCTCCAGCGCTTTCATCAATGTGGGATTCTGAGCACTTTCCAGAACCACCGGGCGGATGGAAATCTGTTCTTCTGTGGTACCCTTTACCTCAAACAGCATGGGCTGCCCCTGTTCCAGTGTGACTCCCGTCTCCATTCTGGCCTGTATGGTACTTCCGTCGCTCAGTCCAAGGGTTACCTGACCGTTGCTTTTTATGTCTGTCACCATTCCTTCAAACACTTTGCCCGGAACCAGTTCCTGAAGCTGAGAGGCCGGACGCACGGAAGCTGTTTCCTTTACAGAATTCAGGGTCTGTGTATTGGATGCTGTATTGGCCTGATATTGATGAACACCCTCCAAAAATGACATATCCATCACTGCCTTTCTATGTTTTTTATAAAGGTCTGACGGTGTATGGGCGAGGGCCCAAAAGTCCGGACTGCCTGCATGTGTTCCTGGGAACCGTATCCTTTGTTGCGGGCAAATCCATACTCCGGCATAATTTTGTCGTATTCCACCATCAGCCTGTCTCTGGTTACTTTTGCAATGATACTTGCCGCTCCGATGGAAATGCTTTTCGCATCTCCTTTGATAATGGGAACCTGAGGAATGTCCACCTGGGGAATGGTCACAGCATCATTTAATAATATATCGGGCGTCAGAGTTAAATTTTGAATAGCCTGCCGCATAGCCTCATAGGTTGCCTGAAGAATATTGATTTCATCAATTCTGGCGGGACTTACCATGCCGATTCCTGTGGCCAGGGCCTGCTCCATAATCACCTCATAGAGTTCTTCTCTTTTTTTCTCACTGAGCTTTTTGGAATCATTGATATAAAGAATTCCGCAGTCTTTGGGCAGAATTACTGCCCCGGCCACCACAGGGCCTGCCAGTGGCCCTCTGCCCGCCTCGTCGATTCCGCACACATGGCCTGCCTGTTCGTACTGCCTTTCATAAACTTTCAGTCTCTCGATTCTCTCCCGCTCCTGCTGCAGCTTCTCCAGACGTTTTCCGGCCTGCTGCAGCAATTTCTGAACTCCGGCGCGACTGTCATTGTTATATTCGGAAATAAAGGCAGGCAGCATCGTCTCCTCTGCTGCCTGTAATTCCTCTTTTATCTCACTGATTTTCTTCTGTTCTCCCACTGTATTCTCCTCTTATCCTGTACTGTCTCCTGAGGATTCCGGATTTATCCCCCTACTGATGTTTGATAAATCCAATCCGGTCAAAGGGATAAAGCCGCAGCCAGGCTCTTCCGATAATATCTTCTCTGCGTATTTTGCCCACACTGGGATCCCGGCTGTCTGAACTTGCATTCCTGTTATCTCCCAGCACAAAATATTCTCCTTCTCCCAGTTCAATGGGACTGGCGGCTTCTCCCGGATCTAAAATAATCTCTCTTCCGTAGGATTCCTCCAGCACTTCCCCGTCAATATAGATATTCCCTTCGTCATCAATCTGTACCGTTTCTCCCGGCAGGCCGATAATCCTCTTGATATAATAAGTATCTTCTTTGTACTGAAAAGGAAATACTATGATATCAAACCGTTCCGGGTCGTGGAACCGGTAGCTGATTTTATCCACAATCAGATTATCTCCGTCACTGAGGGTATATTCCATGGAAGTACCGCTTACCTGGGTGCGCTGCCCCACATAATGAATCACCAGATAGGTCACCAGAAATACAATTGCAATATAGAGAATAAAACTCAGGGTCTCTTTCACCATATCCGACTTATCCCTGGGAGATTTCTCCTTTCCCGCCCTTTTCTCCTTCCGGTTTTCTTCCTGTTTCCTGTCCTCTTCCTTTTTATTCATAATCATACATTCTTCTTTCTTTTCAACTCTCCTCATTGGGGAATTCAAGGGTTATGTTTCCCAGGCGTCCGCTGCGGAACTCGTCAATGACAAGGGCTGCCGCTTTGCTGTAATCAGGCTCATTTCCCTTTTTGACACAGTTGCGGTTTTCGGCAATCTGCATCAGCAGTTCCGGCGGATTCCGGTCTTCTTCCACCCCGTACCGTGCAGCCAGCACTCCAGGATAATTTTCCTTCAGAATTCCAATCAGTTCCAGAGAAAGTTCGTCAATATTTAAAATTTCGTCTTTTATGGAGCCAATCAGTGCCAGCAGCAGCCCCACCTGCTGATCTTCAAATTTGGGCCATAAAATTCCAGGCGTGTCCAGAAGCTCCACATTCTTATTCAGCTTAATCCACTGTTTTCCTTTGGTTACCCCCGGCTTATTTCCCGTTCTGGCACAGGCTTTTCCCGCATAGGTATTGATAAACGTGGATTTACCCACGTTGGGAATTCCCACCACCATGGCCCGTATGGGACGGTTTTTAATGCCTCGTTTCCGGTCCCGCTCCGTTTTCTCCCTGCAGGCTTCCATAATCACGCTGCTGATGGTCTTCATCCCTGTCCGGGACCTGGCGTCCAGTTTTACCACAAACCAGCCCTTTTTCCTGAAATATTCCGCCCAGGCGGCTGTCTGTTCTTCACTGGCCAGATCCGCTTTGTTCATAAGAATCAGTCTGGCTTTCTGCTTTCCAAGTTCATCTATATCGGGATTGCGGCTGCTTAAGGGAATTCTGGCGTCTACCAGTTCAATTACCAGATCTATTAATTTCATATCTTCCTGCATCTGACGTCTGGCTTTCGTCATATGTCCAGGATACCATTGAAACTGCATATTATCACCTTTCCGTTATTTCAGCAGAGCGAATCTGTCCCAGGGCCAGACAATACACCATGCCTTTCCCACAATATATTCTTTCTTTACATTTCCAATACTGGCGTACCGGCTGTCCTCGCTGTTGTTCCTGTTATCCCCCAGCACAAAATACTCGTCCTCGCCCACGGTGAGTTCTTCTTCTGCCAGCAGTGCATTTTCAATGGCGGGAACTTCCACCTTTTCTTCAAAAGGCTCTCCATTAATATAAATCATGCCTTCCTTTACCTGCACTTTGTCTCCCGGCATGGCGATGACCCGCTTGATATAGTAATGGGATTTCTCGTTTCCATTGGGCAGAAATACAATCAGATCGTTCTGCTTCGGGCTGAATATTTTATACACAAGCCGGTTGACCAGAATTTTCTCTCCGTTCTCCAGCGTGGGAGACATGGAAGGGCCCACCACAGAAATGCGGAATCCCACAAATAACACCAAAAGGACTGCCACAAACATGGTCAGCAGAATCTCCCCTGTCCAGAGCGCAATCTCTCTCAGTAATCCTGTATTTACTTTTCGCTTTTTCCGGTTAAAATTTAATCCTGATGTCCTTCTCATTTTTCTCTCCGCAAGGTGCCTGTATCCTGCATATCATTTTCCTCATACAGGAAACCCGGAGGAATCTCCTGTATGAGGAAAAAGGGACAACTACAATTGTATTTGTCCCTTCTGCATTCTGTCCGGATTATTTTACCAGCTCTTTTACTTTTGCTCTCTTGCCTACGCGTCCTCTCAGGTAATTTAATTTCGCACGTCTTACTTTACCGCGGCGGACAACTTCAATCTTCTCAACATTGGGAGAATGCAGCGGCCAGGTCTTCTCAACTCCCACACCGTTGGAGAATTTTCTTACGGTGAAAGTCTCACGGTTGCTGCCGCCCTGTCTCTTTAACACAATTCCTTCAAAAACCTGAATTCTTTCACGGTTTCCTTCTTTAATCTTACCATATACTTTAATGGTATCGCCTACGCGGAATTCCGTAATCTCTGATTTTAACTGTTCCTGTTCAATACTTTTCATAATTTCTGTTGCGTTCATCCTGTGACCTCCTGATTATATTCCGATGTTCTTAATACCTTTCGTAACAGAGGACCATCATTTTCTGTCTCACAGGTTGATATTCTATCATAATTTTTCTGAAAAGTCAACAACCCCGCGGGAATCAGAGGATTTTTCATATTCCTCCAGCCACTCCCGCTCCTGAGGCGACAGTTCCGCCTGGGCCAGCAAATCCGGCCTGCGCTCTCTGGTCAGCAGGACAGATTGCTGACGCCGCCAAGCTTCAATTTTTTTATGGTGGCCAGATAACAATATGGGCGGTACCTTTTTGCCATTCCATTCCTCCGGTCTGGAATACTGGGGATATTCCAGCAGGCCGCCTTCAAAGGACTCCGTGCTGCCGGAACTTTCATTGCCCAGAACCCCCGGAACCATACGGGCAATGGCGTCCACCATCACCATGGCCGGCAGCTCCCCTCCGGTCAGGACGTAATCTCCGATGGACATGTAATCTGTCACAATTTCTTCCAGTACCCGCTGGTCTATGCCTTCGTAATGACCGCAGAGCAGAATCATATCTTCCTCTCCGGCCAGCCTTCTGGCGTCATTCTGGCAGAAGGTTTTTCCCTGAGGGGTCACATAGACACACCGGGGCTTTTTCCCGATTCGCTCCACCACAGATTTCCAGGCATCGTATACTGGCTGGGCCTGCATCAGCATTCCCGCTCCGCCGCCATACGGATAATCATCTACTTTTTCATGTTTATTTGCGGAATAATCTCTGATATTAATGGCCTCAATATGCAGTCGTCCTGCTTCCATGGCCCGCCCGATGATACTGGTATTCAGTCCGTTCATTACCATATCCGGAAATAAAGTCAGTATATAAAAATTCATGGTTTTCCTCAGTCCTCTTCCAGAAGGCCCGGCAGCAGATGTATCCGCATGGTCCTCTGTTCCATATCCACATCCAGAATACATTCTTTAATTGCCGGAATCAGCAGTTCTTTCTTCCTGCCGGCAGAAGAAGACGTTTCATCTGCCTGAATCACATAGACGTCATTGGCCCCGGTCTGCAGTACATCTGCAATCTGTCCCAGCGCCTGTCCTTCTTCTGTCAGAACTCTGACCCCAAGCAAGTCTGCAATAAAGTATTCGTCTTTTTCGCATTTTACCGCCTGGTCCCTGGTTACGAAAAGGCTTTTTCCTTTATATTTTTCCACATCATTTATATTATCAATATCTTTAAATTTCAGAATCACCAGATTCTTAAAAAATTTCACCTGGACAATTTCCAGTTCCAGCTTTTCCCTGCCGGTGTCCAGCAGTACTTTTTTTAATTTTTTAAACCTTGCTGCATCGTCCGTGGTGGGAAATACTTTTACTTCCCCCCGGATTCCATGGGTAGTGGTTATCACACCCACCTGAAACAAATCTTCCATAGGGTTTCCTTTCCGAGCGGGCAGAAGAGATTTTCCCTGCCCGCCGCGCGGCCCGCGCGCTGCTTCAGCGGCATATTTTCTCTGCACGGGCCTGTGCAGACGAAAATCACAGTGAAACTTCACTGTGATTTTCGTCTGTTACTGCATAATATCCACAATAACTTTCTTTTCGCTTTTAGCTGCTGCTGCTTTTACAACGGAACGGATTGCCTTGGCAATGCGCCCCTGCTTTCCGATGACCTTTCCCATATCTGCCTGGGCAACACGTAACTCTATCACAATGGACTTTTCGTTCTCAGTCTCTGTAACTGCAACTTCTTCAGGATTATCCACAAGTGCTTTCGCAATTACTTCTACCAATTCTCTCATTACGTCACCTCACGAAGATTATTTTTCGATACCGGCTGCTTTAAAAATCTTTCCTACCATTTCTGTAGGCTGAGCACCATTTGCCAGCCATTTCTTTGCCAGTTCTTCATTTACATGGAACTCGCTTGGATCCCTTGTTGGGTCATAGGTTCCAATCTCCTCGATAAATTTACCGTCTCTCGGAGACCGGGAATCAGCTACCACGATTCTATAGAAAGGAGCCTTCTTCTGTCCCATTCTTTTCAGTCTGATTTTTACCATCGCACATCTCACCTCCTGGTTGTTAAACTGTTTTCTATCAGTAATCAGAACCTGCGAATGCCTGTCCTGTTACGAACGTTATTTTACTGCCTCAAACCGGCAGCACCCCGCGGAAATAATTCCTTCTAAAATCCAAAGGGCAGTTTAAATCCGCCCCGGCGTTTCCCTTTGCCGCCCATCAGCCCCGGCATCTGCTTCATCATTTTCCGGCTCTGCTCAAACTGCTTCACCAGACGGTTTACTTCGCTGATGTCCACGCCGGCTCCCTGGGCTATCCTGTGTTTCCGGCTGGGATTCAAAATGGAGGGATTGGCCCGCTCCTTCGGCGTCATGGAATAAATAATGCCTTCAATTCTGGCCATTTTCTTCTCGTCCATGGCGTTTTCAATTTCAGCAATCTGGGAACTTCCAATTCCGGGCATCATACTGAGCAGACTGGAAAGACCGCCCATTTTCTTCATCTGGTTCATGGACTCCAGATAGTCGTCAAAGCCGAATTCCGCCTTCTTCATCTTCTGTTCCAGTTCTCTGGCTTTTTCCTCGTCGATGTTCTCCTGCGCCTTTTCAATCAGCGTCAGCACATCTCCCATACCCAGAATCCGGTTGGCCATACGGTCCGGATAGAACTGCTCCAAATCGGAAAGTTTTTCTCCCATACCCACATATAACAGGGGCTTGCCTGTCACTGCCCGGATGGACAATGCCGCTCCGCCTCTGGTATCACCGTCCAGCTTGGTCAGTACCACGCCGTCGATACCGATTTTTTCTTCAAATGTGGAAGCTACGTTTACTGCGTCCTGTCCGGTCATGGCGTCCACCACCAGAATGGTCTGGTGTACGTCCACCTGTGCCTTGATTTCCTGCAGTTCCTCCATCATGTCTTCATCCACATGGAGTCGTCCGGCCGTATCCAGAATCACCACGTTAAAGCCTTTGGTTCTGGCATGTTCCACTGCCGCTCTGGCAATATTCACAGGCTTATGGCTGTCTCCCATGGAAAATACTTCCACGCCCTGCTTTTCCCCATTAATCTGCAGCTGCTGAATAGCTGCAGGCCGGTAAACGTCGCAGGCTGCCAGCAGAGGCTTTCTGCCCTTCTGTTTCAGTTTTCCCGCTATCTTGGCGGTGGTGGTGGTCTTACCCGCACCCTGCAGGCCCGCCATCATGATTACAGTAATCTCACTGCCCGGCTTTAAGGAAATCTCCGTGGTCTCAGACCCCATCAGGGATACCAGTTCTTCATTTACAATTTTTATTACCATCTGGCCGGGATTCAGTCCGTTCATCACATCCTGGCCGACGGCCCGCTCCTGCACAGATTTCACAAACTGTTTTACTACTTTAAAGTTGACATCCGCTTCCAGCAGCGCCAGCTTTACTTCTTTCAATGCTGTTTTTACATCTTCTTCCGTAAGAAGTCCTTTACTCCGCAGAGATTTGAATACGCTCTGCAGTTTTTCTGACAAGCTGTCAAATGCCATTTCATAACTCCTCTAATATCTCATTGGAAATGGCTTCAATCTCCGCCATTACCTCCGATTCTCTCTGTTCCTGACAGTTCCGGCTGAGTGTCCGGATTCGGGTGACCTTCTCTTTCGTCTTCAGAAACCGTTCCAGAAGATGCAGCTTCTCCTCATATCCTTCCAGTATCCTGTCACACCGTTTCACCAGGTCGTGAACTCCCTGGCGGCTGATTCCTTCTTCCCTGGCAATCTCGCTCAGGGATAAATCATTCAGCACAAAGTCTTCAAAAATATCCCTCTGGTGTTCTGTGAGCAGTTCTCCGTAAAAATCATAGAGGTAAGTCTGCATTACTTTTCTTTCCATTTCTATCACCTGAGCTATCATACTATAAAATATCCGGGGTGTCAAGGGTTTTTCCCTGACACTCCGGATATTTTGTGACAGTTCAGACAACTGCCCTGTTATCATATTCTATCTGGAAGCGGTATACGGAATTTCCAGCGTTTTTGATTTCATTCCGTAAAAAGTTCTTCCGTCCAGCACTTTAAAGGCCCGGATTCTGTAGTAATGGCGCTTCTTTTTCTTCAGATATTTATCCGTATAGGTTTTTCTGGAGGAAGAAGTGAGCTTTATAATCTTTTTATAACCGGAATCTTTTCTGGCAGAGGCATAGATAATATAGCCGCTGGCATTTTTATTTTTGTTCCAGGTAAGTTTTGCATATCCTTTGGAGGTAATGCTGCCTTTCAGAGTGGGAGCTTTCAGGATAACGCCCCGTACGCTGTCACTCAGTCTGCTGTTGCACTGAGGATATGAATTTCTGGCTGCCACTTTATAATAATAGCACTGATTTACCTTTGCCTTTTTATCCGTATATGTGGGCTTTTTGCTGGTTCCGATTAAAGTATAGGAACCGTTCTTTTTAGTGGAACGGTAAATGCCGTAACTGCTGGCATCGGACGTGGTTTTCCAGGTCAGTTTTATACTTCCGTAAGTATCTTTTTCCGCAGAAGTATCCACGGAAGATGCTTTCAGCCCTGCAGGAGTGTCGCAGGTCACATACAGATAATAGGAAGCCTTATCGTTTGCGTCATCTTTGTTGCGAACGGTAATCACAGCCCTGCCTGTGGCTTTTGCCGTCACCATTCCTGTAGCAGAATCTACTGTGGCCACTTTTGTCCGGCTGCTGGTCCATTTCAGATTCTTTGCATTAGTGGCAGGCTGAATCTGCAGTCGGTCTCCCTTGCTGGCCAGATACCATTCCCGCGGAAAGGATAAAGGAATTCTCACTGTAATATCGCAAAAAGCCTGCAGGCCGTCCGGCGTTATGGCCGCCACCGAGGTGGTTCCGCCCTGTTTTGCCCGAATTGCCCCGGTGGTGGGATTTACCGATACCACCTCGGTATTCAGACTCTTATACTTCACGCTGGAAATTGGAGAGTATCCGGACAATGCTGTCACTTTTGTGGATTCACCGGGATTCATTACAATACTGCCGGTACTCATCCGAATGGAGCCTGACACCAGGGAAGCCAGAAGTATCTGTTCCCGTTCTCCGATATCACAGTTGCTCAGCCTGGCTTTCCTGGGATCCGGAATATTTCGGTAAATCTGGTAATAAAAGGAACAGGCCGCCAGATAATACCCGGCATAGGTGGGATGTTTGAAATCCGCCCCTACCATGCGAATCCATGGATAAAGAATATGGGCCCGGTTATAATGCATTCCCACCGGAACCACTTCAATGCCCAGTCTGACTTCCAGAGATTTGCAGGCAGCCGCAACGTAGAGCTCAAGCTCTCCCGCGGTAAGCATTGTGGGTACTCCATTGACCCTGGTAAGAGAATTATCATTGTAACCGTGGGTCATATACAGCAGAGGCGTAGCCTGGGGCTGATATGTCTTTATCATCCGCAGCAGACGTTCCACAGCCGGATAAGTTTTGGTGTCAAACTGCTCCACCATGGATTTGCTCTGTTCCTGGAGGACAATGTAATCCCATTTTTCATTCAAAAGCTGTACCATCAGTTCTTTGTGATAGGACAGGTATTCACTCTGCATTCCTGCATAATAACTCAGCCAGGCGCCTCCATGGCTTACGGTTTTCACATCCAGGTTATGGCCTTCCCAGGCTGCCAGTTCCTCCAGAGGCTTTTCCACAGAATATGTGACATTCTGAGGCTTGTATTTTGTAAAACTGTTTCCCACCATAAGCACACGTATGGGGCTTTCCGTGCTGACCGGCGGTTTGTCATCCGGATTATCGCCGGGTTTGTCATCCGGATTATCGCCAGGTTTGTTATCCGGATTATCATCTGGTTTGTTATCCGGATTATCACCGGGTTTGTTATCCGGATTATCACCGGGTTTGTTATCCGGATTATCATCCGGTTTGTCATCGGTATTCTGATTTGAGCTGTCCCCTGAGCTTTCACCGGCGCCCCGTCCGGACAATTCTGCCGTATATGCGTCCTCTCCCAGGGAAGCCGCGTAACTCTCCATGCTTCCCATACCGCCAAGCAGAAGAATCAGCAGCACACATATCAGTTTCTTCATGGTATCTCCTTTCCGTTTCTTCCGTATTCCGTCTTACAGACTGGTCTGCACCGGTTTGGGCTGATAGCCTTTCTGTTCCAGGGCATCCATAATTTTCTTCTTATGTTCCGTGCCAAAAGCCTCCATGGTAATGCGGAGCTCCACCGCCGCATTGCGGTTGGTTGACACAAACTGATTATGCTCTAATTTTATAACATTACCCAGCTCTGTGGCAATAGTATTTGCAATTTTACATAATTCTCCAGGTTTATCCGGCAGCAGTACAGATACGGTAAAAATACGGTCCCGGAAAATCAGTCCCTGCTGTACTACGGAGGACATGGTAATCACATCCATATTTCCGCCGCTTAAAATAGATACCACCCGTTTGTTTTCCACCTGGAGGTGACGCAGGGCCGCTACGGTCAGCAGTCCGGAATTTTCCACCACAATCTTGTGGTTTTCCACCATGTCCAGAAAGGCCACAATCAGCTCATCGTCCTCCACAGTAATAATATCGTCCAGATTCTCCCGGATATACGGGAAAATTTTCTCACCGGGAGTTTTTACGGCTGTTCCGTCCGCAATGGTGCTGACGCCGGGCAGCGTCACAATTTTCCCCGCTTCCAGAGAAGCCTGCATACAGTTTGCTCCGGCCGGTTCCACGCCGATGACTTTGATTTTGGGATTCAGCAGTTTGGCCAGCACCGATACGCCCGCCGCCAGTCCGCCGCCTCCGATGGGCACCAGGATATATTCCACCAGAGGAAGTTCTTTGAAAATCTCCATGGCAATGGTGCCCTGTCCCGTGGCCACCGCCAGGTCGTCAAAGGGATGGATAAACGTATATCCATGTTCCTCCGCCAGCTCATATGCCTTCTGGCAGGATTCGTCGTACACATCTCCGTACAGAATGACCTCGGCCCCGTAACCTTTGGTACGGTTTACTTTAATCAGCGGAGTGGTAGTGGGCATGACAATGGTGGATTTCACGCCAAAACATTTCGCCGCATAGGCAACGCCCTGGGCATGGTTTCCTGCAGATGCGGTAATCAGTCCCTTTTCCCGTTCTTCTTCTGACAGGGTACTGATTTTGTAATAGGAGCCGCGTACTTTGTAGGCTCCGGTAAACTGCATGTTTTCCGGTTTCAGATAGACCTTGTTTCCTGTCTGCTCACTTAAAAAATCACTGTACATCAGTTTCGTTTCCAGTGTCACTTCTTTTACAATCTTACTTGCTTCTTCAAATCTTTCCAGCGTCAGCATGGTTTCTCTCTCCTGTCTTCCCGGCTTACTGCTCCGGTTCCTGCGCTTCCTCCCCGGTTTTCTCACTGCCGGAAAATAAAGCGTTTACAAACTGCTCCGAATCAAATTTCTGCAAATCCTCGATGGTTTCTCCCACACCGATGTATTTCACCGGTATGCCCAGTTCCGACTGGATGGCCACCGCAATTCCGCCTTTGGCCGTACCGTCCATTTTGGTCAGAATAATACCGGAAATATCCGCCACCTCTGAAAACTGCCGCGCCTGTGCCAGCGCATTCTGTCCGGTAGTTCCGTCCAGTACCACCAGTGTCTCACGAAATGCTTCCGGATATTCCTTTTCCAGAATCCGATGAATTTTTTTCAGTTCCTCCATCAGATTTTTTTTGTTATGAAGGCGTCCCGCCGTATCACACAGCAGCACATCGGCATTTCTGGCTTTTGCCGCCGCCACCGCATCGTAAATCACAGAAGCCGGATCTGCCCCTTCCTGGCCGCCAATCATTTCCACGCCCGCGCGATGGGCCCACTCGCTGAGCTGCTCTCCTGCGGCCGCCCGGAAAGTGTCTGCGGCTGCCAGCACCACTTTACGTCCCTGGTCTTTCAGCTTTCCCGCCAGTTTTCCCACGGAAGTGGTCTTTCCCACCCCGTTGACGCCGATGACAAGAACCACGGAGGTTTCATGTTCAAACTGATATGCGGTCTCTCCCACATCCATCTGCTCCCGGATACTGGAAATCAGCAGTTCCCGGCATCGGGCAGGTTCTTTGATATGCTGTTCCTTTACTTTCGCTTTCAGGTTCCCGATGATTTCTTCCGTGGCATGAACGCCCAGATCCCCCATAATGAGAATCTCCTCGATTTCTTCATAAAAGTCTCCATCTATACTGGAAAATCCGCTGAATATGGAATCTATTCCGGATACGATATTGTCTCTGGTCTTCGTCAGCCCCTGTACCAGCCGGCTGAAAAAGCCTTTTTTTTCTTTTTCTTCACTCATTGATAAACTCCTTCCTGTCCTCACTCTGTGGCCAGCGTCTCAATTAAATCCACGGATACCAGCGTGGACACGCCTTTTTCCTGCATGGTAATTCCATACAGCCGGTCCGCCGCTTCCATGGTTCCCCGCCTGTGGGTAATGACAATAAACTGGGTATGGCGGGTCAGCTTATGTAAATATTTTGCAAACCGTCCCACATTGGAATCGTCCAGCGCCGCCTCTATTTCATCCAGCAGACAGAAAGGGGACGGCTTCAGGTTCTGAATGGCAAACAGCAGGGAAATGGCAGTCAGGGATTTCTCCCCGCCGGATAACTGCATCATGTTCTGCAGTTTTTTGCCTGGAGGCTGGGCGATAATACGAATGCCGCATTCCAGAATGTCCTCATCCTCCACCAGCTCCAGTGTTCCTTTTCCTCCGCCGAACAGTTCTTTAAATACTTTGTCAAATTCTTTCTGAATCTGCCCGAATTTTTCCATAAACTGCCTGCGCATTCCCGTATCCAGTTCTTCGATAATGTCCAGCAGAGTTTTCTCCGCCTCCACCAGATCGTCATGCTGAGTTTTCAGGAACACATACCGCTCCGACAGATTCCGGTAATCTTCGATGGCATTTACGTTCACATCGCCCAGTTTACGGATTTCTTCCTTTATCTGAGAAATCTGCTTTTTCAGTTCTGCGGGACTGTCCAGTTCTTCTTTTCGCAGCTCCATGGCATTGTGGAATGTCAGTTCATATTCTTCCCACATATAATTGGTCTGATTCTCCATGGATTCATTCAGTTTTTCTTTCTGGCTGTTCAGACGATACAACTCTTTATCCAGATCGTTGATACGTTTTGACAGTTCTTCCTGTTTCTGGAAAAATCCTTTGTACTGTTCGGACATGTCTTCCCGCTGCTTCTGCTTTTCTGAAATCTGTTCTTCCAGAGCGCCTTTGTCCCGTCCGGACTGTTCCATGGAAGCCTTAAGCTCCTCAATCTCCTGCTGTTTTTGCTGAATATCTTCCTGTGACTGGTTTTTTTCCTGTTCCGCAGCCTGCAAATCTTCATCCAGTTTACGGATTTCTGCTAAAATACGGGAAATATTTTCCTGAACAAATTCCGCTTTCTGCTGAAAATTGGCTTCTTCCAGCTGCACCCTGGAAACAGCGCTCTGGCTTTCTTCTGCCAGACGGTTCTGGTTCTCCAGCATCTGCCGGAATTCCCCGGTCTCTTCTTCGATTTCTTTTTCCCGCCGGTCTGCCGCCTGGATTTCTTCCTGAATACCGGCCTGGTTCTCGCTGATTTCCAGTAACTGTTCTTCAATTTCCCGGCTTTCCATCTGCAGTGTCCTGAACTGGCTGTCATTCTCTGCTTTCTGTTCCCTGGCATGTTCCAGGTTCAGTTCTTCGGTGTTCCGCAGAATCATGGCCTGATTCAGTTCTTCCTGAAGATTTCGGATATCCTCTTTTAACAGTTCCCGTGCCGTATTGATGTCTTCCAGACGGTTCCGGTGCTCCTGCAATGTGTTCTGCAGCTTTTCCGTTTCTTTCTGCAAATCTTCGATTTCACGTTTCCGTCCCAGCAGATTGCTGGTATTTTTAAAAGCTCCTCCTGTCATGGAGCCTCCCGGATTTAAAGATTCTCCTTCCAGGGTCACAATCCGCAGACTGTACTGATAATTCCGTGCCAGCCCAATGGCATGGTCGATGGTATCCACCACATAAGTTCTGCCCAGCAGGTATGTTTTCAGTCCCTGAAACCTGCTGTCAGCCTGTACCAGTTCGCTGGCCAGCCCAATCACGCCGGGCTCCCGCAATGCTTCCTGGTTTACATAAGCCGCTTTTTTTCCCACGCTGGTCAGGGGCAGAAAGGTGGCCCGGCCATAGCGGTTCTGCTTCAGAAATCCAATCATTTTTTTTGCAGTGGCCTCGTCTGCAGTGACAATATTCTGGATGCTGCCGCCCAGGGCAGTCTCTATGGCAGCTTCGTACTTTTTTTCCACCTGAATCAGATCTGCCACCACGCCCAGCAGGCCAGGTTCTCTTTCCTTTTGCTCCATAACCCGGCGGATGGAATTGCCGTATCCGTCATACCGCTCTGCAATATTAATCAGAGATTCCAGCCTGGACTGTTCTCTGTGGTAACGGGCCGTGTCCTGCTCCAGAAGATTCAGGGTTTCCGTCCGCTTTGCCTGCCAGGCTCTGTTCTTTTCTTCCAGACGTTTTCCTTCCTCTTCCAGCTTCTGGCAGGCAGATTTCGCCTGCGCATATTTTTCTTCGCATTCCTGCTCCAGAACCTTAAGTTCTTCCTCCTGGCTTTTCTGCTCCAGAAATCGCTTGCTTAGCTGAGCCTTTCGGATATTCATCTGCTCCTGCATGGTATCGTAACGCTGCTGTCTGGCTTTCGTGGAAGCTCTGCTGTTCAGAAGCTCGATAATTTCGCTTTTTCCGTCTTCAATTCTTCTGCTGCATCGGGCAATTTCTTCCTGAATTTCCTGATATCTGGCCATAACCTGGCTTTTCTGTTCCTCCATGGATCTGACCTGATTGTCCAGTTGAAGCCTTTCTTTTTCGCAGGCTGCTTTCTGCTCCATCTTTTCCAGACGTTCCTGCTCCACCGCTTCCTGCCGGGATTTAAAATGCTCCTCGCTCTGCCGGGCAGCGCGAATCTGCTCTCTTAACACATTGATCCGGCCTTCCAGCTTCCCGCTCTGTACGGTGGTCTCGCTGAGTCTTCCCCGCAGAATTTCCAGATTTTCATCGGCTTCCTTCATGCTCTGTTCAATTCTGGCATATTCTGTCCGGATGTTTTCGTAGGCGTCGTCCGATTCTTTCCAGTCCTGGTCCGTAATCTTCAGCTTTTCTTCCAGAGATTTCAGCTGCTCCTCCATCCGTTCCATATCCAGGAGGAACATGTTCACATCATATGTTTTTAATTCTTCCCGTTTCTTCAGATAGAGCCTGGCTTTCTCTGCCTGGCGTTCCAGAGGGCCCACCTGCTTTTCCAGTTCTGTCAGGATATCATTGACGCGCACCAGATTCTGACGCTCATCTTCTAATTTTTTCTGGGCCGTGGCCTTTCTCCGTTTGAATTTTACAATACCTGCCGCTTCATCAAACAGTTCCCGGCGTTCTTCCGGTTTCCCGCTGAGAATCCGCTCAATCTGTCCCTGACCGATAATGGAATATCCCTCTTTTCCAATCCCCGTATCATAGAACAGTTCGTTTACGTCTTTCAGCCGGCAGGTTGTGCCATTAATCAGGTATTCGCTTTCTCCGGAGCGGTATACACGCCGCGCCACTGTCACCTCGTTGTAATCCACATTCAACTGCCGGTCCCCGTTGTCCAGGGTAATGGCCACCCAGGCATAACTTAAGGGCCTGCGGTTTTCCGTACCGGAAAAAATAACGTCCTGCATACTGGCCCCGCGAAGCTGCTTCACCCGCTGTTCTCCCAGCACCCAGCGCACCGCGTCCGCCACATTGCTTTTGCCGCTTCCGTTGGGACCTACGATTCCTGTAATTCCGTTATGGAATTCAAACAGAATCTTATTGGCAAAGGATTTAAATCCATGAACTTCTATACTTTTTAAATACATGCATTCCTCCGCTGCTTTGGTTATTGTGGTTTCTTTTCCTGCTCTTTTAACTGCAGCAGGGTGTGATAGGCCGCTTCCTGTTCCGCGCTTTTTTTGGTTCTTCCGCAGCCTGTCCCATAGGACACATTTCCAATCCGGGCCTCCACAACGAATTTCTTATTGTGGTCCGGCCCTTCCTCTTTCAGCAGGAAATAACTCAGTTCCCCCTCGTGATTTCCCTGTACCAGTTCCTGCAGGATAGTTTTGCTATCGAAAAAGAGCTGTTTATGCTCTATGTCGTTCAGTACAAACCGGTGTATAAACTCTTTCGCGTTAGCAAAACCACCATCCAGATAGATGGCTCCAATCACTGCTTCCAGTGCATCGGACAGAATGGATTTGCGCTCCCTTCCTCCCGTCTGGTCCTCTCCCTTTCCCAGCAGCAGATATCTGCCAAGTTTCAGCTCTCTGGTACAGAATGCCAGAGCCGGTTCACAGACCATACTGGCCCGCAGCCTGGTCAGTTCCCCTTCCGGATGTCCGGGGTATCGGTGGAACAGAAATTCACTGGCTGTAATTTCCAGTACCGCATCTCCCAGAAATTCCAGGCGCTCATTGTCTGCAAGTCTGCCCAGATGGCGCTCATTGGCATAGGAGCTGTGGGTCAGGGCCTGGAGGAGCAGCTTTTCATTTTCAAAATGATACCCGATTTTTTCTTCAAATTCCCGTAGTAATTTCATAATTATGCCTTTCTTCCTTACTTCTGTTCTCGCATAAAGCCCTTTGATTCAAATACAACCACTTTCGCGCAACATGTGAAAGTGGTTGTCTCTTTATACTCACGATACGATTTTCTGTCAGTTTGTGGCATTTTTAATCTGCTCTACTGCATCTCCAACCGTTACTATTTTTTCTGCTTCTTCATTGGCAATCTCAATGTCAAATTCTTCTTCCAGTCCCATAATAATCTGGAAAATATCCAGGGAATCCGCTCCCAGGTCGTCTACAAAGGTAGTGTCCATTGTGATTTCTTCCACGTCAACGTTTAATACTTCCGCAATGATTTTTTTTAATTTTTCAAACTCCATGATACTTCCTTTCTACTCCTCCATAGGAGATGTTCCAATATTCTTCCTGATTTTCTCATTGATTTCCTGTTCCTTAAAAGTCACGCACTGAATAATGGCATTGGTTATTTCTTTGGCTTTGGAACTTCCGTGAGTCTTGACTACCAGCCCGTTCAGTCCCAGCAGGGGCGCGCCGCCGTACTCCGTGGCGTCAAAAGCCTTCAATGTCTTTTTCAGGGAAGGTTTCACCAGAAGGGCACCGATTTTGCTTCGGAAATTCTCCATCATTCCCTTTTTAATCACGCCTGTCAGCGCATTGCTTACGCCTTCATACAGTTTCAGAATAACGTTTCCCACAAATGCCTCGCAGACGATGACATCCGCTTCCCCGTGAGGAATATCCCTTGCCTCAATGCTTCCCACAAAATTGATATCCGGACAGTTTTTCAGCAGCGGAAAGGTTTCTTTCACCAGTGCATTTCCCTTTTCTTCTTCCGCACCGATATTGACAATGGCTACCCTGGGCCTGTTCACTCCCAGCACATTTTCCATATAAATGGAACCCATCTTCGCAAACTGAACCAGATGTGAAGCTCTGGCATCCACATTTGCACCGCAGTCAATCAGCAATGATACACCCTGTTCCGTGGGAATCAGCGGAGCCAGAGGAGGACGCTCCACGCCTTTGATTCTTCCGACAATTACCTGTCCGCCCACCAGAACGGCGCCGGAACTGCCTGCCGAAATAAATGCGTCCGCTTTCTTTTCCTTTACCATATTCATTCCCACTACGATGGAAGACTGTTTCTTCTTCCGAATGGCCATCACCGGAGGTTCTGCGGTCTCAATTACCTCTTCGGCATGAATCACTTCAATCTGTGAGCCGGAATAAGAATACCTGGCAAGTTCCTGCTTTATCACATCCTGCTGGCCTGTCAGATATATTTTGATATTTTTCCGCATTGCAACAGCATTTACCGCCCCTCTGACGATTTCCGCGGGCGCGTGATCCCCGCCCATGGCGTCTACTGCTACCTTTATCATTTCCTGCATGAAATTTCCTCCTTACGGTCTGCAGGCAGAATCTTTGCTATATTTTTCCTGTCTGCCGAATGCCTATTTAAGAATATACTATAAGTATTAGGAGAAATCAATATAAATCTTCTTTATATTTTTCATCTTCTGCCATTCGGTCTTCCTCGCTCATATATTTCCGGAAAATCCGCTCCAGAATATAGCTCTGAATCCAGGTATAAACTGCGGGAAGCAGAAAAATCAGTATCGGCACCATATAGAAAACCAGCCCTGTCACCACAGCCAGAATCAGCATCAGAACCGTCATGGGCAAATGTACAATCACCATCAGAATGGCATTTTTCATGGACTGCTTTACGGAATTTTCAAAACGGGCCATATAGGGGAAGAGATAAGAAACCCATGCAAACCAGATGGCCATTCCCACTACGAAAAATACTGCCAGAGGCCCCAGAGGGCTTCCTTCTTTTGCGTAAAAATTCATGATATACAAATCCACCCACAGCACGCCTCCGATAATCAGGGCAAGAATCCATACAATGGTGGTCTTTTTGAAATTATCCTTAAAAGCGCTGATATAATCCCGGAACAGATATCCCCGGTCGTGGCGCAGCACCTTATGCGTCGTATAGTACATGGCTGTGGACGCAGTTCCTATGGTAATTACAGGGATACAGCTTACCAAAAACAGCAGGCTCAGGCAGAGACAGTCCGTAAATTTGGATAAAGACCTCATGATACCGCTGTCCAGATTAAATAATTTCATTTCAAATTCCTCCTTTTCATAAAATCAGAAAACTTCCTATAAGACAAAAAGAGCCTTTCCATCCGGAAAGGCCCTGCTGAATATCAGTCCTGAGGAATAATCTCTTTCTTATTATAACTTCCACAGCTCTTGCAAACTCTGTGAGGCATCATTAATTCACCGCACTTGCTGCATTTTACTAAAGTCGGAGCAGTCATTTTCCAGTTTGCTCTTCTTCTGTCTCTTCTTCCTTTGGAAGATTTATTTTTTGGACATATAGACATGGTCACACCTCCTTAAATTTGTTAAAAATATCCTGGATTGCTGCCATTCTTGGATCCGGTTCTGTTTTCTGGCACTGACATTCTCTCAGGTTCAGATTAACTCCGCACCGTTTACAGATGCCTCTGCAATCTTCCCTGCACAGAACCTTCATTGGCCAGCTCACCAAAATTTCTCCAAAAATAAGTTGATCCACATCCAGACTTGTTCCTGTCATATAGTCGGACTCATCCATGCCAGTTCCCGGACTGTCTTCGGTAAGATCCAGTTCCTTCTCTATGACCAGAGAAAACCTTCTCTCTACCTGCTCCAGACATCGGTCGCAGGGAATCGCAACTGTAATTTCCGTTTCTCCCTGAATCAACATTCTTCTGTTTTCCTCATTGGTAAACTTCATTACAAAAGGTGCTTTTCGTACAATGGGAAATTGTCCCAGTTTTGAATCAAAGGATCGTAATTCAATTTCCACCTGTTCTGACATTTCCCTGTTCTCACAGGAAATAACGTCCGTTAATTCTACTTTCATGGCAGTCTCCTCATCCACACCCGGTATAATGTTGCCATTATACGCGCCGAAGTGCGCATAGATTACCATACCATGGACTGCGCAACAATCGTAGTATATTATAACTGCCAAATCCTGGTTTGTCAATCATTATTTTCATCCGGCAGGCGGTCTGCAGTCTGAGGGGCGCAGACTGAACTGTTACAGACTGAACTGTCACCGCAGCAGTTCTCTATTTCACCAGTGCCACCGTTTCACGTGCAATGGCCAGTTCCTCATTGGTGGGCAGGCAGAGCACGGTTACTTTAGAATCCGGAGCGGAAATAACCTTTTCTTCTCCACGTATCTGATTTGCCTCGTCGTCCAGTTTAACGCCAAGATATCCCAGGTAATCACAGACGCCTTTTCTGGTGTCCGGTCCGTTTTCTCCCACTCCGGCAGTAAAGCAGATAACATCTACCCCGTTCATGGCTGCCACGTAAGAGCCTACGTATTTAGCCACCCGGTAAATATAGGTCTCCAGTGCCCGGATTCCTCCCCGGTCATTTTTTGCAGCCGCTGCCTCCAAATCCCGGAAATCACTGGAAATATGGGAAAGTCCCTGTACGCCGGATTTTTTATTCAAAACGGTCATAACGCCTTCCAGATCAATCTTCTCTTTCTTGGCCAGATATTCCATGGCCCCTGGGTCGATATCACCGGAACGGGTACCCATAATCAGACCTTCCAGCGGGGTCAGCCCCATGGAAGTATCCACTGATTTACCATTTTTTACCGCACAGATGGAAGCACCGTTTCCAAGATGACAGACAATGGTTTTCAGTTCCCCATATGGTCTGCCGAGAATCTCCGCTGCTCTTTTGGAAACATAGCTGTGGGAGGTTCCATGGAATCCATACTTCCGCACACCGTATTTTTCGTAATAATCGTAATCAATCCCATAGAGATATGCTTTTTCCGGCATGGTCTGATGAAATGCGGTATCAAATACTCCAACCATAGGTACACCCGGCATCAGGTCCCGACATGCACGGACTCCGATTAAATTTGCCGGATTGTGAAGGGGCGCCAGATCGTTGCATTCTTCCACCACGTTCAGCACTTCTTCATTTAAAATTGTGGAACATGCAAATTTCTCTCCGCCATGCACCATCCGGTGGCCCACTGCCCCGATTTCTCCAAGGCTCTTTAAGGCCCCTGTTCCGGGATTAACCAGTGCTTCCAGCACCATCTGGATTGCCTGTTTGTGGGTAGGCATATCCGCATCTGTGATTTCTTTTTCCCCGCCTGCCTTCTGGTATACCAGTCTTCCGTCCAGACCAATTCTCTCACACAGACCTTTTGCCAGCACTTCTTCCGTATCAGAATTGATAACCTGATATTTCAGAGAAGAACTGCCGCAGTTAATTACCAGTACATTCATAATTTTCCCTCTTCTTTCTGACTATATTTCATTTCCTGTTCTGTTTCCTGACTTCTGCATATTGCTTCACTGTCTTTTTTCATTATAAACCAATCCAATCCGGTATACAAGGAGATTTTCCGAAAACATTGATAATTCCCCCTGAAAAGCATATAATCTATACAGACAGAAAAACAGGGGGAACACTTATGATTATTCCGGGAATTATTGCAGAATACAATCCTTTTCATCAGGGACATGCCTGGCAGATTCAGACTTTGAAAAAAAAGCTGCAGGCAGATTATATCATTATCGCCATGAGCGGAAATTTCGTACAGCGGGGCGTCCCCGCAATAACTGATAAATTCAGCCGGGCCCAAATGGCTTTAAACTGCGGTGCAGACCTGGTTCTGGAACTTCCGGTTCTCTATGCCGCCTCCAGCGCTGAATACTTCGCCAGGGGCGGCGTCTCTCTTCTGAACAGCACCGGTGTGGTTACTCATCTGGGCTTCGGAACAGAAACGGAACAGACAGGCTTTCTGCAAAAAGCTGCCTCCGGCCTGAACTGCCAGCCGGAAGCATTTCGGCTGGCCCTGCAGCTGGAATTAAAAAAGGGCCTTTCCTTCCCTGCTGCCCGGACTGCTGCTATAAAGCATTATTTTGATACTCAAAATTATTATCTTCCTGAAAATGCGGAACAGATTCTTTCTTCCCCAAACAACATTCTGGCAGTTGAATACCTGAGAGCCCTGGAATATTATCATTCTCCAATCCTTCCCTGTCCCGTTCTGCGCCGGGGCGCCGGCTACCACGACACGTCTCTGAGGGGAGGTTTCTGCTCTGCTTCCGCCATCCGTGCCTGTTTCAAAAACGACGCCCCATCTTCTTCTCCTGGCGGCAGCTTTTTGGAAAAACTGCCGCCAGGCTCCATACCGGAACCTGCACTGGAAGTATTGAGACAGTATCCCCACCCCTTTTTATGGGAAGATGATTTCTCCATGCTTCTTCACTACAAACTGCTCACAGAATCTGAGGAACATCTGGCCCGCTATGCAGATGCTTCTCCGAACCTTGTCCGCCGGATAAAGAAGGAAATCAGCGAATTTCGCTCCTGGAGCAGTTTCTGTGAAATCATGAAAACAAAAAATATCACATTCAGCCGCCTGAGCCGCCTGTTTCTGCATATACTGCTGGAAATTTATCAGGAAGATTACCGGTCATTCCCGGAACCTTCCTTTCTGCGGGTACTTGGCTTTCGCAAAAACGCCGCTCCCCTGCTCGCCGCCATAGAAAACAGCAGTTTCCTTCCTCTGGTTACCAGTCCTGCCCGGATGGAGCAGACGCTCCCGGTCTCCGCCCGCCGCCTTCTGGCATATGATTTAAAATCTTCGGAACTGTATCGTATCGGACTTGCCTCCAGAGGAGACAACAGCCTGAAAAACGATTACCGGCAGCCCGTGATTACTGTTTAATGATGGAACAGGCGGATTCCGGTGAAGCACATGGCCATATGGTATTTATTACAGGTCGCAATCACATGGTCATCACGGATAGAGCCCCCTGGCTCTGCCACATAAACCACACCGCTCCTGTGAGCCCGCTCAATATTATCGCCAAAGGGGAAAAAGGCATCCGAGCCAAGTGATACATCCGTCATCTCATCCAGCCACCGGCGCTTTTCCTCCTGGGTGAATACTTCCGGCTTCACTTTGAAAATCTTTTCCCAGGCGCCCTCTGCCAGAACGTCCATGTAATCTTCCCCAATGTACAAATCTATGGCGTTATCTCTGTCCGCCCGGCCTATGCCGTCTGCAAACTGCAGTTCCAGCACTTTCGGAGCCTGGCGCAGGAACCAGTTATCCGCCTTCTGTCCGGCCAGTCTGGTACAGTGGATTCTGGATTGCTGACCGGCCCCAATCCCAATCGCCTGTCCGCCCTTTGCATAACATACGGAATTAGACTGGGTATATTTCAGAGTAATCATTGCAATAGCCAGATCTATTTTAGCTGATTCCGGAATTTCCTGATTCTCGGTCACCACATTGCTGAAAAAGTCACTGTCAATTTTCAGTTCATTTCTTCCCTGTTCAAAGGTAATGCCAAAGACTTCCTTATGTTCCACCGGATCAGGCACATAATCCGCATCAATCTCAATTACATTGTAATTTCCCTTTTTCTTGGCTTTCAAAATTTCCAGTGCCTCCGGCTCATATCCTGGGGCAATTACTCCATCGGAAACCTCACGCTTAATAATTTTCGCAGTAGCCTCATCGCACACATCGGACAGAGAAATAAAATCACCAAAGGAAGACATACGGTCTGCACCTCTGGCCCTGGCATAGGCATTTGCAAGAGGGGTGAATTCCATCTCCATATCGTCCACCCAGTAAATTTTCTTCTCTACCTCTGTGAGAGGAAGCCCTGCTGCCGCTCCCGCCGGAGAAACATGTTTAAAAGATGCGGCTGCCGGAAGTCCCGTTGCTTCCTTCAGTTCTTTTACAAGCTGCCATCCGTTAAAGGCATCCAGAAAATTAATATAGCCCGGCTTTCCATTTAATACCTTAATGGGAAGCTCGCCTTTTTCCATATAAATTCTGGACGGTTTCTGATTGGGGTTACATCCGTATTTCAGTTCTAATTCCTGCATAATATCCTCCATAAATAGACTTATCTGTTCTTATTAATAATTCTGGACTCATAAGTTCCTGTTTCCAAATCAATGTAGCGCACAAACAGAGAGACTTTGTTCTCCTCATTCAGACTAACCCATATTCTCTCTGCAAACTCATCCGGACTGCCTTCTATCTTCACCAGTTTGGGTTCTCCTTCAAAGCTGGGCAGAGGGTTGCCGTCCCCCTGATAGGTATGTATAAAATGTCCTTCTCCTTTTGCAGGATTTTCATAAGCAAAGGTATAGCGGTTACAGGAATCGGGACTGCCATGATTACTTTTCAGAATTGACATGGCATAGTTATAACTTCCCTTCTCCACATGCATGATGCCGGAAATACGCGGGGTATAATTGGGGGCATCCGGCTCAAATTCCCTGGTACGCAATGCCTGCTCAAAGGTCTGCTGTTTGTCCATCAGTTCATAAATGGTATCTGTCTGGTCACCGTTCGTTACAATGGTCTTATTGCCCAGCACTCTTACCGGTACATAAATAATCAGGCTGGGGTCGCTTAATTTCGACGAATCGAAAGCCTGGGTGCGAATTCCTTCCCCTTCTTCTACGAAAATGCGGTTTCTGCTGTTCTCACTTCTTCCCATTATGAAATAAGCAGCGACCGCATACCTGCCATCTTTGGACCTGCCGATTACAATTCCCCTTCCCGGATATGAATTATTCTTTAATTCTGTTTCCAATGATAATATGTTCATTCCTGATATCCTCCTTATCCTAATATCTTTGTCTATTCTACCATGGCCTGTTTTCTGTTACAAGTAAAAAGAACACAACAAAAAGAGGGTTCTGCAAAACCATTCATTCCGCAGCACCCTCTGTAATTCTGTTATCCGTTCGCCTTCTGAGCCAGCGCTTCTTTTCTCTTATCCAGAAGGTCATCAATCGCGCTTACCAGTTTGCCAATCTCCGGTTTGGTCAACTGAGCGTCCGCTCCCAGCATCTCGCCCTTACGCCGCATTTCTTCATTTACCAGAGATGAGAAAATAACAACCGGAATGTGCTTTAATTCATCATCTTCCTTAATCAGCTTCGTCAGACGGTGTCCGTCCATCAGAGGCATCTCAATATCGGTAATTACCATATGTACCTTATCATCCAGGTCACCGGATTTGCGGAACTCACTCAGCCGATCCCACAGTTCCTGACCATTGCTGTTGACAATCAGTTTGGTATAACCGGATTTCTTCAGACAGTCTGTAATCAGTTTGGACAGCAGCGGCGAATCCTCTGCCACCATAATCGGGGAATCGCTTCTGTTCCGTTCTTCCAGTGCATCAATGTCAGATACCTGTAAACCGGTCTCCGGACTGATATCTGTTACAATCTTCTCAAAGTCAAGAATAACAACCAGACGGTCTTCCAGTTTAATCACACCTGTGGATACACCGCTTTCTTCCACGTTAATGGTAGAATCCGGCTTGATAATATCTGCCCAGGAAAGTCTGTGTATTCCGCACACCTCATCCACATGAAAAGCAATATTCAGCTTGTTAAAATTGGTAATAATAAATAATCCGTTCCTGTCAATATCTGGAAGCCCCAGACAATTACGCAGATTAATAACTGTAATCATGGTATCTCTCGGCATAAATATACCTTCCACACTTGGATGTGCATTAGGAATCGGAGTAACCGGCTGATAAGTTAAAATCTCCCGAATTTTCGCCACATTAATACCGTAATGATTTCCAGCTAATGTAAATTCCAGTACCTCCAGCTCATTTGTGCCATTCTCCAAAAGAATATTTGTATCCATAATAGTAACTCTCTCCTCTCCGGGATATTTCCGTAAATTTCAAGTATGCCTGGGTATACCTGCCGTCCTGCGGCACCCGAAGGCCCCGTCCGCTCCGGACAGACAAAAGGTTCTCTGACGCCCATTTGGTGGCAACATAATATCTGTTTACATTATAGCATATATTTTCTGAAAAATATAGAACATTTTTCAATTTATTTCATATTAATCTCGCTTATCGTACCATTCATCTGTACGCTTAGTCCAAGGTCAGCGATACTCTCTGCCGAAGCTGCCGGAACTTCAAATAACAGGATACCTGCCGTTGTCTGTCCTGCTTCCAGTGTGCCCATATAGGTGGAAAGGTCGTTTTCCAGCATGGTAATCTCATTCTTAACGCCAGCTTCTCCATTTATGCTCAATGCAAAAACCGGCTGCAAATCCAGCAAATTACAGGCAGATGCTTCCGTTCCCGTATTCGTCATATTCACATTCAGAATTACGAATGTATTTCCCTCTGCCGCATCCAGCGAAAAATATCCGCCCTGCTGATAGCTGTTGCTGACAGAATAATCTTTATAGGAAAATTCTACTCCCGGAACCGCCAGTGCCTCTGTAAAGCTGACTGCTGCGGATGCTTCCTCTCCTCCTGCCTGCTCTCCCTGGCTTTCTCCCCCGCCTTCCGTCTCTGCTTCCGGCTCTTTCGTTTCTTCCGTTTCTTTTTCTTCTTCCTCAGAAAAAACGTCCTCATCCTCTTTGGGATAAACCATGGTCAGTCCTTCCTGCTGATAGCTGTTGTGTTTTGCAAGGGTGCCGGCAGAATAATTAACGACAATAAATTCTTCGCTTTCTGTCATTACTGCCAGCTCATCTCCACACCCGGTCAGAAACAGTGCTGCAAGCATCAGCGGCATTCCCTTTTTTATGAATTTCTTCATAAGTCTGTCTTCCTTTCCGTACTGTCACATATTCCTGTTCTTTTATCTTATATTCTACCATTATTTATGCCGCAGAGCAACCAGTATTTTTATTTCCACTTCGTGGGCCCCCTTACCGCAGGTGATAAGGTATCCTCCCACTTCGTGGGCCCCTCCTTACCACAACTACTGGCTTCGACTGTCCAGTTCAAACCAGAACTGTACGCCCTGGTCCACGTTATTCACACCGCATTCCCGGTGAAAGGAGTCCATAATGGCTTTTACAATAGACAGGCCGATTCCGTTTCCGCCGTATTCTCTGGTTCTGGCCTTATCCACTTTATAAAATTTATCCCAGATATGCTCCAGCTCTTCTTCCGGTATATGTTTTCCGGTATTGAAAACTTCCACCCGCACCACTTCCGCGCCGGGCACCACAGACACCTCAATCCGCTTTTCTCCCGATGCATAATGAATTGCGTTACTGATGTAATTGGTCAGTACCTGTTCCGTTTTAAATTCATCCGCCCACACATACAGGGGGCCAACGCCATGAAGGTTCAGAGTAATTCCGTCCTGTTCCCGCAAAATGGCAGTAGCATGGACTACGCCTTCCACCACTTCCATCAAATCAAACCGCTCAAATACCACCTGCTCGCTGCCGGATTCCAGCTGATTCAGCGTCAGCAGATTTTTCACAAGCTGATTCATCTTATCTGCTTCATCCATAATCACTTCACAGTAAAACTCACGGCTGTCTGCATCGTCATTGATACACTCCTGCAGTCCTTCCGCATAGCCCTGAATCAGCGCAATGGGGGTTTTGAATTCATGGGAAACATTGGAAATAAAATCTTTGCGCATCTCATCTATTTCCATTCGCTTCTCAATATCTGTTTTCAGTTCGTTATTGGCGCTTTTCAGCTCGGAAATAGTCTGCTCCAGCGTCTCCGACAACTGGTTCATATGTTCTCCCAGCAAATCGACCTCATTCTGCCCCCGGCTTCGGAACTTGGCGTCAAAGTCCAGGTTTGTCATCCTGCGGGATATATCCGTAAGCTGCAGAATGGGATTGGTAATTCTCCGTGTAACCACATAAATAATTACAGCGCAGACAATCACTGCCGTAATTCCCACATAAGCCAGAAAACGATTGGCAATTTCCACACTTTCCTTAATACTTTCCACCGCTGTACGCATCAGAATCAGGTTCCCGTTCTGAAGGTTGCCCCACAGTACCAGATAATCCGTATTCAGTCTGCTGTCCTTGGTTTTTTCCACCATATACTGTTCCGTATTTTCCAGAATCTTTGCTTTGTGCCTGTCCACATGGAAAATAAGCTCCATAAACTGCAGCAACAGTTCCTCATCATCTCCCACATTGGAATGCATGATGGTACGGTCCGAACTGATAATCATCATGGTAATATTGCTGTTGGCGCACTGCTTTTCCAGTTCAATCTGAAAACTTTCTTCATTCTCCCTTTCTTCCCGGATGGCTCTGTTCGTCATTTCAAACGTATCCAGCAGCTTTTTCTGCTTGTGCTCCACATAGTAGGTTTCCAGAAGGGAATTATTGGCAAACCAGCACAGCAGCACAGTCCCCGCCACAATACTTATCATGATAGCTGTTATCTTGCCTGTTATGGAATGCTTCATTCTTCTACCTCGAATTTATAGCCCATACCCCAGATAGTTTTAATGTAATCTCCCCGGCTGCCCAGCTTGCTGCGCAGTTTCTTTACATGGGTATCTATGGTTCTGGCGTCGCCGAAATAATCATAATTCCACACATGATTCAGAATCTTTTCTCTGGAAAGGGCAATCCCCCTGTTTTCCACAAAATAGCTGAGCAGTTCAAATTCCTTATAACTCAGCTCCATGACTTTTCCATCCACCATAACCTGATGGCCTGGCTTATCTATGGTAATTCCGCCGATATCCAGCGTTCCCTCTTCCTTTTTCCCGGTACGCCGCAGGATTGCCTCCACTCTGGCCACCAGAATTTTGGGGCTGAAAGGCTTGGAAATATATTCATCTGCTCCGATATCGAATCCCATCAGTTCATCGCTTTCTTCTCCTTTTGCCGTCAGCATGATAATGGGTACTTTGGAGTTCTCCCGTATCTCTCTGCACACTTCCCAGCCATTAATTTTGGGCATCATAACATCCAGGATAATCAGCGAAATATCCTTCTGTGCATAAAATTTATTCAGGGCGTCCTCTCCGTCCTCTGCTTCCACCACTTCAAAGTCCTGTTTTACCAGAAAATCCCGCACCAGTTTCCGCATCCTGCTCTCGTCATCTACCACCAGTATCTTCAGCTTCTCCATATCATCTACACCTTTCGCTTTTCCAGATTTATCTCTGACGTCCATATTACCACAGGATTATGGCAAATCTGTGAAAATACCATAGCATAACAGCACATCCGATTCCCGCCGCACATCTGATGTTACGGATTCAGTTCCTGTTCACGCTCTCTGATATTCTGCTCACGCTCTTCCAGTTCCTGTTCCCATTGTGCATATTTGTCAACAATTTTATTTTCATAATTGAGAATATTAGGATTGCTGTCCATCATCGTAATGACCACCATGCCGATTACCACAAGCATCAGGAATACATTGATTGCTATACTGGTATGGAAAAATCCTTTTCTGCTTTTGCACCTTTCTTCCGTCCGCCTCTGTTTCAGTTCCGCTTCCCGGCGTTTCTGTTTCTCCTGGTCTAACTGTTCCTCATACCAGACCGTCAGTTCCTCCACATCCGTACCCGGTGTCTGCTGTTCCTGCTTCTGACTTCCCGTTTTCTGTACAGAATTTTTTCTGCCTGCAGAACTTTTTACCTGTATGGGCTCCAGCCCTCTGTTTTTCAGTTCCGGTACTCTGGAAAGATAATCCCGAAGCTGTTTCAGATACATAAAGCCTACCGGCGTCTCAAATACTTTCTCTGCAGTGAGCTTACGGTACATTTCCAGCACCATCCGTGGATTCTCCATATCCAGGTTTCCCTTTATATATTTTATACTTTCCGCTTCCTTCCGGGCCTTCTGCCCTTCTTCCTGTTCTGCGAAAGCAAATCCTTCTACTATGATTCCATTCTTTCCCATTTTTTTCCTCGCTGTTTTTCATTTATCCAACCGCTGCGCTGTAAATGTATTGCCTGTTCAGACGTATTATACCATACTGTGGCTGCTCACTGCAATTAAAGTTACAATATGACATAAAAATAAAGACAGTGCAGACTGTCTTTATTTTACGTTCATGATTCGGGTGTCAGTTAAATATATTCGCGATAAGGCATCCTCCCGCTTCGCGGCTCCCTTCTTACCACAAATTATGGAGCTGACTGTTTCAATGTCGAACTCTCCACACCCTTATCACCGTCAGAATTTTTAGTATCAGTAATTTCTGTAAGCGTGTCTAAATCAATCACTGTTTCATTATTTATATAATACCATGTAATAACAAGCCTGTCATCATAAACATAAATTTTATCAACGAAATATTCTAAAATCGTATTTCTTGTTTCTGTATCATCAAAGTCTGCATTGGCATACTTGTCAAAATACTGCTGTATGCTGTGTCCATCATCTACAATAGCCTGTTTTAACCTCTCTGTTTCGATGGCTTCTTTAATAGCTGTTTTCCGATTCTCTAATTCGGCAAGGCGATTCGTAACAGTATCAGACAACACGCCTTTTTCAATAGCCTTTATTAAATTATTGATACCTTTCTCAGTTTCTTTTAATTCGGCTTCTAAACCACCTATATAACCATTATCAGCATTTAACTCTTTGTAATATGTGGCTACATCCACAGCAAGGCTTGCCAGATTTTCTGAATTTTCAAGAAGTTGACGCAAAACCCACACCACATGGACTTCTAATTGAAGTTGAGGTATGTTCCGCAATTTACATTTATGTTTGCGATGATTTTTACAGGCATAATAATAATGGATTTTACCAGTCTTTGAAGTGCCGGACATTCCATGCATTGTTGCACCGCACTCACCGCAATATAATTTCCCGGTCAGCCAGTAACGAGGAGCGTCCTCCTCAATAGATGGCGTTTTTGCCTTGTGCTTATTTCTTTCAAACCGCTTCTGTACTTCTTCAAAAAGCTCATCCGATACAAGTCTTGGCATACCATCTTTAATTTTAATGTCTGAATACTCATATACGCCTGTATAAGCCTTATTTTTCAAAATATGCCTAAGGCTATTCACCTTAAATTCACGCCCAAGCATTGTCCGTACTCCTTGCACATTTAATTCGTCTGCAATTTCAGTCAATGGCTTGCCATCTGCATACTGTTTAAAAATATACTGTACCACAGGAGCAGTTGCTTCATCTTTAATATAATGCTTTGTATCGTCCACTTTATACCCTAACATCTTATGACCATTATAAAGTGCATTCTCCGCATTATAACGCATTCCGCGCACAACATTTTGACGCAACTGTTTTGAATAAAATTCCGCCATAGATTCCAACATTCCCTCCATCAGAACAGATTCTGGTGAATCATCTGGAATCGCTTCTGCTATGTACTGTATGGAACAACCAGCGTCCCGGATTGTTTTCTTTGCAAGGGCTAGGGTATATCTGTCCCTGCCAAGTCTATCCGTTTTCCAAAGAATCAAGACAGCGGGTTTTAATTTTGCCACTTCCGCTAACATTTGTTGGAATCCCGGTCTGTCGTCCGTCGTTCCTGATATTGCCCTGTCAGTATATTCTTTAATTATATTCAAATCATGTTTTTCCGCATAAAATTGCGCCTGTTCCCTTTGCTGGTCGATAGACGCTTCATTTTGAGAATGGGAACTAAAACGGTAATACGCAATGGCATAATTATTATTATTTTGTTTGAATACATTATTTGCCATATATGCCCTCTCCTTTACTGATTCCTTAGAATTTGAATTATACTTGAAATATGCTCATTTATCAATATAGAAACAAAATATATGAGCGAAAACATACTTTTAATCCTACATAGCACCCGTAATATTTATTACGATAAATTTCTAATTCATCTTCCGTATTCCCGGTACCATTTTTGCGGTACCACTTTTCCCAAAAAATGGTACCGGGAAAATCCAGTGTTTATGCGGTTTTTCATCCTCCATTTTTGCGGTACCACTTTTCCCCAAAAATATGGTACCGGGGAAACCCAGTAAATACAAGGGCTAGAGGGTGCCGGTACCACAGTACCACTTTTTCCACAGGATTTTACTATAACAAAAAAAACACAAAAAAATATTTTAAATATCCCTTTATAAATTCTTATTTTTCAAGGGATAATAAAAAATGCTACCATATTTTAACTATTACCACCCTAACGCATATATATACCCGTGTAGTAGGGCTTGTCGATACTACACGGGTATTTTTGCGACAACTTTCCATCCTGACAGGATTCCGACAAAGGGGAATAGTTAAGTATATAATTAAATTAATTTAATTTAACTATTCACTTTCAGGAAAGTATGTGCTATAATATCTATATCAAATATATAAGGGGTGAATAAATATGGCTAGAAAATTAGCGGATTTGGAAACTATGATGTTAGTACAGGACTTCCAGCCCCAACATTGGAACTGGACAGATGATGAAAAGAAACAGCTTGGAAATTTAGGTGAAATGGGGAAAATCATCAAATCCCGGTTAGAAAATGCCGGATGTGAAATCCTTGAAATGCATGGTATCAGGCATGACAAAGACGAGAATAAAATCTGGAACGAGTACAAAATGGATTACGACATTAATTTCCAATCCAACCATGCCCACTTTATTGCAAAGTTTAAAAAAGGCAAAGGAAAGACACTGCCGGAACTCGCCAAAATTGTTGGCGTTGAAGAGAGTTACATTGAAAAGCCAAAATCCGGGCGTTACGCTTTTGACAATATGCTTTCCTATTTAATCCATATCAAATACGATAAGAAGTACCAGTATGATGTCCATACGGTTTATACATTTGCCGGGAAGAAATACATTGAACATTATCGGGAAAGGTACGAATCATGGATGAGGGGCAGAGCGAAAAAAAGCGTAGCCAGCACAAAAGAACTTGTTGACTTCTTAATCAATGGCATTGCTGACGGTGCAATCACGTTTGACAATATTGTAAGCAATGAAGAATGGATGAAAGTCTATATTATCAATTCATCCAGAATTGACACAGCAATAAATGCAAGAGAAAAGGCTATTAAACAACAAAAGCTGTTGAATACTCCTAATTATCAGGAGCGTTTGGGACAGAAATAGACACAACATTTTGTTAAGTGCTATTTTTATTTTATCGTAACAGGGATATGTGGGCAGTATTCCAGTCCCCCATATGCTCACATATCTATAAAAACAAAAGGTAACACTCAAATTGAATGTTACCTTTTTTGCAACTACTGTAACGGTCTTCTCTTCCCGCATTTGGAGCATTCTTCGTAGTTGTAGGGTTTTGCATAGGGAGTACATCCCGACCAGCTGCCATGGCCATATTCACGGTTGAGAGCTGCTTCTATGCTGTGGGCCTGCCACTCCTTTGCATTAGCAAATATCTGACCACATGCACATTGGCAATACATTGGACCGCTGTCTGTGGTAAACACTCTGACCCAGTCATGCTTACACTCTGTACCAACATTCTTAACAGTTACCTTACAAGTAGCTTTCTTCTTAGAGCCATCTGCGGCGGTAGCAGTAATGGTAGCTGTCCCGTTAGAAACAGCCGAAACTTTACCGTTACTGTCTACTTTGGCAACTTTAGTATTACTTGATTTCCATGTGACCTTACGCTGATTAGCATTGGTCGGCTTTGCTGTAGCTTTCAGAGTAACCGTAGCACCTTTCTTAGTAAGAGTGGCGGTCTTTTTATTCAGTGTTACAGAGGTAACAGGCTGTTTTACAGTCACCTTGCAGGTGTATTTCTTGCCAGATACCTTAGCGGTAATTGTAGCTGTGCCCTTTTTCTTAGCGGTTATTTTTCCTTTGGAATTTACTGTGGCAACAGATTTTTTGGATGTAGACCATGTGACTTTCTCAGTCGTTTCAGATACTTTAAGATTGTATGATTTCTTGACGTTCAGCGCAATTTCAGTTTTATTCAATTTCACTTTTGCCTTTGCCTCTGCTTGCATGGGCATAGCCAGTGTTAAAGCCATAGCAATAATAACGATAGTTGCGATTGATTTTCTGATGATGTTCTTCATAATGAATCCCCTTTCTTTGGTATATGCTAAATATTCATTTTTGTGAAAAAATTCGTCATTTTTCGACATGTGTTTGCTTAATTAAAAATTATACTCTCTTTTATCAGTTTTGTCCATTTCAAAATCAGTTCCTTTCTTTTTTGCTTTTGCACTCGCTCCCTTAATTATAGCCTAACGCATAGATACAGAATAAGTGAAAAGAGATACAGAACCGGGGGCAATAATTCCCCACCGCAGAGGTGGGGAAAAGCAAGGGTCAAGGGAGTGCAACTCCTTGCAAAATTATCTAAATACACTTGTGAATTTAGATGTATTTTGCTACAACGAACGGAACGAGATACTTTTTTGGGAAAGAAATAACTTACCGCCATAGACAGCACAACCTGGCAAAAGCCAGAAAATAACCGGACAAAAAATACAGAAAAAAATTAAAAAAACACTTGACAGAGGGGTTGTATTCTGAAGTTTTTCGATTATCATTAAGGTATGATAATAAGAAATGAGGTGGTTAAAATTGGTTATTTATCATTTGACGCCAGTGTAAAAATTCATTATTCCGGCAAATACACAAGCACAAAAACAGGTAAATCTGGAAACATGGGGATTGCCGGATATATCCGGCATATTGACAGGAGTGCGGACAAAATGAATGGCTGTGAGGTACAGCATAGTAACCCTGATATAAATTCTGACCTCACATTAGAAAACGAATCTTATTATAAAGATTCTAACGGAGAATGGCAGAGAACAAGCCACTCTAAAGATATGGTAAATGCAATTAACAGACGTATTGAATACGCAAAAGAGCATGGGGCAAGGATTTCCACAAAAGGGAAAAATGATACAGTGATTGTCCGTCCGCTTGTCCTGCAAATGGGTAACGATTCAATTACAGGACATGAAAATACATGGACGTGGGATTTAATTGGGATTCTTGAAGAAGAATTTGGGACAGACAATATCACTGGTTTTTCCATCCATAAGGACGAAACAAACCCACATATTCATGTTTGCTTTGTCCCTTGCCACGAATCAGAAAAAAACGGAAAATTGAAATGCACGATTTCACAAACGAAATTTTTTCATAACCCAAAACAATTAGCCGGGTTACATAGGAAATTCCGTAAAAAATTATTGGATAAAGGATATGACCTTGAATTAGAAAACAAGCCGATTGAAGAAGTTCTGGCATGTTATTACGATAAAGACGAAAAGTTCCATCAGCAGGGGCTTACTCCCGATATGTTAAAGCGACTTAGTAACAAAGAAATTCAACTTAGAATGGAGATGATTAGAATGAGAATCAGAGAAAAGGATTTAGATATTCTTGAGAAAAATATCCGTGAAATGAAAGAGCAGGAAAAAGCCAGAGAGGAAGAAATGGAAAGAAGATTTGAAAAAGAGCGTGAATCTTTATCTACGCAACAGACCGCACTTGAGAATGACAGGGCAACTTTACAGAGTAAAGAATATGACCTTTTGATTAAAGAAATGAAAGTACAGAGAATGGAAGAAAATGCAGAAAATACAAAAAGAGAAGCAGAGGAAATGTTTGAAAAAGCCGCTTCTATTACTGAAATCTGTAATCAGATTCTTTCAGAGGAAAAACACTTAAATGCTAAGTTCTTGGAGTTTTTAAAACGTGAGGACGAACGGACAGGCAGACATACACATGATGCTGTAGTGAATTGGTTCAAGAGATTTCAGAACGAACGCAAAAAGAAACACACGAACGGTTTATCTGATTTATTTGATTTCGATTATAAGACGAAAGAATTATTGGAATCGGGAAACCGGGCTAGGAATGAGCGTTTGAGAAACAGAAATTCCAATGCAGACAGCACGACAGACAACAGTCTGAATATTATTGACATTATCGGCACAAATACAGATTATGATTTTTCAGCATAAGTCGTTAAGAACAAACATGACCCACGGTACAGAGTATCGTGGGTCATGTTTGTTTCAGACTGTAGACAACCTATTCTGTCTTTATTTTCGCCAATACACTAAGCAGAACATATTCCTGTATATGACAATTTCATATGCAGGGTTCGACTTAATGCGTTTAAGTGGAGCTGAGGGGAATCGAACCCCTGTCCGAAAGCCAATTCACTATGGCATCTCCCATTACAGTCATTAGTTTAACATTCCCTCTGCCGGACGCCTAATGACAGGCTTCCGGTTTCAGTAGCTTCATAATACGCCCGTATCCGCAAAGCTTTGGATACGTCGTTTCCCACATAGTCGAAGCCGGGTTCTTAAACTGTGGGTGGTCTAAGGCCGACTGCTGCAACTAGGCAGCGATTGCTAAATTATCTTCAGCGTTTATATTTATAATTCCCGTTGTTGAGGCGGTCAGGAGCCGCCAATGGCTTCCATAGCTTCACAACCCCCGTCGAAACCAGTACAACCCCTGGCTGCTGATGTTGTTTAGCAATTACACATTATAGCTTTCTCTTAGTGATTCTGTCAAGTCTTTTTCCAAAATCAATAAGAATTCTGGTAACAGTTTAGCCTGTGGCTTCCCTGTTACGGACTTTTACGAATTCCGGTGCTTTCCGGATGGAAGAATCCGGTCTGCAATCAGTTCCAGCACCACTGCCAGAACAAAAAAGACAACAATGGCCACCACCGCTTTTCCAATGAGGATTTCAAAGGAATGCTTCTCCTGCCATTCATTGTCAATGGTATAGAGCACATAATCCGTGGGCGCCTGGTATTCCTCACAAACGGACGCCAGCGCCGTTTTGGCCCCCTGAGAAAATCCCTGCTTTCTGCCGATGGGAAGGGTTGTTTCCTTACCCTTTGCAATATTTTTGGCCAGACAGCGGTTCATCTGAGCCAGAATATGACTGCCGTCTTCCAGCTCAATGATATAGTAAGGCGTATAGTCCTGGGAAACATCCAGCGGGGACGTTCTGACCGTTGTTTTTTTCCGTCCAACGGCTCCGTTGCGGCGTCTCTGAAAATAATCTGCCCATTCCGCCAGGCTGTATACATTGGTTTTATAAATCTTCTCCGGCGTCACGGTGATATAATCCACATCGTTCAGCACTTCTTTCCATTCTTCCTGCGTCTTTACTTCCGGTATACCTTCTCCCGCAGGTTTTCCGGTATAAACCGTTCCTGGATTTCCCTCCATCTCCTGACTGCTGACAGCATCCGGTTTGTTCCCGCTCCACAAAATTCCTTCCATATTAAAATTGCTGAATACAAGAACTGCCGCTGCCAGCGAAAAAAGTACCAGTATAACATCCAACACTTTTCTCATTACTCAACTCTCCTGCACCAATCCGCTGAGACTGTATCCGGTTTACACTCTCACATCCAGACCACGGTAATATTTTCTCTGGTTTTCTTCTTTGAAATAAGCATAGGGTTCTCTCAGAGCCCCGGCTTCTTCCTTTATTTTCTCCATCTGACGGTCAAGCTGCTCTGAAACACTGTCTGCCCCATCCGGATTCTCCGCCGCAAGCTGTTCTTCCAGAAGCTGTTCCTGTGTTTCTTCCAACGCTTCCGCAGTTTCCTCCAGTACTTCTTCCATGGAGTCTGTAACTTCTTCCAGCATTTCTTCCAGAACACCTTCGTTTTCTTCCGTTCCGGCTGCTTCTTCTGCCAGTTCTTCCCGTCTTTCTTCCGGTGTCTTCGGCTCCAGTTTTTCGGCTGCCTCGGCGTTCTTCTCGCCCTGTTCCTGGGCTTCGTCCAGAATATGGGCCATCTGCTCGTTATTATAAGCCGCTTTCACCGCGGCAATCTCGTCCTCATAATTGTGAAACATTTCCAGCTTTCTGGCAATTTCTTCCACCGTACCGCATTCCATTTCCTTCAGCTTTTCTTTCTGATTTTCCCAGAATGCAATCTGATTTCCTGCCTTCTGCTGACGCTCCATTTTATCCTGGGTGCTTTTCAGCATACTGTTATGCAGGCCTGGCAGATTTCCCGCAAATACACTTTTTGACTGATAATTTCCCGGCGCATGGAATCCGGCGCCTGCCATACCTATATTCATAAAAACACCTGCGCTTTCCTGTCTTTTTTTCCCATGTTTTCAGGGTATATTTCGTCACATTCGCCGGATTCCTTAACCTTTTTCTTCCATCTGAATGAACCGGGGAATCAAAAGGGAATCAGAGGCGGATATCCACAAACTTTCCATCTTCCTGCTTTTCCTTCTCCTGCTGTTCGTTCTCTTTCTTATCTTTTTTATCCTGTAACTCCTCTTCTTCCCTGATTTTCTCCTGTTCAGAAGTATGTTCCGCCTTTTTCTCCCGCTCTTTTTCTTCTGTCTTTCTGATTTCTTCTCCAGCCTCTTCCAGTACGCCAATCTGAGAAGCCTTTGCCTTTTCCACGCGTTCTTCCAGTTCGGCAAGCCTGCTTAATTTACCCTCCACATCCTGATCCCGTTTCTGGTCCAGCTTAATATCTGACTGTATGGTTCTGGCTTCCCCTTCCAGACGGGAGGCTACGCTTCCGTAGGATTTTGCCTGTTTCATGGCAGTATCCGCCGAAACCAGGGCCTCCATACCGGCCCTGGAAAATCCCTGTTCCTGCTGCTTTTTCTGCTCCTGCCGATTTCCATTGTTCTGCTGCTCTGCCGCCTCTTTCTGTGCCTTCTGCTTTTCTCTGCGCTGCTCCATCTGATGCTGGCGGAGCTGTTGATTCAAATCGGTAATCTGCTGCTGCAATTCCTGACGTTTTTTCATTTTTTCTTCCGCGGTCAGCTCTTTGTTCCCGGATAATTCCTGCAGGGCTTTCTGCGCATTTGCAATCTGCTTGCGGATACTTTTGCTCACGGCATCCTCCCCCTGCGTTATATTCCATGTTCCTGCTGATATACCTGATTCTTTTGCTCCGCTGACTTTCATTTCCGTACCCTCCCTGGCTGTTTCGTTTCCTGTTACTCCGTGAACATAATTCCTGTATTTCTTTATATATCGTCTGTTCCGGCAATCTAATCAACTGTCAGATTTCCCTGGTATACACTTTCAGCCAGTCCTGCTCTTCCTGAGTCAGGAAAGGTGCAATCTTTTCATAGACCATCTTATGGTAATCATTCAGCAGCTTCCGCTCGGAAGCAGTCATTTCTTCCGGCAGAATGGCGTCCAGATCTATGGGCGCATATGTGATGATTTCAAATTCCATAAACTGTCCGTATTCATTTTTTTCTGCCTTCCTGCAAATCAGTTCGTTCTCGGTACGGATTCCGTACTTTCCTTCCAGATAAACCCCAGGTTCGTCTGTGGTAACCATCCCTTCTTCCAGCACGCAGCTGTCATCACGTTCCGGCACTATTTTCCAGCGGAACCCGTTGGGGCCTTCATGCACATTCAGCAGGTATCCGATTCCATGGCCCGTGCCGCATTTATAATCCAGCCCCAGGTTCCACAGAGGGCCTCTGGACAGAATATCCAGATTCAGTCCCCGGCATCCGTGGAGGAATTTTGCCGCCGCAAGATTCAGATTGGAACGGCACACCGTAGTAAAGTGGAATTTTTCCTCCTCTGTGAGGGTTCCAAGGGCCATCGTCCTGGTAATATCCGTGCTTCCGTCCAGGTAATGTCCGCCGGAGTCCACCAGCAGAAATCCCTCCGGTTTCAGTTCCGCGTCGGATTCAGGTGTGGCGGTATAATGCATCATGGCTGCATTCGGGCCATAGGCGCTAATCGTATCAAAACTTAAATCTACAAATAATTTCTGCTCCCGTCTGCATGTTTCCAGATAATCTGAAGCAGAAATCTCCGTAATTTTCTGTTTGCCGATATTGGTCTTTAACCAGTACATAAATTTTGTAAAAGCCACACCGTCTTTGATATGGGCGTTTCGGATATTGGAAAGCTCTGTCTCATTCTTTACGGCTTTCATCCATTCTGTGGGATTCGGCTTTCTCACCGTCTTAACATCATCCTTCAGGCTGTGGACGATGCGGTAATTGACAATATTTTCATCCAGCAGAACCGTTTCTCCCGCCGGAATCCCGCCTGCATAGTCGTAGATTTCCTCATAGGGTTTCAGGATAATTCCGTTTTTCCCGCAGTATTCCCGCAGAGTATCATTCAGTACTTCTTCATGGAGGAACCAGTAACTTTCTTCCATGGTAACCGCTGCAAAAGACAGTACCACCGGCACATGGTCAATGTCTCCGCCCCGGATGTTAAACAGCCAGGCAATGTCGTACAGTGAGGTGAGGATGTGGACGCCTGCATTCTGCTCCCGCATCTTTTCCCGTACCCGTTTCAGCTTGTTTTCAGTACTTTCTCCCGCATACTTTTCTTCTAATATAAATACCGGATGTTTGGGAAGCTGCGGACGTTCTTTCCAGATGATTCCCACCAGATCTTCGTCCACGGACAGGCTGCCTTTTTTATCCGTTACAATTTTCTCATAATCGGCCCCCGATTTTGCATTCATCACCCGGCCGTCAAATCCCAGGCAGCCGCCTTCGGGCAGATTTATTTCCACATATTCCTTTACGGTGGGCACGCCCTCTTCTCCCATGGGAAACAGCGTCACCGGAGTTCCCATAAGCTGCTTTTCCGCCTGTATAAAATATCTTCCGTCGGTCCATAACCCCGCTTCTGTCCTGGTAATCACTGCGGTTCCGGCAGAACCGGTAAATCCTGTAATAAATTTTCTGGCTTTGAAATAATCGCCCACATACTCTGATTCGTGGAAATCAGACGTAGGCACAATGTATATATCCACGTTCCTTTTCTGCATTTCTGCCCGGAGCGCTTCGATTCTCTCTGCTACCAATCTGTTCTCTCCTTCAAAATTTAATGTATGGTTCATCATCTCTGCATTCCCATATTATGCTTCTTTTTTCACAGCAATGGCCTCAATTTCCACCAGCCCCTCTTTGGGCAGCCTTGCGGCCTGTACGCAGGAGCGTGCCGGTGCATCCCCCGGAAAATACTGTGCATAAATTTCATTTACTTTTGCAAAATCGTTGATATCATTTAAAAATACGTTGGTCTTTACCACATGTTCCATATCGCTCCCGGCTGCTTCCAGTACTGCAGCAAGGTTCTTCAGGCTCTGGTGTGTCTGTGCTTCCACGCCTCCCGGCAGCGTTCCGCTCTCCGGAATCAGTCCAAGCTGCCCGGAAGTAAAAATCAGCCCGTTTGCTTCCACTGCATGTACATAAGGTCCCACTGCTGCCGGCGCCTTTGGCGCATTGATTGATTTCTTCATATTCTGCTTCCTCTTTTCCTGATAAACAGTTACATTATTTTAACGTTTTTATTCTATCACGTTCCGAATATTTCTTCAATCTAAAACGTAACACTTGACTTTTTGTCCAAAACGTCTTATTGTATTATTAATGTAGTACAATCATACATAGAGAAACGAGGTGATTGAATGCCATGGAACTTGAATTCTGACCGGCCCATTTTCATTCAGATTATAGAAAAAATCCAGATGGACATTATATCGGGGCTGTATCGGCCCGGCGATAAACTGCCTTCTGTCCGGGAGCTCGCTCAGGAAGCGTCTGTAAATCCCAACACCATGCAGAAAGCTCTTTCCGAACTGGAACGGACAGGGCTTGTCTACTCCCAGCGCACCAGTGGACGATTTATTACGGAGGATATGACCATGATTGAAAAATTAAAATCAGAACTTGCAAAAGAAATGGTGACCCAATTTCTGGAAAACATGCTGAAACTGGGATTTCAGAAAGAAGACGCTATTTCACTTCTTACGGAACTCACAGAACAGGAAGGAGGCAGCGATGACACTGCTGGAATGTAATGCCCTCATGAAAACCTACGAAACCATCCCGGCCCTTACAGACGTCTCCCTTACGATTGAAGGAGGTCACATCATCGGCCTGCTGGGGCCCAACGGAAGCGGCAAAACCACACTGCTCAAACTGATTGCGGGGCTGCTGCAGCCCACCTCCGGAACCATACGCATTCAGGGCGAGCCTGTGGGCACTGCCAGTAAAAATCTTATTTCCTATCTTCCGGACCACTGTTACCTGAACCAGTCCATGAAGATACGGGAAATCATTGCATTTTTTCAGGATTTTTACAGGGACTTTGCATCAGAACGGGCTTATGACATGCTGGAAAAACTGGACATAGACCCAGGCTGCAAATTAAAAACCCTTTCCAAAGGAACCAGGGAGAAGGTACAGCTGATTCTGGTTATGAGCCGACGGGCAGGGCTCTATATACTGGACGAACCCATTGCCGGCGTGGACCCTGCCGCAAGAGACTACATTTTACAGACCATTCTGGGAAATTATGACGAACATGCCACCATAATCATTTCCACCCATTTGATTTCTGATATTGAAAATATCCTGGACCAGGTTATTTTTCTTCAGAACGGCAGAATCCACACCCACGCTTCCGTAGATGAACTGCGGGAACAGAGCCGCAAATCCATCGACACTTTATTCCGGGAGGTATTCAGATGTTAGGAAAACTCTTAAAACATGAATGGAAATCCACCTGCAAAATAATGACGGCCGCAAATCTTACGCTGCTGCTGCTGACACTGACCGGCTGCTGCATTTTAAACACGGATATATTTGACAGCCAGGAGTCTGCGCTGCTGGCTGTTTTTCTGATTATTTTTTATGCCCTTTCCCTGGCAGCCTTCAGTATCATAACCGGGATTTATCTCTACGCCCGCTTTTACCGGAATCTGTTTACTTCTCAGGGTTACCTGATGCACACCCTGCCTGTCACTCCTCTGCAGCTGTTTCATTCCAAACTGCTGGTGGGATATTTCTGGTCTTCCGTAAATGCCCTGCTCACCATCCTGTCCGTAATACTGCTGTCCTTCGTTGCCGGGTATCATTATGTAGATACCTACGGCGCGGAAAACGTTCAGGATTTGCTGCAGGATCTGGACATGGTAATCTCCACCGGAAACGGTGACTGGACCATATCTTTCCGCAATCTCTTTGGCTATACGCCTCTGCAGATTCTGGGACTTATGATTCTCTTGCAGCTCTCCGGCAGCCTGGCCAGCCTTCTGATGGGATATGTGAGTATCCTGCTGGGACAGCTTATGGAAAAATACCGTCTGGCCTGCGCCATTGGATTTTACATCGCCCTTTATATCGGAAATCAGATTATCAGCTCTGTGCTGATTCTCTCACCCACCTTATACAAATCCGTTTCCACGATGGGCAGTTTCCTGAACAGCTATTACAAAAATATGCTTCCGGCTGCTGTTTTCAGCCAGCTAATCCTGTCCTTCATATTCTATATGGTATCTGTCCTGCTTATGAGGCGGAAATTAAATCTTGATTAGTTATTCTATCATGGCACAGCCGGTATTATTTTATCACAGAACTTTCCTTTTCCCCATATGGAAATCCGCAAAAATAAATTCGCGGATTTCCATATGGGGTTTCTTCTGTCCCTCTGCTATACTATGGTCTGTGGGAGAGGTGTTTTCCGGAAATGCTCACAGACTTTTATTCCACCATATAGCACCCGGCAGAAGCCAGCCCGTAATGCAGACGGGCATATTCCCTCACTTCTTCAGCGCGTTCACGCTGATTCATCATCTGAAACAGGGCAATACTCTGGAAAAAATATTGCTCTGACCTGTCGTATTGTCCCAGCTCTGCCAGTCCGCAGGCCTTGCAGTGCAGCAGCGCGGGAAGCGTATGCAGCTTTCCGTATTCCATGCAGTGCTCAATTCCTGTCTGGCAGCAAGCCAGGGCGTCTTCAAACATCCCGGCCTGATACAGCCAGGATGACATTTTCTGTATCACCATCAGATATCTGACAGACATTTCCTCGCTGTCCGGATTACGTCGTTCCATATATTCTTTCAGCTCCGACAGCAGCTGCAGACTGTCCCAGAGCCTGCCCATACTGTGGCAGATACACCCGATACTGTACAGAATGGCAATTTCATGGCAGGTCAGGAGCCTGTCATGAATATGGCCGTCAAATTCCGGCATGGTCATATGGATTGTATGCAGCAGTTCCTGCAGCACCCATTCCAAAGGCTCTCCCCTGTGTTTCCCAATCATTACTCTGGCAAAACTCAGGTACTGCTCCTCTGTTTTCAGCCGGTATGTTTTCCCGGAACTTTTTCTGATATTCCGCTCCATGCAGTCTGCAATTTTTTCTGCCTGCTCAAAATCTTCTTTCCTGAGACTGCGCGCCAGCTTCTGCTCCAGCTCCCACTGCTCCCGTTCCCTCTGGCTAAAATACATGCCTTCTGCCCGCTCTGTCATTCCAAGCCGCTGCAGCAGTCCTTCCAGTATTTTTCTTCCCGGCACCTGAAGTCCGTTCTCAATCCGTGACAGAGTGGAGGTTGTGCAGATTCCATAACCGAGTTCTTCCTGAGAATATCCCTGGCGTTCTCTGGCGTCCCTTATTAATTCGCCGACTGTGTAATAAGCCATATACGTCTTCCCCTTTTCTTTTTTCTGCACCTATCATATAAACAAGGCCCCTGCCCCAAAAGAAAACACGCATTTTGCATGTTTTTTCCTGCAAAACGCGTGTTTTTTCTCCATTTCAATAGGAAATTTATCCTGAATTTTCCGGTGTTTTCGGCAGTATTTTACTGATTTAAAGCGTGAAATTTTTCAGGTTCCGACATGCTGCAGGGCAGACGTATCAGAAAGGTTTTGGTATATAATTCTCCTTCCTCCTGATCCAGTGTAAGGCTCCCTCCGTGCATGTCAATGATTTTCCAGGCAATGCTCAGGCCCAGGCCGCTGCCTCCTCTGCTTTTGCGGGATTCATCTCCCAGCACAAAGGGGTCAAACATATATTTTGCTGTTTCCCGGGGAATTTTGACGCCATCGTCACATACCCTGACAGTCACCTGTTCTTCTTCATACTCAGCCTTTACCCAAACCCGCGTCCCTTTCGGATTATGGCGGATGGCATTGTTCAGCAGATTGGAAACCACACGCTGAAACTGCACTCTGTCCACCTGCATCCGGATTTCCTCTTCCGGGATTTCCGGCAGAATTTCCATTTCCTTTTCCTCAAAATCCATATACAGGTTTGCAACAGTTTCCCGCAGCAGTTCCCACAGATTTTCTTCTGTTTTCTTTAGCTGATATCCTTCGCTGTCCAGCTTCACATATTCAAACAGCAGATTCAAAAGACTGCTCATCTGCATGGATTTTCCGTATATGGTTTCCAGATATTCTTTCCGGGGCAGTACCGTCTTCCCTTCTTTTCCTGTAAAATCCGAATCTTCCTCCCCGCCGGATTCCTCCAGCAGGGCCCTGGCATAGCCTGCCACGGCCGTCATGGGTGTTTTCAGGTCATGGGCCACATCTGACAGCAGCAGACTTCTCCGCCTGTCATATTCCTCCCGCTGCTGCCGCTCCTGTGCTTCCAGCTCCTTTACATGCTGTTCTGCCATCCGGCTGAATGCAAAGGCCGCAATAACATAAGGGAGTATCAGGGTAATGATGACAAAAATCGTCAGGGCTGCGGTTCCCAGCAGATAGAGTCTGGCTTCCCGGCCCGTCATATTTCTCGTCTGAGTTACAATCCAGGTAGTCAGGCGGTCTCCGGCAAACTGCTCCGCCATCCCCTGCAGTCCGGTCTTCAGCGGATCCGGAAGCAGGCCGCAGATTCCCATAGCCGCCAGATAGGCTGCTCCCCGGATTAGCAATCCCACCGTCTGGCCTCTTTCCAGCTCCATCATAAAAAACCGGAAATGCAGCGTCTCTCCCAGCCAGGGATAAATAATCCCTTCGTACAGAAGATTCAGCATCTGCTCGCTGAGGGCCAGAAGAATCAGAATCATCAGAAAGCGCCGGATTAAAAACCATTTCCATGTTTCATGTTTCATGTTTATTTCTCCATCCGATATCCCAGCCCCCGTATGGTCTTAATATATGCTCCGCTGTCCTCTGACAGCTTTGCCCGAAGGCGGCTGATACACACCATAATATTGTTGTCTGCAATGGCGTATTCCTCGCCCCACACATTTTCATACACCTGCTGCTTTGTATACACTTTGCCCGGATGTTCCATAAAAAGCCGCAACAGTTTGTATTCCACGGAAGTAAGATTAATCGGTTCTTCCCCTCGGTACACCAGGCAGGCTTCCGTATCAAGCCTCAGGTCCCGGACTACAAGCTGTTTCAAATCTCCGCTTCTGGCTCCCAGCGAATAAAATCTCCGGATATTGGAATTGATTCTGGCCATGGCTTCCATGGGATTAAAGGGTTTGGCCAGATAATCGTCCGCGCCTAAGTCCAGTCCCAGAATCTTGTCTGTGTCCCGGTCTTTCGCCGAGAGAATCATCACCGGAATATTGCTGGTCTCCCGCAGCTTTTTCAGTACATTATAGCCGTCCATCCGGGGCATCATAATATCCAGAAGCGCCATATCTGTCTCCCCCTGTTCCAGGAGAGACAATGCTTCCCTGCCATCTGAGGCCTCCGCTACCTGATATCCGTCTTTCTCCAGGTACAGCCGCAGCAAATCCCGAATTTCCTTTTCATCGTCCGCCACCAGAATCCTGTATGCCATAAGTTTCTCCCTCCTCTGCTTTTCACGGATTGTTTTGCAGATACTGCACTTTCAGCGTCTGATACAGGGCCGCACCGGTCTGTTCCACATAAGGATTCAGATAAAAAATCCCCAGAATCCCCAGTGTGATACCGTTTAACAGATACCAGCCCAGGAAAGACAAATCCAGTACAAATGCTTTCCACTTATTTCCGTACATCATGGTTTTGCTGAGTTCAAACACACGTTCTTTTTCCAGATCCGGCTGTTCCCCAAGAATATAGGGAACCATCTGATATTCATAACTTTTTATAATTCCGGGAACAATCAGCAGCAACAGCCACAGAAAAATATAAAGTTTCCGGAAAAACTCTGTTTTCACGCAGTTTTTATATCCATGATCAAAAGCATAGCATATTTCTTTCATCTGTGCCGGTTCTTTCAGATTTTTTACAAAAAACCGCCGGATTCCCACAGACAGGGGATTGAATACGAAAATATCCAAAGGCAGCACCACCAGGAATACAATAAGCAGGACAAGCAGTATTACAATGACAAATACCATCAGAAATACACCAATACCATCCTCCAGAATCATGTCTGCCAGTTCCTCATCTTCATAATACACCCCATTTTCGTAATGCCATTCTTCCTGATTATGTTCCTGTGAGTATTCATATTCGGAATCATCATCGCTGTCCAGCCCGGCAGCCGCCCCGCCGAACGAGCTGACAGAACTCCCTCCGCCGCATACAACTGCCAGCAGCAGCGCCGCCAGCACCATCTTCCAGTAATTCAGGCTGACACATCTTCTGGCTTTCTCCTTCAGTTCTTTTCTCGACCACATGTTATATCCTCCTTTTTCTCTGTTCCTTTACCGGCTTTATCATACTCTTCCGGCCTTAACAGAGAAATTCCTTTTTCTTACAATAACCTTACAAATCGTCTTGTCTTTTTTTTCAGCGGATGATAAGATGGACACAGACCTGAAAATTGATACATTGGGAGTTTTGTTATGATAAAAGAAGAATTTGAACAGTACATAAGGCATCTTTCCGGACGTTTCCTGGTATTTCTCAAATGGATGGTATTTTCCATATTATCCGGCCTTCTGGTGGGAAGCGCCGGCGCTCTGTTCCATTACTGTATTACCTTTGCCACCGGCGCAAGAGCTTCTTATCCATGGCTGATTTATTTTCTGCCCGGAGCAGGGCTCCTGATTGTGGGAGCCTATCATATTATGCACGATGAAAAAGATACCGGTACCAATCTGGTGCTTGCCGCCATCTATTCCGGCAAACACATTCCGCTGAAAATGGCGCCTCTGATTTTTATTTCCACTGTCATAACCCATTTGTTCGGCGGTTCCGCCGGACGGGAAGGAGCCGCTTTGCAGCTTGGCGGCAGTATCGGCAACTCCCTGGGGACTTTGTTCCGTTTTGATGAAAAAGACCGGCATATCATGATTATGTGCGGTATGAGCGCCGCCTTTTCCGTGCTTTTCGGCACTCCCATGGCTGCCGCTATTTTTTCCATGGAAGTAGTCAGCGTGGGCATTATGCACTATGCCGCCCTGGTTCCCTGCGTGATTTCTTCTCTGGTGGCTCAGGGCATTGCCCGCTATTGCCAGATTGCCCCGGAACAGTTTCTCATTTCCGGCCTTCCGGAATTCTCCGTTACATCTGCAGCCGCCATCGCTGTGCTGGCCATGCTGTGCGCCGGAGTCAGCACACTGTTCTGCGTAATTCTGCATAACAGCGAAAAACTTTACAAAAAATACTTTCCCAACCCCTATGCCAGAATTTTTGCCGGAGGCATCTTCCTGATTCTTCTCACTCTGCTGGTTGGAAATCAGGATTATAACGGTTCCGGTATGGTGCTGATTGCGGAATGTTTTGAAAATGATTACCAGCCTTACGGCTTTCTGCTGAAAATGCTGTTTACTGCTGTTACGCTGGGCGCCGGCTACAAAGGCGGCGAAATTGTGCCCTCCTTTGCTGTGGGGGCTACAGCAGGCTGCCTGTTTGGGAATCTCACGGGCTTTGCGCCGGAACTCTGTACTGCGGCCGGCATGGGCGCCGTATTCTGCGGCGTAACCAACTGTCCCATTACCTCCCTGTTAATCAGCTTTGAACTGTTCGGCTATGAAGGAATGCCCTATTATCTGCTGTCCGTTTCCCTGGGGTATATGCTGTCCGGTTACTATGGCCTGTATCACAGCCAGAAGATTGTGTACTCCAAATACAAGACGGAATTCATCAACCGGAAAACCCGTTAAATATTAAATCATAATTTATTTTTTTATAAAACAACTGGTTAATATCGGATTTCTCTGTTCCTCTGTTGGCCAGCAGCCACATGGTTTTGGCAATCACCGCTTCCAGAGTCATATCATAGGATTCCAGGAAGCGGCATTCTTTTTTGATTTTATTCCCCACTTCATAAACAGTCATATCGCTGCCTTCATGGGTCACCTGAGTGGCCATGATAATCACTTTTTCCGGATGGGTTTCATACATTTCATAGAACATATCGGAAATAGAGGCAGGAATACCTCCTACACCGAAACTTTCCACAATAATGGCGTCATACTGTTTAAACAGAAATTTCAGCCCTTTGGGCGAAATGCCGGGAATCAGCTTCATCAGAAAAATATTGTCATTCATTTTCTCGTAAAAAGCCACCGGTTCTTCAAAGGGAACCGCAGGGATATAACGCATAATTCGTCCGTCCTGTATCGTGGCCAGAAACGGAAAATCAATACTGTCAAAGGCGTTGTAGCTTTTGGAGCGGATTTTCCTGGCTCTGGTACCGGCAATCACTTTCCCTCCAAACACAATCTGAACCCCCTGAGAGCCATCATCCGCCGCATAGCGGAAGCTGTCCAGCAGATTGGTTTTAGCGTCTGTGATTTCCAGATCAACAGATTTCTGGGCGCCGGTGATTACAATGGGTCTGGAGGAATTCTGTATCATATAGGACAGGGCTGCCGCCGTATATGCCATGGTGTCGGTTCCATGGGCTATCACGAACCCATCGTATGCTTCGTAATTGTCCCTTACCGCTTTCATTATCATGTTCCAGTGCCTGGGCTCCATATTGGTGCTGTCAATATTGCAGATTTGTACTGCAGAAGGGTTGCAAAACTCATATACGTCCGGAATATACGACAGGATTTCCTCGGCGCGAATCAGCGGTATAAGCCCGTTTCCGGAGTTTTGGGAGGCAATGGTCCCTCCCGTGGCAATCAGTAAAATTTTCTTCTTCATAATGGTTTCCTTTCTCAGGTCAGATGTCCCGGTTCCTGCCGGCCTGCCCGCAGGAACCGGGACATTTGGGATACTCTGATTATCATAGTAAATTTTTACCTGAAATACAATTACTTTTTCCATAAATATCGGTAATTTTTCAACTTGTTTTTTTTTATTTATGGATGTATAATTCCTTAGAATTACATAAGCTGGACGGAGGTATTTTTATGAGTTATGATTATCTGTTGTATTTGGCTATTATTCTTATGAGCACAAAGCTGCTGGGATTAATCACCCGGCGGGCCCATATGCCTCAGGTGGTGGGTGCGCTGCTGGCCGGGCTGATTCTTGGGCCTGCATGTCTGGACTTAATCGAGAGCAGCACCTTTTTAAATCAGATTTCCGAAATCGGCGTGATTGTCCTGATGTTTATGGCGGGTCTTGAGACAGACACGGATGAGCTGAAACGTTCCGGTCTTGCCTCTTTTGTGATTGCCCTTATGGGTGTGCTGCTTCCGCTGGCAGGCGGTTTCGGCGTTGCTTATGCCTGCGGCGTATCTTCCCCTGATCTGTCTTCCAGTGAACTGCTGCAGAATATATTTATCGGTATTATCCTTACCGCAACCTCGGTAAGTATTACGGTAGAGACTTTAAAGGAAATGGGAAAAGTTTCCACCAAAGCCGGAACTGCCATTCTGGGCGCCGCCATTATCGACGATATCCTGGGTATTGTGGCGCTGACTCTGGTTACCAGCATGGCGGACCCCAATACCAACATCCTCCTGGTACTGCTGAAAATCGTGGGATTCTTTGTATTTGCCGCAATTTTCGGTATTGCATTCGGATTTGTAATGCAGAAATGGGTTTCCCTGGACCCAAGGCCCAACCGGCGCCACGTAATCATGACTTTTGCGTTCTGCCTTGTGATGTCGTTCTGTGCGGAACATTTCTTCGGCGTGGCTGACATCACCGGCGCCTATGTGGCAGGCCTTGTACTGAGCCACAGTACCAAACGGGAGATTATTTATAGGGAATTTGATACGGTATCCTATCTGCTGGTTGCCCCGGTATTTTTTGCCAGCATTGGTTTAAAAGTGGAACTGAGCTCCATGTCCTCCGGTGTCCTTTTATTTACCGGCCTGCTTCTGCTCGTGGCTATCCTCACCAAAGTACTGGGCTGCGGACTGGGTGCAAAGGCCATGGGCTACAGCGGAAAAGAATCTTTCCAGATTGGAATCGGTATGATTTCCCGCGGCGAGGTTGCTCTGATTGTGGCCAACAAGGGCGAATCACTGGGTCTTCTTGCAGGCTCCCTGTACGCCCCTATTGTAATCACCGTGGTGGTCACCACCATTCTGACACCCATACTTCTTAAAATTGCATTTAAGGAAAAGGGAAATTCATCTCCCGCAGTTTCCTGACCGGTGCACCCTGTTTTTCTGACTGTACGGAAAGGCAGGGTGTATTTTTCAAGGAGGATATTTCATGCGTTTATTACTGGCTGAAGATGAAAAAGACTTATCCAGAGCATTAGTTACCATACTGGAGCGAAACAACTATTCCGTTGACGCCGTATACGACGGAGAGGCGGCGCTGGAATATCTGGAAAGCAGCAATTATGACGGGCTGATTCTGGATATTATGATGCCAGAAAAAGACGGGCTGACGGTTCTTAAAACCATCCGCGCCCAGGGCAATCCCATTCCTGTCCTGCTGCTCACTGCAAAATCAGAAATTGACGACCGGGTAACAGGGCTGGATGCAGGGGCGGACGACTATCTCACCAAACCCTTTTCCTTCCGGGAACTTCTGGCCAGAATACGGGCCATGACCCGCAGACAGACCATTGCTGTCAATACCACGCTGCAGAGGGGAAATCTGACACTGAATCCGGCCGCCTTTGAACTTTCCTCACCGGCCGGAACCATCCGGCTGGCAAACAAGGAATTTCAGATTATGGAAATGCTGATGAAACATCCCGGAACTCTGGTTTCCACCGAACGGTTTATGGAGCACATCTGGGGGTATGACAGCAGTACGGACATAAGCGTGGTCTGGGTCTATATTTCTTCTCTGCGCAAAAAGCTCAAATCCCTTAAGGCAGATGTACAGATTAAAGCTGCCAGAAACGCAGGCTATTCTCTGGAGGAACAACCATGATAAAAAAACTGCGGAGAAAATTCATTGGGGTCTCCATGCTTTCCACTCTGCTGGTTCTGACCATTATTATCGCTACTGTCAATATCCTGAATTACCGGAAGGTTATCCGGGATGCAGAACATATTCTTCTCATTCTGTCTGAACATGAGGGCCGCTTTCCCATGGAACAACCGACTCCGGAGCAAAATAATCCTTCCCATAAGCCTCCCCTTCCCCGGACTCCGGCTCCCGGAGCCATGTCTCCGGAACTTCCTTACGAATCCCGGTATTTCTCCGTCCTTCTGGACGAAAAAGGCAGCATCCTGTCTGTGGATACCGGTAAAATTGCCGCTGTAGATACGGACGCTGCTTCTGCTTTTGCCATGCAGGTATGGGAACAGGGCGCCGCATCCGGATTTCTGAACGACTACCGCTATCTCCGTCAGAGCACAGGCAGCCGGACACGTCTGATTTTTCTGGACTGCGGCAGAAACCTGTCCACCTTCCGCTCTTTTCTGATTATCAGTATTCTGGTTTCTCTCCTGGGACTTGGCTCCGTCCTGATACTGGTTCTCATTTTTTCCGGAATTATTCTGAAACCTGTCTCGGAAAGCCAGGAAAAACAGCGCCGTTTCATTACAGACGCAGGCCATGAAATCAAAACCCCGCTTACCATCATTGACGCAAATGCGGAAATTCTGGAACTGGAACAGGGAGACAGTGAATGGCTCCAAAGTATCCGTCGTCAGACACTGCGCCTTTCCTCCCTCACCGACGAGCTCATCTGTCTGTCCCGCATGGAAGAACCGAACCATTCCTTTCCCGCAGAAGATTTCTCCATTTCGGAGCTGGCAGAAGAAATGGTTCAGTCCTTTCAGCCCCTGGCCGCCGCGCAGGGAAAATCCCTTACCGCCCGTATTTCCCCGCAGCTCTCCTGCCGCGCACATCAGGCATCCATCCGTCAGTTATTCTCCATTCTGCTGGACAATGCCCTGAAATATTCCACGCAGCATGGCTCTGTGGCAGTCACCCTGCAGAAAAAAGGCAAAAATATACTCCTTCTGGTCTGCAACACTGCGGAGTATATTTCAGAAGAAGATCTGTCCCGGCTGTTCGAACGGTTTTACCGGACAGACCCTTCCAGAAATTCCGAAACCGGCGGACACGGCATCGGCCTTTCCATTGCAAAAGCCATTGTGGAAGCCCATAAAGGAAGCATTTCTGCCTCTGCGGAAGAAGGACATTCTCTCTGTATCCGCGTTATCCTGTGAATTCCGGCCTGTCAGGACTTTCACAGACTCTTCATATATATTTTAAGGTTCATTTAGGGTATGGGTGCTAAAATCTGATTATATTCAAAATCAGGAGGAACACTTATGGACTATCAACATACCTTTCAGCGCTATGAACTGAAATATTTACTGAATTCCCGTCAGAAAGCTGCTGTCCTCTCTGCCATGAAACCTTATATGACAGGGGACTCCTACCCGGACAGCACCGTCTGCAGCCTCTATTTCGATACCCCGGATTTCCTTTTAATCCGCCGCTCTCTGGAAAAAACCGCCTATAAGGAAAAACTGCGGCTGCGCAGTTATGGCCCCGCCCATTCTGACAGCACCGTGTTTGTGGAACTGAAGAAAAAGTACAAATCTGTGGTATACAAGCGCCGGATTCCCATGACGCTGTCTCAGGCCGAACGCTGTCTCTGTCCGGGCCGCCCTTTTAAAGATTCTTCGCAGATTATCCGGGAAATTGATTATTTTCGTAATTTTTACAAAAATCTGGCCCCGGCTGTTTTTCTGTCCTGTGAGCGGAAATCCTTCACCGGTATCAGTGCGCCGGATTTGCGCATTACCTTCGACGAAAACATTCTCTGGCGTCGGGAACAGCTCTCCCTTTGCAGCGGCATTTACGGCAGCCCCATCCTTTCGCCTGACACCGCGCTGATGGAAATCAAAACTGCCGGAGCCATGCCTTTATGGCTGACCGAAACCCTCTCCGAATTCGGAATTTTCAGGACTTCTTTTTCCAAATACGGAAAAGCCTGGGAAGCAATTTTACAGGGATATCTCTGTCCGGAAGGAGGTCTGCGCTATGTTTCCTGACATGTTCAAAAGCATTTTTGAAACAGGGACCTCCCTTTCCCTTCAGCCTGCGGATTTTCTGCTCTGTCTGGCGGTATCTCTGGCCATGGGCATTTTTCTGGCCATGGTTTACACTTACAAAACCCGTTATACCCAGAGCTTTGTCATTACGCTGGCATTGATTCCTGCCATTGTATGTGTAGTCATCCTGCTGGTTCACGGCAGTATCGGCGCAGGAGTGGCTGTGGCCGGAGCTTTTAACCTGGTGCGTTTCCGCTCTGTTCCCGGCTCTGCCAGGGAAATCTGTGCCATTTTTCTGGCCATGGGCGCCGGTCTCACCGCAGGTATGGGATACCTGACATACGCTGTGCTGTTTTCTCTGATTCTGGGTTCCGGCAGCCTGTTCTATACCCGTTTTGGCCTCGGAATTCCCCGGCGCCCGGACCGGAACAAAATATTACATATTACCATCCCGGAAAATCTGGACTACACGCAGGTATTTGATGAACCGCTGGAAATCTATACGTCCCGCCATGAGATGATCAGTGTAAAAACCACCAACATGGGCAGCCTTTTTAAACTTACCTGGCAGATTACGCTGAAAGAGCCGGCAGAAGAAAAGAATTTCATCGACGCCCTGCGGTGCCGCAACGGCAATCTGGAAATCGTAATTTCCCGTCAGGAGACTGCCCCCTGCGAACTGTAAAAATTCAGCCATTTTCTGATTCTGCGTATCGCAACATCAGAACATCAGCAGGCATAAAAGGAGAAAACCATGAAAAAAACAGTTTATATCTTTGCCCTTGCACTGCTGCTCACCCTGACAGGCTGTGCAGAACACAAAGCTGCCCGGTCAGATACCGGAACTTCCGGGCACTCCGATTCTGACAGCAGCGCCTCATCCGCTTTCTCAGAAGAAACCGCCATTGTCCGCAATCCGGAAGAACTGTTCAGCCAGCGCGACCTGGAAGCAGATTACAACCAGACAGAAGCCATTGTCGTTTCCCTGAATGGGAATTCTGCCGCCTGCAATTCGGAAGCGGTTGCCATCTCCGGCTCAACCATTACCATTTCCCAGGAAGGCACTTATCTGCTCTCCGGTACCCTGGAACAGGGCATGGTAATTGTGGACGCCGCAGATACCGATAAAGTTCAGCTTGTACTGGACAATGCTTCCATACAGTGCGATTCCGGTGCTCCCATTTACGTCAGGCAGGCTGACAAAGTATTTCTCACTCTGGCTCCGGAAAGTGAAAATACTCTGACAGCTTCCGGTGAGTTCGTTCAGATTGACGACAATAACATTGATGCAGCCATTTTCTCAAAGGACGATTTAACTTTAAACGGTTCCGGCATTCTGAATATTTACAGCAGTTCCGGACATGGAATTGTATCCAAAGATGACCTTGTCATTACCGGCGGCACCTGTAATATTCAGGCTGCCCGCCATGGTCTGAGCGGGAAAGACAGCGTCTGTATTGCCGGTGGAGATTTTACCATTGACGCCGGAACAGATGGCATACACAGCGGAAATGAGGACGATCCTGCTCTGGGATTTCTCTACATTGCCGGAGGAACTTTTCATATTACTGCCGGGGATGACGGTATGCACACCGACGCTGATTTTACCCTTGCAGACGGATTTGTCACCATATCCAAAAGTTATGAAGGAATTGAAGGGAAAACCATTCTCATTCAGGATGGTACCGTCAATATCACATCTTCCGATGATGGTCTGAATGCTTCAGACGGCAGCGGTTCAAAATCCTCTCCTGCCGGCCCGCCCAGTACAGAGGCTGACAGTTCCGTTTTTCTCCGGATTACAGGTGGCACTCTCACAGTCGATGCCGGAGGAGACGGCCTGGATTCCAATGGAAATCTGTACGTGGAAGGGGGAGAACTTTACATCTCCGGTTCGGAAAACGGCGGAAACAGCGCTCTGGACTATAACGGGGAGGGTAAAATCACAGGCGGAACCCTGGCTGCTGCAGGATTTTCCAATATGGCTCAGAATTTCGGTGATACCTCCTCTCAGGGAACCATGCTGGTCACCTTTGCCCCTCAGGAAGCCGGAACTGAAATATCCCTGATAAGCACTCAGAGTGATACCTTAATTTCCTATACACCGCCCAAACAATATGACAGTATTGTTTTCAGCCACCCTGATGTAACGTCCGGCAGTACCTATACGGTTCGCTGTGGGACTGTGGATACGGAAGTCACCATGGACGCCACTGTCTATGGAAATACTTCCGGTATGCCCGGCAGATTCCAGCCTCCCGAATCCCCGGAGGGAGAAAGGCCGGAGGCTCCGGACGGACAGATACCGAATGCTCCGGACGGACAAAAATCAAATCCTCCGGACGGGCAGGCTCTCCCGGACGGGCAGGCTCCTCCGGACGGAGAAAATCCGGAATTCCCCGGCGAGCAGGCTCCTCCGGACGAAGTGTAACGAAAATGGTAGGGCTGTCGGAAAATAAAATTTCCCGACAGCTCCACCGAAAAGGAGAAAAACATCTTAAAATTACTTGCTTTTTTCTTACAACTATGATAATATATTTTTGTTTGAGGCAGATACTCATGCTGTCATATTCTATATATAATCACAGGCCGGCGTGTCGGAATGGCAGACGAGGCAGACTCAAAATCTGTTGTGGGTAACCACGTGCGGGTTCAAGTCCCGCTGCCGGCAGTTCTTTCAGGTGTCAGATTCCTTATGAGATAAGGAGTTTGGCATTTTTTGATTAAAAACTTTTAACTCCTTTAACAACTCTTTAAAATATCTGCTGTCCGAATTATCCTCAACCAGTTTTGCCATTAAAAGACTTTTGCCACTGCCAGTTGGCTGGACAACTGCCACTCGCTGAATCCCTTCGTTATACATACGGTGAATATTTTCATAAATCTTTTGGTTATGTCCAAATAAACCTACCATAATCAATCCTCCCATCATTTAATTATTTTCTGCTCTTTACTTCTCCATTCGCTTTTACATTTTTCTCAAAACTGCGAAAAACACAAAAAAATCCGTAAAAAAATAACACTTAAAGCAATCCCATTTTCAGAGCTGCTTTAAATTGTATAGAATATATGTTCTGTTGTCAGGTATAAAAAAATACCAGCCATCGTTTTTATTTTTGATGGCTGATATGATACTTATATCAATATGACATATTTATTTTTTTAAGCAGTAATCTTATGCTCTCATTTATTATATCATTCACTTTTACCACAACCATATTTATTTCATCTGTTACCATTGTAGTATCTGCCTGGTTAATATACTGCTTCCCTGTTTTTACAAGTTCATTTGAGCAACCCGTTATCTCTCGTTTAAATTGGCTAAATTTAATTTCACAATTATAAGATTCAGGCACTGCACCATATGTATTTTTCCATTGTCAACGTTCTAAAACAAAATACACGGCGTTTAACCTCAATCCATACAAAAATTTGTATTGCTAATCGTTGTACAATAGTATATAATAATATCAATCCAAAAGGAAAGGTATTAAAATTATGGCTACAAAAAGTGCAAATGTACTCGCTCGCGTCGAACCAGAAGTAAAAGAACAGGCAGAATCCATCATGTCACAACTTGGATTACCAGCTTCTGTTGTGATCAATGCATTATATAAGCAAATTATCCTGACTAAAAGCATCCCTTTTTCACTCTCAATACCCAAAGAACCTGTAACACGGGATTCCATGACTACAGAAGAATTTAACACCATAATGGAAACAGGCTTATCACAAGCCAAAGCTGATCAGTCACGCTCTGTTGCTGATGCATTTGCAGATTTAAGACAGGAGTTACAATAATGGATAAAACTTATGTTGTAAAAATCACCTCACAAGCTGAAGAACAACTATATGAAATCATACATTTTTTCCTCAATCCCTGAGATGTCACGCTGGTATTTTGATATCAGCTTCGGCTCAAATTCCCCGTTCCGGTCCCTGGGCACGTCAATCTGGAATTCCCCATACTGGCTCTTCAAGTTTTTTGGGGAATGCCCATTGCGCTTGTTGTCTGTCTGTAAATCCCCTTTACGGTTCTTCTCGTAGCCGAAGGTTGCGTCCATCTCTGCCTCCATGAGTTCCTGCAGGATGTCCTTAAAACTGTCCCTGAGCAGGGCATAGACATCAGTGACGCTGTTTAAGTTGTTTTCTGAAATAATCTGTCGAATCTGTTCCTTTGCTACTGGCATAAAAACACAATTTATTTACACTACCCCCACACTACCTTAAATTATTGTGCATCCAAAAACAAATCTCTTTTATATATTTTCATTCTTTCAGACTGCTCTTCAATTATGATATACTTAGTGTCTGCTGATTAAGCAAATATTTGCAACTTCCAACTCTTACATCTGCTCCAGTTACACCAAAATCGGATCAGATACAAAAGAGCATAAAGTATTCGCCTCTGAATCTTGAATAGATTCATCACAAATACAGATAATGCGACAGAAGTTAACTGCGTTTCCTCCAGCTTGGTGGTAATACAGTCCATGCCATAGCAGCGTTTGCTTAAGCTAAAAGTACGTTCCACTTCGATTCTGTCAGTATTATCCTGATACTCTTGTTTTTTATCAACTTTTACTGCAGCACTTGGTCTGCCCAGTTTTGGTCCTGACAGACGGATCCCATGCTCTTTGCAATAACTCCTGTTTTCTCTGGTCCGGTATATCTGATCTGCCAGCACACGTTTCGGATAATAACCGGTGCGTTCCTTGAAGCGTTCTACCGCTTCAATCAGGCAGGTGCTCTCGTTATATGCTTCAAACGATATTTTTTCGATGCGTCCGTATCCTTCACTGTCAAGGCTTAGATCAAACTTTGCACCAAATTCAACTGGGGCTTTTACTTTCCCCCTGACAATAGGACGAAGCCATGGCTGCGAGATGCTTACGATACGATGTTCCACTGAGTGTACTTTGTTATCGTACATGTACTTCTGCTGCTCGTACAGCGTGATGATAGTCAGATACAAACTAATTTCTTTATCTGTCATCGCATATCCGTCGCTCATGAACTTTTCCAGATATCCGATGTCTCTTGCAACGTAACCAAGCTGTTTGCGCAGTGCCTTCCTGATTTTCTTTGCACTATGTTTTTTACTTTTGGCAAATGAAAGATAATCTTTTCTGGCACGTCTTCTATAGCGTCTTGGCAGTGGAAGACCATAGGATTTGCAAAAACGGTAAATGATGGTTTCCAGTTTCTCCCTTGCTTCGTTCAGGAGTGAAATATCCTGGGGATAACGGATGTCTGCCGGTGCACAGGTTGCGTCCAGTGTCAGTGTTCCTTTGTTTGTGTCTTCTTTCAAAGCGTCATTATCGCCGGAGTTTCCGGAAGATGGTGGTGTATTGTTGTCATCATCTTTGTGAGCAAGAAGATACTCATTTACTTCCATCAGCATTTCAGCAGAAATGCGTTTGCGAAAAAGAACCAGTGTGCTTGCATCAAACGGAGCTTCTTCCTGATAGCCGGGAAGTCCGATAAAGTACTGCAGATATGGATTCTCTGTGATCTGTTCCACGAGTTCACGATCAGAATACTGGAACTTGGTCTGGATGATCAGGGCTCCTAACGCCATCCGAAATGGCTTGGCAACATTACCCGTACCACTCGGGAACAGTCTGGCATATTTTACTTCAAATTCATCCCATGGGATTCGGTCAGCCAGTTTGATCCAGCGGTTATCCGAGTTCATGTGGAGTCCCATAGGCTGGTTGAAATCGAGAAACGAGTGGTGTAACTTGTTAATAGGTTTGTACATTGATTTAGCCCCTTTATACATAAAATATGCAGAATAACTGCAAGAAAAACGGTTTGATTTTATCAAAATCCTTGCAGGTATTATACCATAAAATGCGGTAAAAGTCGGTAAAATCAAGTGTTTTAAACCTAATCAGCAGACACTACTTAAAATTCGCTTTTTCCAATTGTTCCAATGATATATTTTGCATATCACTCTTTAACCAGATTGATGAATCTAAATACGTACCCGTTAAATTCACTTTGCTTAAATTTGCTCCAGCCAAATTCGCTCCAGTTAAATCAGAATAACTTAAATTAGCATTGCCTAAATCCAGATAACTTAAATTTATATTTTGTAAAAATAACTGTTTCTACCAGTATTCAATAGCAATCTCAATATTTCCATAAGATTCAAAAAACAACATTGCTCCATTTCTACAATATTTTTATAATATTTTAGCAGTAATATATCCAGAGATTGAATCCTCAAAAAAATAAGGCACACCAAACTTTTACATCCGATATGCCTTATTTTGATATCTTTTATACAAATCACCTCGGTTATCTGTATTTTCAATATTGATTAACTGAACCACTACCGGCTAAAGCCGGTAGGTTCAACATGCTGCTAAAGCAGCCTAAAGTTGTGCATGCTGCAAGTTATCGGTATCCCATTACTTTTATCCTATCTCAAAGTTATCAGAATTGCTCCTCTCTTGCAGATCTTGATTCTTGATATACTCCTTGATGATTTCATCTGTTACATTTCCACTGCTTGCTACAAAATAGCCTCTTGCCCACAAGTGTTGACCCCAGAATTGCTTATTTAATTCTTTATATTCCATCTGCAATTTTCGCGACGTATTCCCTTTTATATACTGTACCAACTTACTCGCTGACAAATGCGGCGGAACGGATACCAACAGATGGATATGGTCATTTCCAACATGTCCTGCCAGTATTTCTACTTCATTGCTCTGGCAGATGATTCTGATGAGTTCTCTTGTTCTTATCGCTATTTTTCCTGTTATCACTGGTTTTCGATATTTTGTTATCCAGACTAAATGGTACTTGATATCGTATGTGCAATGTGCTGACTTTCTGTAATTTTCCATTTCTTTCACCTCAAGTTTAGTATCTCTGTTTTCACCTTTTCTAAACTTGAAGCTATGGGGTTTACCTAAAGGTTTCGCCTAAAGGCGAGGGTTTTAACCCCATTATACAGACAATAAACCTCTTCATCCATCATACATAATATTCAGTAATTACCAGCACGCAAACGATTTCACATGCATATTCCGGACAGTTTTGGAAAAACTCTGTCTTATATTCAATATGGAGTGATGATATATGAAAATTATGCTTAACCAGATTTTAGATGACAGGGGAATCTCACAGAATCAGATGGCAAAAGACACCGGAATATCTGTGACAACGCTCAGAAATCTGAATCATAACAGAACCACCCGTATCGGTTTTGATACACTGGAGAAAATATGCATTTACCTGGACTGTGGAGTGGAAGATATTCTTTCTGTGGAAAGAGATGGCTGATTGGAAACTGCTATCAGTATTCCCTTTCCTGCCAGTTGCTTTTTGCTGCCTGCCATTTTCCCGGTTCCGCCTCCCAGAGTCCGTTCAGCCAGTTAATGGCATTTTGTATGCCTTCTTCCGAAAACTCCGTTTCCATCCACTGCTTTTTTTCCTCCGGTGTTGCATCAAATCCATAAGGCGCCTCCCAGGCAACCACCTGCAGCTTTTGCATTTCTTTTCCTTTTTCTGTTCCGTCCTCCGGAGGAAGTTCTTTTTTCACAACAGCAAACCGGAAGCGCAGTCCTTCATGGCTTCCGGTAAATGTTGTCTTCTTCAGATACGGAATGGACAGAATATCTTTGCGCTCTATCATAATATCTCCTGAACAGTTATTTCATATCTTTCAGAATATCAAAACAGTCAAATGTGGCAAAATAGTCCTTCGGTGTTTCCGCCCGCCGAATCAGCTGCGTACTTCCATCCTCTTTCAGCAGCACTTCTGCTGATTTCAGTTTGCCATTATAATTGTATCCCATGGAAAATCCATGAGCTCCGGTATCGTGAATTACCAGAAGATCTCCCATGTCAATTTTTGGAAGCATACGGTCGATGGCAAATTTATCATTATTCTCGCAGAGAGAGCCCGTAATATCATATTTGTGATCACATACCTGCTCTTCTTTCCCCGCAACCGTAATATGATGATAAGCCCCATACATGGCCGGACGCATCAGATTTACCGCACAGGCGTCGCAGCCTATATATTCTTTGTGAGTATGTTTCTCATGAATGGCAGTGGTCACCAGACAGCCGTAAGGCCCCATCATAAACCGGCCCAGCTCCGTGTAAATGGCCACATCGCCCATGCCCGCCGGAACAAGAACTTCTTCATACACGTCCCGTACTCCTGCACCGATGGCATAAATATCATTTGGCTCCTGATCCGGCCGGTAGGGTATACCGATTCCGCCGGATAAATTGATAAAACGGATATCTGCTCCTGTCTCTTCCTTTAATTTTACTGCCACCTCAAACAACGTTTTTGCCAACGTGGGATAATATTCGTTTGTCACCGTATTGCTGGCCAGAAACGCATGAATTCCGAAGTGCTTCGCGCCTTTTTCTTTTAATACTTTAAATCCTTCAAACAACTGTTCCGTGGTAAATCCATATTTTGCGTCTCCCGGATTGTCCATAATACTGTTGCTGATCTGGAATACACCTCCCGGATTATACCGGCAGCTTATGGTTTCCGGAATATATCCGATGGTTTTTTCCAGAAAATCAATATGGGTAAAATCATCCAGATTGATAACTGCTCCGATATCGCTGGCAAACTGAAACTCATCGGCCGGTGTGGCATTGGAGGAAAACATAATGTCCTGCCCTTCAAAATGCAGTGCATCCGCCAGCATCAGCTCTGTCATAGAGGAGCAGTCGCAGCCGCAGCCATATTCTTTTAAAATGTTAATCAGAAAAGGATTGGGCGTCGCCTTTACTGCAAAATACTCTTTAAATCCCGGATTCCAGGAAAATGCCTCCTTCAGTGCCTTCGCATTGGCGCGAATTCCTTTTTCATCGTATAAATGAAAGGGGGTAGGATATTTCTTCACAATTTCCTCTAACTGTTCTTTTGTTACAAACGGCTCTTTTTTCATACGCTCTGTCTCTCCTTATTTCCGGCTTTCCGCTCTGGTTCGTCCCGGAACCCGTACCGCACATTTCCGGGAAATTTTTCCTGCCGGCCGGATACTTTCCGAACTCATCTTCTGTCATATAAATTCAGGAATACTATAATAGTTTGACAGAAAAATGTCAAGAAATTAATACTATTCGCAGTGCAGCACAACTTTCCCCTCCGCTCTGGTGGCAGGAACGTTGATGACCCGCTGATTGGAGCTTCCCCGCCAGTACAGCCTGGTATCTTTCCGCTCCGCCTGAAACTCTCCGTCTACCAGTACGTCCACATATTTCATAATTTCCAGCTTCGCTATGGTCTCCCATACAAATCCGGTATACATCCAGATGGTTTTCTCCGGAAATCTCTCCTTAATTTCCCTGGCTAGCTTCAGCACATCGGAACGGTTCCCGAAATACAGAGGATCTCCGCCGCTGAAGGTAATTCCCGAAATATAATCTCTGGCCAGTTCCGTAAAAATTTCCTGTTTTGCACTTTCATCAAACAGCAGCCCTCCATTGGAATCCCAGGTAATGGGATTCTGACATTCCTTACAGCAATGGGAACAGCCGGATACCCATAAGACCACACGAAGTCCGTCACCGTTCAGCATATCGTCTTTTGTTATATCGTGATATCTCATAGATTTCTCCTTACATGCTTCTGCGCTCTTTGATTTCAGCCATTTTGGCGTCGTTCAGCCGGGTGTCGCCCTTTACTCTGGAATAGGACAGGTATCCGTTCATCCGCTCAATCTTAGTCAGGTTATGGCTGCCGCATTTGGGGCATACATCCATTTCCAGCTCCTGATGTCCGCAGTCGTCACAATAGGCCAGGGACAGATTCACCCCTTCATAGAATCCCATATCCATCGCCCGCCTTACCAGGGTTTTCACTGCTTCTTTATTATAATCAATGGGATACTTCACATACTGGATTTTGCCGCCGTTGCTCAGTTCCCAGAAACGATATTCCAGATCCTGTTTCTGTATGGGCGTAATATCTTCTGTCACATGGCAGTGGAAGCCATTGCTGACATACTCCCGGTCAGATACATTTTCCACAATACCGTATTTCTTGCGGAACTGCTTTACCTGCAGCCCGCAGAGGTTTTCTGCCGGAGTCGCATAGATAGCATAGAGATTTCCGTCTGCCTTTTTAAATTCCGTAATCTTCTCATTGATATGTTCCAGCACTTCAATGGCAAACTGTCCATCTTCCACCAGTGATTTTCCGTTGTACAGCCGCTGCAGTTCGTTAAATGCCGTAATTCCGAAAGAAGCTGTTGCTGTCTTTAACAGAGGTTTGATTTTGTCATGAATGCCGAGATGTCCGCCGTAAAAACCTCCTTCACAATAAGCCAGAGGATTTGTACTTGCCCGCATTTCTCCCAGATAGGCGTAAGTCCGGATGTGAAGCTGCCGGATTAACTCCAGGTAATAATCCAGAACTTCATAGAACTCCCGGCTTTCCTGTCTGGATTTTGCCAGAATCATGGGCAGATGAAGGCTGACCACCCCAATATTAAACCGTCCCACAAATACAGGATGGTCTGTATCGTCTGCAGGATTCATACCGCCTTTCACATACCAGGGCGACAGAAAGGCACGGCAGCCCATGGGGCTGATGATTTCCCCGTACTGCTTATACATACTGGAAATATAGCCTTTTCCCGTAAGGCTCAGCCAGTCGGGATACATGGTTTTCCGGGAACATTCGATTCCCGCTTCAAATACGTCCTCCAGTTCTTTTCCCGGCCCGTGAAGATTTTCATCGTAGAGAAATACCAGCTTTGGAAACAGCACGGGCTTCTTACAGCTTTCCTTCCCCTGCCCCTTTCTTCGCACCTCCAGCATGGCGATGGAGGCCATCTTCGCAAATTTCCCTGTCCCTGTCCCAAAGGTCATGGTAATAAACGGGTAATCCCCGCGGCTGGAGGATACGGAATTAAATTTGTACTCCCAGCCCTGTACCCCCTGTTCCAGGTCACGCGCGATATCTTTCATGGTTTCTTCTTCCGCCCGTTCCTGACTCAGCCCAAGGCCAAGATACTTCTCTTTATATTTTACATAGGATTTCTCTGCATAGGGCTCCAGAATTTTTTCCACACTGGGCACAGTAAATCCGCCGTACTGCTGACTTGCGGCACTTAACACAATATCTCCGATTACATCAAAGGCCACGTCCAGAGTTTTCGGCTCATTGTACCAGAGATTTCCCATTTCAAAACCGCCCCGCAGCACATTTTCCACATCAAACAGACAGCAGTTCATGGTATCTCTTCTCGCGGACATATCGTGAACATAAATGTAACCGTCCCGACATGCCTGAATCTCCTCTGTCGTCATAAAGAATTTCTGGTACAGCTCCTTATTTAACTGATTGAAAATCAGGCTGCGCTTGGTGGATACCAGCGCGCTGTCCGTGTTGGAATTTTCCTTATCCCCTATGTACATAATAGACTGGCTCTTTTTATAAACCTCGTCCAGCATCTGCACAAAATCCTGCTTATAATTTCGATAATCCCGATAACTCTTTGCCACCACCGGATTTACCTTTTCCAGCGCGCCTTCCACAATATTATGCATCTGGGCTATTTTCACTTCTTCTATACCCATGGACTCCACTTTTTCCTCTACAAACTGGCAGATGAATTTTAATTCTTCCTCTGTAAATGTAATCAGTGCGCGATAGGCAGATTTATTGACAGCAACTACCACTTTCTGCACATTAAAATCCTCTTTTGTCCCATCCTTTTTGATGACCTTAAACATTTTGTCCATTCCTTCTCCTCCTGTTCTGTATCTGCAGTTTCATATATATCTTGTGAATTATTCTCTGTTTTTCTCTTTTCAACACTATATCTTGTGCTACGGTGTATATCTTACCATGTGATTTTGAAGAAGTCAATAGATACGCATGGACTTTTTGTCCCGAACATGATACAATCATATTATCTTAAAATCAGGGAGGTGAGCAAATGACTGAAAGCGAAAAACTGGATTTAATTCTGTCCGAATTACATGAAATGAAAAATGACATACGGGAACTGAAAGATGATGTGCAGGTTTTAAAAGATGATGTGCAGGTTCTGAAAAACGATGTGCAGGTTCTGAAAAACGATGTGCAGATTCTGAAAAACGATGTGCAGGTTCTGAAATCAGAAGTACACACTCTTGAATCAGAGGTACACACCCTCAAATCGGAAATGCGGAATGTGCAGACACATCTTGAACAGATTGACGGTCGGCTGGACAGAATAGAGCACATTGTGAGCAGAAATTATGCCATGACAGAAGAATTCTATGTTTCACAGAAAGAAACAAATGCGGAGTTCCGGGCAGAGTTCCGCGTTATACACGGAACCCTGGACATGCATACACGGCAGATTTCCCGCAATACAGCAGTTCTTAAGGAATATAACATATCGTAACCTTTCTTTTTTCATGTAACTGTTATCATATGCAACCCGCCTTTCAGCGGGAAACTGCAAATTTCCGAATTACAGAATATTCTTTTACTGTATCGGGAACCCAAAAATTTCTGATACAGTAAAAGATAACTGAAGACATTCTTTTTATGAAAATCCCTTTCACTTTTCCCTGGATATACAGAAAATTTTATGCTGCTTCAAACTGAGAATTATACAGGTCTGCATAAAATCCGTTCTTTGCCAGAAGTTCCTGATGATTTCCCTGCTCAATAATATCACCGTCTTTCATCACCAGAATCACATCTGCATCCCGGATTGTGGACAGCCTGTGGGCTATTACAAAACTGGTTCTGCCTTTCATCAGATTATTCATGGCCTTCTGAATCCGTTCTTCCGTACGGGTATCCACGGATGAAGTTGCCTCATCCAGAATCAGTACAGGATTATCGGCCAGAATCGCCCGCGCAATGGTGAGAAGCTGTTTCTGACCCTGAGACACATTGCTGGCATCCTCGTTTAATTCCATCTCATACCCGCCGGGCAAAGTGGAAATAAAATGATGGGCATGGGCAGCTTTTGCAGCGGCAATGACTTCTTCGTCCGTGGCATCCAGCCTGCCGTAACGTATATTTTCCATAATAGTCCCTTTAAACAGCCAGGTATCCTGCAGCACCATGCCAAAGTTTTCCCGCAGTTCACTTCGGTTAAACTCTCTCAGGTCATGACCGTCTACTTTTATACTTCCTTCCAGCACATCATAAAACCGCATCAGCAATTTTACCATGGTAGTCTTCCCGGCTCCGGTAGGCCCCACGATTGCCACCATCTGCCCTGGTTCCACCTGACAGTTAAAATCATGAATTATCACTTTGTTACTGTCATATCCAAACTGTACATGTTCAAAACTCACCCTGCCTTCCATATCCGAAAGATGTACGGAATCATCCCTCTCCATATCTTCTTCCTCTTCTTCATCCAGAAATTCGAAGACACGCTCTGCCGCCGCTGCTGTGGACTGCAGCATATTGGACACCTGAGCCACCTGAGTAACTGGCTGGGTAAACTGACGGACATACTGAATAAAAGACTGGATTTCTCCCACCTCTATGGTTCCCCGGATGGCAAGCATTCCTCCCGCCACTGCCACTGCCACATAACCCAGATTTCCAACAAATCCCATAATGGGCTGCATCATACCGGACAGAAACTGTGCTTTCCACGCAGACTGAAACAGGATATCATTGGTCTTATGAAATGTTTCCAGCATATCCTCTTCCTTATTAAATGCTTTTACAATATTGTGACCGCTGAATACCTCTTCTGCCTGTCCGTTGACTTCCCCCAGATACTTCTGCTGGGCCACGAAATACTTCTGAGAAATTTTCACTACAATTCCAATCAGAACTGCGGATACCGGAAGAATCACCACTGCAATCAGCGTCATCAGAGGGCTGATACTGAGCATCATTACAAGAATTCCTATTAATGTGGTAACCGAAGTGATAAGCTGCGTTACACTCTGATTCAGCCCCTGTCCCAGTGTATCCACATCGTTGGTAATCCTGGATAACACCTCTCCCACTGTCCGGGATTCAAAATATTTCACAGGCATCCGGTTGATTTTCCGGGAAATATCTGCCCGGAACCGAAAACATATTTTCTGAGTGATGCCCGTCATAATCCAGCTCTGAATGAAAGAGCAGACCGCACTGACAATATAAACACAGACCAGAAACAGGAGGATTTCCCCGATTTTCCCAAAATCAATTCCGCCGGTCCCGGTAATTTTGGCTACCAGCCCGTTAAAAAGTTCTGTAGTGGCCTGACCCAGAATTTTAGGTCCTGCAATACCAAATACAGTAGAAGCCACCGCAAATATCATAACGATTACAATGGCTATTTTGTAGTTTCCCATATACCGTATCAGTTTTCCAATCGTTCCCCGAAAATTTTTTGCTTTTTCTCCCGGCATCATACCTGCGCCTGGGCCATGGCCGCGGCCCATTCTCCCTCGACGTCCCGGCTCGCTCATTCCACAGCGCCTCCTTCCTCTCTGCCTGTTTTCTTCAGCTCCTGTTCTGACAACTGGGATGCTGCAATTTCCTGATAAGTCTCACAGTTTTTCATTAATTCTTCGTGTGTTCCCATGTCGGCAATCTTTCCGTCTTCCAGCACAATAATCTGATCCGCATGAAGAATCGTACTGATACGCTGTGCCACGATAATGACAGCCGCCTCTGTTGTTTTCTTTGTCAGCGCTTTCCGCAGCGCCACGTCGGTTTTATAATCCAATGCGGAAAAACTGTCATCAAATAAAAGTACTCCGGGATTTTTAGCAATGGCCCGTGCAATGGACAACCGCTGCTTCTGCCCGCCGGATACATTGGTACCGCCCTGAGCAATGGGGCTGCCATACCGTTCTTCTTTTTCCAGAATAAAAGATTCTGCCTGAGCAATCTCTGCCGCTTCCTTCATATCCGCTTCTGTCACATTTCCTGCAAACTGCAGATTGGAAGCAATTGTACCGGAAAAAAGAAATCCCTGCTGCGGCACATAACCAATCGTATTTCTCAGTTCTTTCTGGCTCAAATCCCGGATATCCACACCATCCAGAGTAATCCTGCCTTCCGTTACATCATAAAACCTGGGAATCAGATTCAGCAGTGTGGATTTTCCGCAGCCGGTGCTTCCAATAATGGCCGTGGTCTTTCCTGGCTCTGCTTTAAAAGAAATATGGGAAACTGCCGGTTCCTCTGCTCCCGGATAGACGAAGGACACATCCTCAAAAGCCACTGCACCTTTCCATCCCCCTTCAGGTTCTGCCGCCGGACAGACAGGGTCGTTCACTGTTTCTTCGGTACGGAGCACTTCGTCAATACGTCTGGCTGCGACTCCGGCCCTTGGCAGCATCACTGATACCATGGTAATCATCAGAAATGCCATAACAATCTGCATGGTATAGGTAATGAAGGCCATCATATCTCCCACCTGCAGATTTCCCAGATCCACGCCTTCGGAACCAAACCATACAATCAATACGGTAATACAGTTCATAATCAGCATCATCGCCGGCATCATCATGGACATAACCCGGCTGGTAAACAACTGGGTTTTCATCAAATCCCGGCTGGCGCCCTCAAATCGTTTTTCCTCGAACTTTTCTCTGGAAAAGGCACGTATCACAGAAATTCCTGTCAGAATTTCTCTGGAAACCAGATTCAGACGATCCACCAGTGTCTGCATTTTCTTAAATTTCGGCATGGTTACAGACATCAGAATTCCTACCAGCAGAATAATACTGCCCACAGCAACCCCGATAATCCAGCCCATTCCTGTTCTGGTGTTCATCACCTTCAGAATACCTCCGATTCCGATAATCGGGGCATAAATTACCATGCGCAGCAGAATAAATTCCACCATCTGCACCTGCTGAATATCATTGGTACATCTGGTAATCAGGGAGGCTGTGGAAAACTGTTCCAGCTCACAGTTGGAAAAAGATACTACTTTCTGAAATACCTGGCCGCGCAGTTTCATACCAATCCGAGCTGAAATGCGTGCGGCAAGCAGACCTGTAAAGACAGAGGCTGCCATCATCACAATTGCCATGGCAAGCATCTTTCCTCCGGTACGAAACATATAGCGGTTCTGATAATCGCCCAGGTTCCAGCCCAGTGCTTCATATTCGTTTCTGACTGCAAGACCTGCCCGCTGAGCAATCAGGCTGCTGTTTCCCTCTCCCATTCCTTCCATGGCCTGCTGTTCCAGTTTCAGAATCTGTTCTCTGGTAATCTGACCCTGTTCTGCCATTTTCTGCAGAGTTTTTCCATCCAGGTTCATGTTCTCCATCATGGACTGCATAACTGCCAGGGGCACTCCCAGCATTTCATCCAGCGCTTCCAGTTCCTCCTGGTTTAAGTTATTTCTCCTGTAATTTCCGTTCTCCTGTTTCGTATAGGAATCCCGCAAAATCTTTTCATCCTCTTTTTCCAGAAAAAGAACGATATTTTCCAGTGTCTCTTCTCTCATTTCATCCGGCGATACATGGGCAATCCCGCCCTGCTGAATTCCCACGTCCACAATGTCGGACATATACTGAGGCAGTGAAAGTTCACAGTATGCCTGTGCAACCAGAAGCAAAATAATGCACAGTACCGCTCTTTTGTATCTGCCCAGATATTGAAATATTTTTCCCATTCCCATCCCTCTCTTCTCGTTACAGATTGCATCGCAATCTGTGATATTGTCGTCATTTCAGGACGAACTCTGTTCATGCTGAAATGACGTCTGCTCCATAACATCTGCCAGTTCATTACACAGCTCAATCAGTTCTTCCACCCGTTCTTCTCCCATAGTCTGCAGTACCTGCTCCATATAGCGCTTCATAGATACCTGAGTTTCCCGGCAGATTTGCTTTCCCTTTTCCGTCAGAAATACGCAGGTGTTTCTCCGATCTCTGACATCTGCTTTTCGGGCAATCAGTTCCCTCTCCTCCAGTGTTTTCAGCATTCTGGAGGTCTGAGAAGATGCAATTTTCAGATTGTGAGCCAGTTCTGACACATAAATTCCCGGCAGCCCTGTTTTGTGCTGATAACCGCCGATAGCCTGCAATGCGAAAAACTCCATTTTGGAAATCCCCGTTTCCGGTATTACGTCCACTTTTCGGATTCGTTGGAATGCATACATCAGTCTGGTGTGTACGGCTGTATTTTTCATAATTCTTATCCCCGTTTTTATAAAATATATTATAGTGTAACTAATTAACATTGTTATTTATTTACACTATAATATATTATTCCTGATTTCTCTGTTTGTCAATATCTTTTTCTGATTCCGTAGAAAATCTCACAGCAGGGTTATTGTAAAAGAGATGATAACTTTCCGGAAAGGTTGCAAATTTTTCATAATTATAATAAAATATACCAATACAGAAACAGCGGAATTCACAGGAAAGGCACAGTCAGGCGACAGAGGCAACAAACATGGATAATCCCAGATTAAATGGAAAGAAAACATATGAATATGTATTTGAATATTTTTCGGAGCAGATTTTGTCCGGAAAATTAAAATTAAATGATAAAATTCCCACAGAACGGGAAATTGCGGAACAATTGGGGGTCAGCCGCAATTCTATCCGTGAGGTCATGCATATGCTGGAAATCACAGGATTAATTGAGTGTCTGCAGGGAAGCGGCAATTATGTCAGATGTGATCCAATGGAATATATGCTCAAATCCGTCAATATGGTAATGGCTCTTCTGGAAATTGATTATGCCGAAATTTTTCATATCCGTATCGGATATGAATATGCGGCGGTCAGACTTGCTGTGGAGACAGCAACCCCGGAAGAACTGGAAGAAATGCGCCATATTTTAGAGAAAATGGATCAGCCCATGAGCTCCAGAGAAAGTGCGAAACTGGATTTGGAATTCCATCATACGCTGGTAAAAAGTTCCCATAACCGGATGCTGATTTTATATAATTCCATGCTGGACAATCTGCTGGATCAGTTTATAGAAAATTTCCGAACAAAAATACTGACCAATAAAATGCGGGCAGAACTGCTGAGACGTTCCCACTGGGGAATTTATCATGCACTGGTGGAGCGGAATCTGGCGGAAGCCATGAAAGCATTTGACAAACATTTCCGAATTGTAGAAGCTCAGCTGGATAAGCTCATGCAGAAAAATTCTGAGCAGGAGAATAAATCGTAAAGGAATACCCTTTGCACACATCCACCCATTCCGCATATCCTGAATATTTCTCCAGCTCCGGAATGGTAAGCTCGATTGCACTGTCAGAACTGCCGCAGGCAGAGAAAACCGTTTCAAACCGTTTCAGCGACACATCCAGATATACTTTTACGCCCTCATTTACCGCAAACGGACAGACACCGCCCACTGCATGTCCCACTAATGTTTCCACCTCATCCAGTGAGAGCATTTTTGCCTTTTTACCAAATTTTGCCTTATATTTTGGATTGTCAATCTTCGCATCCCCGGCCGCCACAATCAGCACCGCCTCATTTTCCAGTACAAAAGAAAGTGTCTTTGCTATCCTCTCAGACTCACAGTGTAATGCTTTGGCGGCAAGCTCCACCGTTGCACTGGACACATCAAATTCTTCAATCCTTTCCTCCACCCCATATTCTCTGAAATACGCCTTTACCTTATCTATTGCCATTGTTTTCCTCCTTTAATTAGCCGGATAAAAAATTACGTTGTAAACCGTACACATCTCATCTTTAATCCGTTTGAAATCTGCCCTGACATGGGTTTGCTTACGTCTGTCATCTCCGATACGTTATCCAAAGTCAGCCCCCTTGTTTTCCGTATTTCTTTCAGATGTTCACCTGTTTGCAATGAATTTTTCTCCATGAATCCTTCTGTATGTTTTTATATGTTTTATTATATTATAGCATATTTTTACATATAAGGGAAGGGTTAAATACCCCGCCCCTTTTTCGAAGTTCCTGCATTTTATCAAAATTATCTTTTTACCCTAATGATTTCAGTCCTGCCCGGTATGCCGCCATCTCCTCCTCGCTGTGGTGGTCCATCACATATTGCAGCTCTGAAATGGCGCTTTCCCTTTCTTTTGGCAGATAAACAGATAATGGATAAAAATTCGAGGAAGAACTGGCAAACAGATGTGTCCTGATCTGCAAATTCTGAATAAACACCTGTAACTCCTGCAATCTCTCTTTCTCTCCTGCCGGGATAAAACTGCCCGTTTCTGCCATATCATAAAGTCTGGTACTGGGAAATAATGTCAGTGCATCCACAGAAATAAAGTATGGATTCAGCCTGCTAAACAGTCTGGCGCTGTTTACTACATTACAATATCCGCCTCCCTTTCCTGCCAGCCCGGTCATATATACAAAATAATATTCTATACCTGCCTCATCCAGTTTTCGGCACTGCTTTAGAATATCATCTGCCGTGTAACCTTTCCCGGCAAGGGCAAGGGTATCATCATCCCCGCTTTCCGTCCCGATACTCAGGCCATTCACTCCCATTGCCCGCAGTTTCCGGAGCTGCCATACCTCCTTATTTTGAATATCACGGATACTGGAAAACATGGCAATGGACTGGCATTTAATCAGGTAATCCCTCACTGTCAGCACATAAGGCTTTAACCGTTCATAGGACAGCGCAAAGGGATTTGCCCCTGTCATGAACAGCCGCCTTGCATGGGGCTGGTAATCCTTGATTTCCTGCAAATCTTCCTCAAACTGTTCCAATGAAACCATCCGAAAGGGCTCATTCTCATACAGATTGCAAAAGCTGCATTTCCCATAGGCACATCCCGCCGTCAGCTCAATAATACAGGAATCCGCCTCATAAGGTGGCCTCCATGTCCGTCCGCTAAAGTGCATCATTCTTCCCCCTTCATAAATGCCGGAGATTTTTACGGTAACGCTCCAGCTCTTTTTCATCCACACTGCCCGTAATATCATCCAGAACAGTCATCAGCTTTGTTTTATCCTTTGGGAGAACCCCATATAACTGTACCGCATTGGAGGCTCCCATTGCCGCAAATTCCGTCTCTATGGCAAGGTTTTCAATCAGAGTTTTCATTTCCATGTACTTTTCTTTTTCGCCCGGCTGCTGCCAGTTTCTTTTCCTGATTTCCTGATATAATTCAGAGTCCGGATAGATTGTCAGCATATTGGCGCCAATCAGTTTCGGGTGTAACTGATTACAGACCTCTGCGGTCACTTTTGCCCCCTCTGCTCCCCTGCCTTTCCCTGATATGCCAGCCAGATAGAAAAATTTACAGGATATGTCTGCTTTATCCAGACGCCCGCACTGCACCAGAATGTCTTTTTTTTCCATAACCCTTATTCATAAACTGCAGCGCCTCATCATCTGCCGTTTCCATGCCTATCGTCAGTCCGTCAAACCCTGCATTTTTTAACCGCTGCAATTCTTCATCGGATTTTGGCCCAATATCGGTAATCCTTGCAAGGGAGACATCCGAAAAGAAAAAGGCAGGTCATTGTATAATGTGCAGAATTTGCATTTATGATGGGTGCATCCCGCTGTCGCCTCCAGCAGTAACGAGCCTGCCTCATAAGGCGGCCGCCAGATTGTTCCTGTATAGTGCATAATCATTCTCCTTTCGTACACATTATTTTCATCTTTTCTGCATATAAGGTTACACAAACCGGGGAGGATTCCACAAGTCCTGTCTTTTCTTAGTGATAGTACCTTTTTTCGTACTTAGTAGCAAAAAAGTCAGTTCTTGTTTTTTTATACGGCGTATCCTATACTAATGGTGAGGTGAGAAGAATGGCAGACAACAAATTCAGTGAAGAAAAACAACTCGCCCGCTGTGAGCCAATGAGCAGGCTCCAGTCCTGTATTGCGGGCAAATGGAAAATCCTGATTTTATGGTATATATCTTTTTACAAAGTACGGGAGCATGGAAGCCCACTGCCAGAGGCTCAATCAATGTGCCCTCCATTGTGCTTACATTATCCGGCAGCTTAAAGCAAAGGTTTGCTTCGTGGGTCGCATATTCCTGAAATACCCTGTCCACCGAGGGTATCGCGAAAAAGACCACATGCGAATTTCTTGTTTTGCAGAACTCACAATGACCACAGGTCTTACCCAGTTCCAATGCAACCCTGTCGCCGACTTTCAGGTGTCCCACATCCATTCCCCACTTCCACAACTGTTCCGCCCGGCTCATAATCAAGCACAAAAGGCAGTTTTACCATATAGTCACCGATTGCCCCTGTCTCGTAATAATGTATCTCTTCCTTTAATTTTAGCCCATATTTTTAGGGCGTTCTTCCGTCTTTATTCATTACAGCAGATACTTTACAATCGCTTCCCCCACTCCATTGTGGTCATTATCGGAAACTACCGCGTCACATACGGCCTTAATCTCTTCTGCCGCATTTCCCATTGCAACCGAAAAGCCTGCTGTCTTCAACGCTTCAAAATCATTCGGGGCATCCCCGACAACGATAGTCTCCGTTATATCAATATGTAAATATTCGCATAAACGCTTCAGCCCACTTGCTTTTGAGATACCTTTTGCGACAGCTTCCAAGGATGTCTCTTCCGCATAGGTCAGCTGCAGGGGAAGCATCTTTAAACGTTCAAAGCAGCGCCGACGTGATTCTTCCGTCCTGCAGAATAGATTGACCTTCTCAAAACTCCTCATCTGCAGGTAAGCTTCCCCTATGTCATCATACTGTATGGTTATTCTGTCATACATTTTCTGATATACTCCCATATGAAAGTCCTCCATATGGGCAGCCTGGTCCTTTTGTACAACTGATTTGCCATCCGACAGGAAATAAATCATTGCCATTTCCGCCCTGCCGACGTCCATGATCTGCCGTACAAGATTCCTGTCAATATAATCGGTATGTATTATTCTCTTTTCTTTCAAATCATATATGACTGCCCCGCTTACTAAAATGCCATATTGGACATAAGAAAGCTCCTCCTTATAGTCTGAAAGTTCTGCAAGCCCCCTTCCCGTAGATAAGGAAACATATTTTCCTGATGCTGCGGCCTTTTTCAAGATTTCCTGTGTATCTGTCCGTATCTTCTTATCTGATGTCAACAGTGTACCATCCATATCCAATGCAATCAGTTTATATTTTGAACCCATAATTTCCCGCTCCACCCAACTTCTTTTCCTGCTGCCACATGATTATAAAATTTTCCAGCCAAACCGCCACAGGAACATCAGCTGCCAGCCCGGTATACCCCTGTCATCTGTGCCGCAAGCACACAAGCGCCATACATCCCGGCTTCAGAACCAAGCGATGCACGAACTACAGGGCAAAAGGCCCGCTCATGAATGACAAGCTGACGGCACATCTTATTCAGGGGATTCAGAAGAATCTCTCCTGCATTTGATATTCCCCCGCCTATTAGTATAATCTCCGGATTAAGCAGATGCATAATATTTACAACACCGATAGAAAAGAAACGGATATACCTGTCAAAGATTTCTTTGCACAATTCATCGTTTTCAGTAACCCCTCTTGTAATCATGGAATTATCATACAAGCCATCTGCTTCTGCTATATATTTATGAAGAACGGAGTCCGGAAAGTCCGCAAGCATTTCCAGAGAATCACGCCTTAATGCAAAACCGGAACAATAGGATTCAAAATGTCCCTTTTTACCACACATGCACTCGGCATCATCAGCAGCATTAATTGTCATATGGCCTATTTCCGCTGCTATGTTGGAAGAACCTCCGAAAATCTTTCCGTCAATTATAATGCCTCCTCCAATCCCGGTGCCAAGAGTAAGAAGCACAAGATCCTTTTTTCCGTTTTCCCCAAAAGCATACTCTCCGAGAGCATTGATATTGGCATCATTGTCTATGGCAGTCGGTACCTGGTAGTATTGCCCTAATTTAGCAGCAGGGTTAAAGCCATCCCATTTCAGCTTTGAAAGATATATGGTTTTTTGTGCTTTTCTGTCTACGATACCGGGCAACCCCATTGCAAGATACATGACAGATGATCTGTCAATGTTTTTTTCTGCCAGCATACAATCGATGTTTGTGATGATTCTGTCAGAAATCATATCATATCCATCTTCGGCGCTTGTGGGAAAAGACCTCTTTCCTATGACCGTCAGACCGGTATCCATGATCATAACTTTTATGTTTGTACCGCCGACATCAATCCCAATAAGATATTTAAGCATAAATTCCTCCCTGTTTTGCTGCTCATTGATTCACAGCCTGATGCATTTCATCTATTCTGTCACTGCTTCTCTACAGAAGCATACGGTTGAACTTTTGGATATTAGCCTGAATATCATTCCGAAACACCGAAGATCCCGCCACTAAAATATCAGCGCCTGCACGGATACACTCTTCGGCGTTTTCCAATGTAATTCCTCCGTCCAGTTCCAATAGGGGACTACAGTTCTTACTGGCAAATAATTCACGACACTCCCTGATCTTTTCGATCATCCCTGGTATAAATGTCTGTCCGCCAAATCCCGGATTCACTGTCATCAGCAGAACCATATCAACATCTTTCACCACATACTCCAGCATATGTAAAGGAGTCGCCGGATTAAGCGCCGCTCCTGCCCTACATCCTTCTTCCTTAATCTGGCAAATGACACGGTGCAGATGCGGGCAAGATTCCTGATGGACAGTAATGCAGTCTGCTCCGGCATCCACAGCCATTTTTATATAATTCTCTGGGGTCTGAACCATCATATGGACATCAAACACCATCCGGGTATAAGAACGAATGGAATGAATGACGGGAAACCCAATTGAGATATTGGGCACAAACACTCCGTCCATCACATCAATATGAAGCATTTCTGCGCCTGCACGCTCTATCTGCACAAGCTGGTCACCTAATTTTCCAAAATCCGCTGCTAAAATTGAGGGGGCTATTTTTCCCATCTCTCTCCGCCTTTCCATTCATACAGTACCATCACAACTTCTATATCCTCAAGAATGATTTATACGTTTTCTTCTATTTGTGCGATTCTTTTAATATGTCTTTCCTCTCCGGAAAATGGCGTATCCAAAAAAGTATCTACAATTTTCAGGGCCAGTCCAACTCCTACAACCCTGCCACCCATGGCCAATACATTAGCATTATTATGAAGGCGCGTTGCTTCCGCCGAAAAGCAATCCGAACATAGCGCACAACGAATTCCCTTAAATTTGTTTGCAGTTATGGAAATACCTATTCCTGTACCACAGATTAAAATTCCTCTATCACACTCACCCGTCCGTACAGCATGCGCTACCTTCTTAGCATAGACAGGATAATCCGTAGCTTCCACACTATTGCATCCAAAGTCCTTAAAAACAATCCCTTTTTGATCCAGATGCTTTTTGATTTCCTCTTTTAATTCATAACCACCATGGTCACTTCCCAACGCTATCATTTCCATTACCCTTTCTATACAATATCTTTGGCTGATACACTTTATTTTTGCAGGTGCTCCCCATATAAAAACCATGAGGAAGCATCCTGCCATATTATAAACACATACCAGTTTAATTACTTTGTACTTGCAACTACTGTATCGCCTTTCCTGACCATTCCATATTGCATAAAATCGATATTACCTGCTTCAAGATCAGGGAAGACCAACATCGTATCCAGCCGGACCCCCTGTGATTCCGTATGCATGCCCTGTATCATATACAACGGACATTTTTCCACTACATGGTGCAACAACCTTTCCGTCTTCCGGAAGAAACGCTATGCCCTCTCCCATCATTTTCTCCGAGAAGACCCCGTCTTTCACTTCTTCAATCGGAATGCTTTTCCCATCAACGACAGCTACGATATCCTGTTCTATGGCTGCGGAAGCTACACTTTCGTCTTTCTCTTTTCCTGTCAATGCTGTGTCCGCACCTTCGGTCTTTTCCACTTTTTCTTCTGCTGCATCTCCGTCATACTGACTCCGGTTCCTCATACTGAAAAGATAAGTCATCGCGAATCCTGCCAACGCAGACACTGCAATCGTTATCAGGCAGAAATAGAAGTTCGTCATACTTCCGTCCGGAGAAATGTATACCGGGGAAGTTATCAGTCCGGGCCCCGCATAGACATACTGCTTCAAATCCACTAATCCTGCAAATACGCTGCCTATCGCCGCATTGCCCGCCAGACCGCCCGGAGGGAAGATGTTGTCATATCCGACCATGTTCAGATGTTCCATATTGATAAAGTATACTGCCTTATCCATACCGGTAATAATAGGTAATTGCGAAACAAGTTCAAAATCTTGATTCCAATAGGGCAAAGGCCCGGTTGAGCCGGACTTACAGGAGGTGGATGTGGATAACAAGGATTTTAAGACATGAAAACAAAGCAGATAAGGATATCTGCCCGTGAAATGGTATGCGGTATGTAAGGTTATGCAATCAGAGGTTTTAAACTGCGGATATATTCATGCCTGTGCAGTTTATCAGCCACCATTACAGTAATAAGCTGGGTAATCCCGGCGAGAAGCAGGTCAGCATGAAGCGTTTTTTCATTCTGCGTTTTACGTCCGGCAACACAGAAGCTGTCCTTGAAATGGTTGATTGATTTCTCAACGTTTACCCTGAGCTTATAGGTGGAATCCCATTCGGCCGTACCACGAAGCGTACCAGGATAGGCGCGCAGGTTTTTCTCGGGATAAATATAAAACATCCTGCCGCAGGGGGATTCAGTACAGGGATTTTCACAGTGGCAGACACGTTTTGATTTCTTTGTAAGTTTGTTCCACTCCCATTTCATTTTCGGGCATACAAACTTCATGGTTGGCAGTCCGCAGCGGAGATGGGATTTGCTTCCTTCCCGTTTCATTGGAAGGGATGGGTCTTTGGGGCAGCAGGGGATGCCGTCCTTATTCAGCGGGCAGTCGGATTTTGGAAGGGAGATTCTGCCGTTGAGGGGAATGTAAGCCTGCTCAAAGGAAGCTTCCTGTAACAGGTATTTGTAGATTTCAATGGAATCAAATGCGGCGTCTCCCAGAAAAGTTTTCGGATTGATAAGCGGATGCTTGCGAAAGAAATCCTTTAAAGTGGGAATCAATGCCCTGGAATCGGCAAGACTCTTATCTTCATCCGGGGAATCAGATTTTTTTCCAACAATGATGTCAGGATGAGCCGCAAGAAAGTCCTTGTTATAAAAGGAAATATCCCGGACAATGCCGAGTCCGTTGGTAATAATACCGAATTTATAAGCATAACAGAAATGCCCGTTAATGTACATCTGCTGAATGGCTGGACTGGCGGCAGCATGGGAAGGCATGGAGCCGTAGGCGGCTTTATAAGGGTCAAAGGAATCGTCCATCCCTTTTGCTTTTTTGAAGGCTTTCAGCTGTTTGATGATACGGTTGGCATATTTGGGATTGTTTTCTGTAACCCATGCCTCAATGCCGGAGGTGTCAAAGAGAAGCATGGAAGCTTTCTGTGTATCAATAGAATGGCATATCGGTTCGGTCAAGTCAACAAGATGGTCGAACATGGATTGTAAGTCCGATAAAAACTCCTGTTTGAAGCGGGTGAATTTAGAGGCATCCGGGACAACATCAAAGCCGCAGAAGTCCCGCAGTTCCTGGGAGTATTTCAGGAATACGATCAGCAGGGATGTTGTTGGGATTGAGAAGATGAGCTGTAATAACAGAGCCCTGAGCATCGGATAAAGCAGATGCTTACGGGGCCTGCCAGTGGCAGCATGGAAATGAGAAATAAAGGACACTGGGACCATTTCATCTAAGTTGATGGTATTTTCGAGAAGTGCAAGGAACTGATATTTATCATTATCAAATTTATTTTGGCAATCGGTAAAAATATCTGCCAAAGAGAGCTGTTTGTATGGTATCATGTAGGTACAACTCCTTTCTGGTGGATGGTTGATTGTTACTCGACATCTCAATTTTACCACAAACCAGTGAGGAGTTGTTTTATTTTGTAACAAAAAGAATCCCGTATTTATGTGGGTTCTGGCGTTTCGCAAACGCCTATACCGGTAATAATACTGAGAGGAGTGCAGAATCCCCATACTGCCAATGCCCCAATCTTAAATTGTCCAGCCAGGAGATTTAAGAACCACATCAGCTTCGTTCCGGCAATATACCCAATTGGCCCCAGTACAACAAGCGTTACAGGAATAGAAATCACCAGAGTTACCAATGGCAACAGAAAGTAACGGCATGCCTGCGGAATCTTGTTTTTGAAAAAACGATAAACAAAAGACAAAAAAGCAGCGCCTAAAATCATCGGCAGGAATGAACCATTATACTGTACCTGCGTAACCGGAAGTCCTAAGAAATCCAGTCCGGCTACATTATTGATATCTGAATATACCAATGTCATGCCAAGCAAAGCTCCCAATGCCGGATCCGCTTTCAATTTACTGCAGGCGGACCATCCCAGTATGATCGGCATAAAGTAAAATCCTGCGTTTGCAGCCGCATTCAAAATTTTTACCGCCCCATCTTCCGCATCCAGACCCAAAAAGTTTGTACATATGGTCAAAAATGCCATCAGCATTCCACAGCCAAGATAGATTGGGATTACCGGTGCAACTGTGCCGCTTAAATATTCCACGATGATAGAACCGATTCCTTTTAAAGACAGTTTTTTCTTTCCGGAGGTCTGTGTCTCTCCCCCTCCTCCCTCTTTATATCCTGTGATTTCCATAAACTCATCATAAACAGTGACCACATCTGTTCCAATGATAATCTGGATCTCATTTCCTTCCATGGTTCTGACACCCATGACCGCTTTTACTTTTTTCAAAGCATCCTCATTCATTTTGGTGATATCTTTCAGCTTAAAGCGCAGCCTTGTCGCACAGTGGTTCGCAACTGCAAGATTATCCAACCCGCCTATATGCTCAACAATTCCTTTCACTGTTGCTTCATATTTCATAGGCTTACTCCCCTCTTAGCATCTTTTGTGCTGTCTCCATAATCTTCTTTGATGTCAGTCCGTATTCTTCCAGAAGTTTATCCGGATCTCCGGATTTTCCAAATTTATCCTGCACGCCAATCCGTCTTACAGGAACAGGATATTTATCCGAAAGAACTTCGCACACCGCAGAGCCAAGACCTCCATAGATGGTTGCTTCTTCCACTGTAATTACTCTGCCTGTTTTCTTTGCGCATTCTACAACCATCTTTTCATCCAAAGGCTTGATGGTATGGATATTCACTACCTGCGCCTCAATGCCATCCTCCGCCAATGCTCTGGCCGCTTCAAGCGCCTTTGGCACCATGATTCCAGTCGCAATGATTGTGACATCCTTTCCGTCTTTTACAAGCTCACCTTTTCCAAACTCAAATACATAATCCTCCTTATGATAAGTCGGCGATGCAACTCTCGCCATACGCAGATACATTGGTCCTTTTATCTCTGCTGCTGCAAGGACTGCCGCACGCGCTTCCACATCATCTGACGGAACAATAACGCTCATATCAGGCAGGGAACGCATGATTGCAATATCTTCAATCGCCTCATGGCTTCCGCCGTCCGGCCCTACTGTAATCCCTGCATGGGAACCTACAATTTTCACATTCAGATTGGGATAGCAGACCGTATTCCGTACCTGATCAAAGGCACGCCCAGTAGCAAATACCGCAAAAGTGCTTGCAAACGGTATTTTGCCGCAGGTTGCAAGTCCTGCTGCGGTACCGATCATATCTGCCTCCGCAATGCCCATGTTAAAGAAACGCTCCGGGCATTTCTGGCTGAATTTCAATGTTTTTGTCGCATGGGCAAGATCCGCATCAAGTACGACGACATCTTTATTTTTATCAATAAGTTCTACCAATGTATTTCCATATGCTTCACGTGTTGCTGTATTCATTTTAATCCTCCTCGCTTTCTTTGCTTGCTTCCTATGATTTAAATAGCTCTTAATTCTTCCAATGCTTTCGCTGCCTGTTCCGCATTTGGTGCGGTTCCATGCCAGCCCACTTCATTCTCCATAAAGGAAACACCTTTTCCTTTTACTGTCTTGCAGATAATAATGTTGGGCTTTCCTGCCTTCTTTTTTGCTTCGTCAACGGCTGCCGAAATCGCATCACAGTCATGCCCGTCAATTACCTGCACATTCCATCCAAACGAGCGGAACTTTTCATCCACCGGGTTCACATTCATGACCTCTTCATTTGTCCCATCAATCTGGAGACCATTAAAATCAAGGAATGCAATCACATGGTCCAGCTTATAATGTGCGGAAGACATTGCCGCTTCCCATACCTGGCCTTCCTGAATTTCTCCGTCACCAAGGATCACATACACGTAATAATTTTTGCAATTCATCCTTCCCGCAAGCGCCATGCCGTTTGCAATAGACAGTCCCTGCCCAAGAGAACCAGTGGACACATCAACGCCCGGTGTTTTTTTCATATCCGGATGTCCCTGTAAGAAGGAATCATTTTTCCGCAGGGTCTTTAAATCTTCCCGGTCAAAATATCCTTTTTCTGCCAAAGCTGCATACAAAGCTGGAGCCACGTGCCCTTTGGAAAGAACAAGACGGTCTCTGTCTTCCCACTTAGGATTCTTTGGATCAATATTCATCTTATCAAAATACAATGCCGCCATGATATCTGTTACTGAAAGGGAGCCGCCCGGATGCCCTGAGCCTGCTGCCGCCACTTCTTCAATGATGTCAATCCTCATTTGTTTTGCCATTTCTTTTACATTACTCATATCTTTTACCAGCAGTACTTTGCACTGCATACTCCCTTCTGAGATTTAAATTTATTAGGCATTTGCGAAACACCAGAACCCACATAAATACGGGATTCTCTTTGTTACAAAATAAAACAACTCCTCACTGGTCTGTGGTATAATTGAAATGTCCAGTAACAATTATCCATATCCACCAGTAAAGGAGTCGTATCTATATGATAACACATAAACAGCTCTCTTTGGCAGATATTTTTACCGATTGCCAAAATAAATTTGATAATGATAAATATCAGTTCCTTGCACTTCTCGAAAATACCATCAACTTAGATGAAATGGTCCCAGTGTCCTTTATTTCTCATTTCCATGCTGCCACTGGCAGGCCCCGTAAGCATCTGCTTTATCCAATGCTCAGGGCTCTGTTATTACAGCTTATCTTCTCAATCCCAACAACATCCCTGCTGATCATATTCCTGAAATACTCCCAGGAACTGCGGGACTTCTGTGGGTTTGATGTTGTCCCGGATGCCTCTAAATTCACCCGGTTCAAACAGGATTTTTTATCGGACTTACAATCCATGTTCGATCATCTTGCTGACTTGACCGAACCGATCTGCCATTGTATTGATACACAGAAAGCTTCCATGCTTCTCTTTGACACCTCCGGCATTGAGGCATGGGTTACAGAAAACAATCCCAAATATGCCAACCGTATCATCAAACAGCTGAAAGCCTTCAAAAAAGCAAAAGGGATGGCCGATTCCTTTGACCCTTATAAAGCCGCCTACGGCTCCATGCCTTCCCATGCTGCCGCCAGTCCAGCCATTCAGCAGATGTACATTAACGGGCATTTCTGTTATGCTTACACCAGTTTACAACTTTTACAAATAATAGCCCTTTTGCCAGACAAGGTATTTCAAGGTTTTCATAAGGGCAGATGATTTTATTATACTTTCGCTCTTTTCTACGAAAGTGGCAAAAAATACCTCCTGCCGGATCCTTTCGCTGAGTGCAAACCTGAAATCCTGTACGCTTTCCTTACGGTATTTTGAAAATGTTTCATCCTGGTATGGCAGCAGCTTCATCGCGCAGTAAGCTATGTTGATCAGATTGACCAGCATTTCAATCCCTCTCCGGCTACGCACCATATAGCTGCATAGCGACCAGAAGGTTTTCTGCTCGTAATAGCCGATTTCAATATTCCATCTGAATGAATATAGGAACAAGGGGATGTAGTTCATCCATGCACTTCCCGTCTGGTTCAGAGGAACCTTTTCCTGCCATGCACAAAAAATCTGCAGCTGTGTTGGGAAGGCCGTACTGAAGAACAGGCGTCTGGAACCGCCTTCCTTCTCTGTGGCTGTCACATAGGCAAGGACTTCCCTTGTGCCGAAAATATTTGTAAGGACACGGCGTGTTCCAATATAGTAGCCGCCTATTTTTTCGTCCGAAAGTGTAAAATCCCTATCCGCTGAAAGGCGTTTCCCGTGTTTTGCAGGCCGCCCCCTTTTTCCGGTCGGCTGCGGGGCAAGGTCATAAAGGACAGAGTCGTACCTTGCATTTCCGACCAGGTCAAGGTTCGGGTATTCATCCACGACAGAAACCAGGGAGCTTTTAGTGTACCAGCTGTCGCACAGGATGATTACATTTTTCTTTTCCGATAACTCAGGCATGACCTGCCGTACCATGGAAGCGGCAAGTTCCAGTTTGGACTCTTTTTTCTGCCACATGCGGTAGGAAAGCGGCAGCGCCTGGTAAACAATCCTGTCCTTATCCCACACCGGCACGCAGAGCATGACGCTCACAAAGCAGTGCCCGTTCAGGTAGCCGCTGCCGTTATGCGCGGAATGGTCAAAGAGTTTTGAGACATCCTCAAATTTCTTTCCATATTTGGGGACAATAGTGTCGTCAATACATAGAAAGACAGGCTGTGTCCTAAGGTTTTCCGGGATCAGCTTCAAAGCCATGGATGCTGTTGCATTGATAAACCTGGAATAGTCCACTTTGGCATAGGAGCAGGCATAGTAAAAGGCATTCAGGGATTTATCTGTAAGCTTCGACAGGAAATGCCTGTAAAGGAAACGGATGGAATCCGCTGACTCCAGTGTCAGTATGGACAAAAGAAGCAGGATTAATGTCTCAGCCGTAGGAATGGAACAAGTCTCAAAATAAATGTAAAAATAATGATAAAGTCTACCAATTATAGTTTTTTCGTTGTATAATAAGTTTGTCGTACAGGATCACTTTCTTTCGTATTTTTTTGTTTGCAAACTTATTATACATCAGAAAGTCCTGTATGACATTTTTTATGGAAAAGTTGTAAAGTGGTGTTATGCTTATAAATTCGGTATTATTACCAACGGACTCGGCATTGTCCGGGATATTTCCTTTTATAACAAGGACTTTCTTGCGGCTCATCCTGACATCATTGTTGGAAAAAAATCTGATTCCCCGGATGAAGATAAGAGTCTTGCCGATTCCAGGGCATTGGTTCCCACTTTAAAAGATTTCTTTCGGAAGCATCCGCTTATCAATCCGAAAACTTTTCTGGGAGACGCCGCATTTGATTCCATTGAAATCTACAAATACCTGTTACAGGAAGCTTCCTTTGAGCAGGCTTACATTCCCCTCAACGGCAGAATCTCCCTTCCGGAATCCGACTGCCCGCTGAATAAGGACGGCATCCCCTGCTGCCCCAAAGACCCATCCCTTCCAATGAAACGGGAAGGAAGCAAATCCCATCTCCGCTGCGGACTGCCAACCATGAAGTTTGTATGCCCGAAAATGAAATGGGAATATGATAAATCAACCGGTAAAAGCAAACGCGTCTGCCACTGTGAAAATCCCTGTACGGAATCCCCCTGCGGCAGGATGTTTTATATTTATCCCGAGAAAAACCTGCGCGCCTATCCTGGTACGCTCCGTAGTACGGCCGAATGGGATTCCACCTATAAGATCAGGGTAAATGTTGAGAAATCAATCAACCATTTCAAGGACAGCTTCTGTGTTGCCGGGCGTAAAACGCAGAATGAAAAAACGCTTCATGCTGACCTGCTTCTCGCCGGGATTACCCAGCTTATTACAGTAATGGTGGCTGATAAACTGCACAGGCATCAATATATCCGCAGTTTAAAACCTCTGATTGCATAACCTTACATACCGCATACCATTTCACGGGCAGATAACCTTATCTGCTTTGTTTTCATGTCTCAAAACTCTTGTTATCCACATCCGCCTCCTGTAAGTCCGACTCAACCGGGCTTTTGCCCTATTGGAATCAAGATTTTGAACTTGTTTCGCAATTACCTATTAAAAATATTATTGTATTTTACAGGCAGTATTATCAATCCCCAATTTCTCAATAACAAGATAATTCCCTAACACTTCATCTTTAGAAGTATATTATCAACAATATTTCGTAAAATCAATGGTAAGGGACTTCATCTTTAGAAAGTTGGTGGTAGGATATTAAAATCTATTGGAATAAGGAAAACAACTCCAAAAACCTAATCGGTCAAAGGGTTATGGAACTGCGGACGGAAAGGAAGCTGTCACAGAAAGCCCTTGCAGAGCAGCTCCAGCTTGCCGGATATGAGTTTAGCGACCTGACCGTTTTACGGATTGAAAAAGGGACAAGGTTTGTCCCGGATTATGAAGTGGTGGCTCTGGCAGAGTTCTTCCATGTATCCTGCGAATACCTCTTAGGCGTACAGGACAAAAAATAAGCAGCAATCTGTTTTCACATCACAGACTGCTGCTTAAATTTTTGTTGAACCGATAGCCGATGCCCCATACGGTCTGTATGTAAAGCGGCTTGCCCGGATTGTCCTCTATTTTCTCCCTTATATGGCGGATATGGCTCATGACAATATTGTAATCGCCGGAATACGGCTCCTGCCAGACAATATCATATATCTGCTCTTTGCTGAATATCCTGCCGGGACTCTGCGCTAACAAATACAATATTTCAAACTCCCTATTGGTAAGCATAACTTCCGCACCATGTATAACCACATTTTTCTCTACTAAGTTCAACTTCATTCCTCCGATACTAAGGTGATTTTCCACTTGAAGCACATTACACCCTTCAAAATGAGAGCTTTCGCTCACAATCTGCAACATTCTCTGGCAGACGTCTTCCTCATCTTCCGAAAAAGCCAATATCATTATTTTACTCATTCTATATCCTCACATTTCACTACAACCTATTCCATCTAAAATCTTACCTCTGTAATATTTTAATTATTACACTTGTGAGAATTAAAGTCAAGAGAAATTTATCGAAAAATTGACATTTCCTCATTTTCACATTATAATGTATATTACAACCGTAAGATTTAAGGAGGGATTACAAATGAATACATTACCACAAATTTCAGAAGCCGAATTTGAAGTGATGAAAGTTATATGGAAACACGCACCGATCAGTACCAATGAAATCACCGAAAAATTAACACAAACTACAAAATGGAGTCCTAAGACAATACAGACCTTAATAAAGCGGCTTGTAACCAAAGGGGCGCTTTCCTATGAAAAGCAGAGCAGAGTATTCGTTTACACGCCTTTGATAGAAGAAAAAGAATATATCGGTCAGGAAAGCCACTCTTTTCTTGAACGCTATTATGACGGAGATATTACAGCAATGCTTTCTGCCTATATCGAAGATGACAAACTCTCCGAATCAGAAATTGACACGCTCCGTTCCCTTCTCGCAAAGGGTTCAAAGAACAGGGGGAATTAACATGGCAGATTTTGGAATACGCTTTTTCTTATGTAACATTTTTATTTGTATCATCATAGGCTTTCTTATTATCGTAAAACGGGCATTTAAAAATTATTTGACCAGCCGGATGCAGTTCAATTTATGGTTTTTGCTGCTTGGGATTCTTGCAGTCCCGTTTGTTCCCTTTCGCCTGGCTTCTTTTACGCAGGTTCTCGCATTATTTAATGCATGGAAAAATGCGGCGTCATCAAACAATGGGACGATTACGGAAGGTGTCCTAAATCCAAATACGTCCGATGCTGTAAATCAGATGAATGATTTTGCACTGTCTGTAAGCAGAGAAACACCCTCCATTATTGGACTGATTTTGTGCGGTGTATGGCTGGTTGGCATCCTGGCTATGATTTTATTAGTAATAAAATCCGTATCCCGGTTAAACGCCATGAAAAAGTCTGCGCTTCCCCTGCAGAACAAGGCTGTCCGTATTTTATATCATAACTGTTTAAAAGAAATGAAAATAAAAAGAAATATTCCCGTTTACAGCACCGCCTTCCTGAAATCCCCCGTTATTGTGGGATTATTCAACCCCCGCATTTATCTTCCCATCCACCTCATATCGGATTTTAATGCTGCGGATATGCGGTATATGCTGTTGCACGAATTACAACATTACAGACACAAAGACGCACTGGCAAGCTATCTTATGAACTTTTTCGGCGTACTCTACTGGTGTAACCCATGTGTCTGGTATGCACTGAAAGAAATGCGGAACGAACGGGAGGTTGCCTGTGATACATCCGTCCTGAAACTACTCGATGAAAGCGATTATGAAAATTATGGGAATACCCTCATCAACTTTGCGGAAAAAGTTTCACTTACGCCATTCCCCTTCGCTGCCGGAATCAGCGGAAGCATGAAGCAGATGCAACAAAGAATTGCTAATATCTCCTCTTATAAAAAACCTTCTGTTTTCAGAAAATTAAAAGGATTTACTGCTTTTGTCACGATTGGCGTTATTCTTTTTGCTCTTGCCCCAATGCTTTCCACTTATGCCGCAGAGCAGAGCCGGTATCAGTGGAACATTTCTGCTGAAAAGGTTTCTACGATTGACCTGTCTGCCTATTTCAGTGGATATGAAGGCAGCTTTGTACTATATGATTTAAACGGCGATACATGGAATATCTATGATATGGAGCAAGCCACTTTAAGGACAGCCCCAAATTCTACTTACAAAATCTATGATGCGCTGTTTGGACTGGAAGAAAGCGTGATTGCCCCAAATGATTCTTTCATGACATGGAACGGAACTGACTATCCATTTGAAGCATGGAACGCTGATCAGGATTTGTATTCTGCAATGCAGTCCTCCGTCAACTGGTATTTCGAGGAAATAGATAGGCAAATCGGTTCATCCGCCATTCAGGGTTATATCCGAAAAATCGGATACGGAAACGAGAATATAAATGCAAGCCTTTCCTCATACTGGATGCAAGGGACATTAAAAATTTCCCCGGTAGAGCAGGTACAACTTTTAACAGCTCTCCACAGCAACCGTTTTGACTTTACCCCGGAAAATATAAATGCTGTAAAAAGTGCTATTTGCCTGTTTTCTTCGGAAGGCAAAAACTTTTACGGAAAAACCGGAACCGGACGTGTAGACGGTCAAGATGTAAATGGCTGGTTTGTAGGCTATATTGAAACCGCTGGCAACGCATACTTTTTTGCCACCAACATCCAAGCCGCAGAAAATGCCACAGGCAGTAAGGCATCAGAAATTTCTCTTTCCATCCTATCTGATATAGGAATATGGGAAGAATAAAAATCTAATCCACAATATTCATTACATAAAATAATGCTCCCTTTTAAGTAGTCCATGTAAAAATGCAGTTACTTAAAAGAGAGCATTATTTTTCAATGATTAGTTACTGTCCTTTAAGTGTAAGCGCAAAATATCCTGACGGAGTGACAAGGGTTTAATTCGGCTTCATAATGGATAGTGGAAATGCAGGCATCTTACCCTATGCATTGTGCCAGAGTTCTGCAAACGCAAGCATTTCACTATACCTATGGAGGTTCAATATATGCCAGCAAAGCCAGTCAAAGCGAAAGAGCAGTACCGTCTGGTCATGGAATGCCGCTCCAGCGGCCTGACGGACCACCAGTGGTGCAGGGAGAAAGGCATCTGCCCAGGCACATTCTACGGCTGGGTGCGCAGGCTCCGCCAGAAAGGATATCAGGACATACCGGAGCCAGTTCACAGCCAGCGTGTAAGCACAAAACAGGAAATCGTCAGGATAGAGCCTGACATCCGGCAGGGCCGGGATGTCTCCCCGCCCCTTTTGGAGACTGCGTATCCGGCATTCCCGGTTCCGGCCATGGAACTATCCGTAGCCGGTATGGTACTGCGCATCCCCAACGGGACAGATCCGGCGCTGCTGAGAGAAACCGTCCGCCTGATCGGAGGCGGATCATGTCAGGAGACATTTCAGCTGCGGACGAAATCTATATCGTCTGCGGCTACACGGATATGAGGCGTTCCATCGACGGCCTCTGCGGGATCGTGCAGGAAAAGCTCCACATGGATCCCCGCCGCAGCGCCCTGTACCTTTTCTGCGGGAAACGCTGTGACAGGATCAAGGCCCTTTTATGGGAAGGTGACGGGTTCCTGCTCCTTTATAAGAGGATGGAGGCGCAGGGGCGCTTCCGGTGGCCCAGGGACTCCCAGGAGGCAAGGGGCATTTCCTGGAAGCAGTTCGACTGGCTCATGTCAGGACTGGAGATAGAACAGCCCAAAGCGTTCAGGCCGCCTGAAAATGAGCGGGATATCCCTCCGCCCAAAGCCTCCTGACAGCACCGGCGGGTTTCTCAAAAAAAGCTGAATATCCCGAAAAACAAGGTCTGCCAGGCTTCACTCCAGATGCTTTCCATGGTACAATAAAAGCATCAGAAGAGGAGGCAGGGATAGATGGCAAAAGACCCGAAGGACTCCAGAATCATGGAGTATAAGGACACGATCAGCCAACTGAATATGACAGTCAGAAGCCAGAATGAGCTTATCGATTCCCTGCGCCAGACCATTGCTTCTAATAATGAAGCAATGGCGGTCCTGAATGAAAAGGTCGATTATCTTACGAAAAAACTCTTCGGCACATCCAGTGAAAAGTCTGAAAATGTGGAAGGACAGCTCAGCCTTTTCAATGAGGCTGAGCAGGAGGCATCCCCCTTTCCGAAAAACAGAGATACTGTGCGGAATGCGGAGCGGAAATGGAAGCCATCGGGAAGGAGTTTGTCCGTCGGGAATTCCGTTTCACCCCTGCCAGGGGCGAAGTAGTCAATATCTACCGGGAGACGGCAAAGTGTCCGGTATGTTCCACGGCCCCGGCAATGGCGGAAGCCGTAAGGTTCGCCAGGGCTCATGTGCCGGAGGCGCTGATCCCCCACAGCTATGCGTCCGCATCCGCCGTTGCATGGACGATGTACCAGAAATATGCCAATTCCATGCCCCTGTACCGCCAGGAGCAGGACTGGAAACAGATGGGCGTCATCCTGAGCAGGGCGACGCTTGCAAACTGGATCCTGTACTGCGCCGGGAATTATTTTTCTCTGCTGTATGGCTATTTCCGCCGGGAACTTATAAAGAGGCAGTTCCTGATGGCAGATGAGACAAGAGTCCAGGTGCTGAAGGAACCGGAGCGGAATGCGGAGACAGACTCGTTCATGTGGCTGTTCCGGACCGGGGAGGACGGCCTGCCGCCCATCATCCTCTACCGGTATACGCAGACCAGGGCAGGGTTGAATGCGGCAGACTTCTTAAAAGGTTTCAAGGGCTATCTGGAGACGGACTGCTACCAGGGCTACAATGGCCTGCCGGATGTGAAGCGGTGCTGCTGCTGGGCGCACCTGCGCAGGTACTTTGTGGAGGCAGTTCCGAAAGGGAAGGAGCTGGATTACGGCAATCCTGCCGCCCAGGGGGTGCAGTACTGCAACAAGCTGTTCGAGTATGAACGTCAGTCCCATGAGAAAGGACACAGCCACGAGCAGCGGAAAGAATACCGGATCCAGAAAGAGATGCCAGTGCCGGACGCTTTCTGGGAATGGGTCTCACAGCAGTCCCCGAAAAAAGGGACGCGCTTTGAGAAAGCGGTGAACTATGCCCAAAATCACAGAGAGCAGTTCATGACATACCTTGAGGACGGCAGGTGCAGCTTTTCTAACAATCTGAGTGAGAATTCAATCCGTCCGTTCACGGCAGGCCGCCGCAACTGGCTGTTCAGCGATACCCCCAAAGGTGCGGATGCCAGTGCCATGGTTTATACCATGGTTGAGATGGCCAAAGCCCATAACCTGAATATTTATAAATATCTGAAATATCTGCCTGAGCATCTGCCGGAGACCAGGATGGCGGACAGCGAACTATCCAGGCTGGCCCCATGGAATCCGGAGGTTATTGGCAGATGTTCTGGTACAATGTAGAGTAAAATGCTTGCAGTTCCTACAGTCCATTATGTAGGGGCTGTTTTATTTTGTCCATTCGTAGGATTATTGAGCGCTTACTGTTCATCGAACTGTTCATCTCCAGACAAAATAACTTCCACAGAATCCTCATGCCATGTAACTTCCCATATACTGCTGCGTATGTTTCTGCCATCATCCCGCAGCTCAAAGTCTGCTTTGGATATTCTGCTTTTGCCCTCATAAAGAACCAGCCTGCCGGAAGCCGAACCAAAGGAGAAATCAGCTTCTCCCACAGCCTGCAAAACCAGTTCATACGTTCCATCCGGCGAAACTGACGTGTCTGCCTTTGTTATTTTATAATCTGACACATAGACAAAGCTCCCCCAAAACACAGCAATTATAATAAAGATAACAGCCACAAAGCCTAATATAAATTTGAGTGTCTTTTTCATTGCTCCATATCCCTTCTATTTTCAACATCAAGCACTACCCATAATTACTGTCTGACAATCCGGTATTGATATTCTGGTATATTTGAAATTCCATCATCCAGAATTTTATTTCCCAAGTACTGAAAGCCGCCATCTTCTGCAAACCGTACCGTAAGTTCATGCGTTATTACCGCATCATCACATAAAATCATGCTGCACACTGCATCCACAGTTAAAGTAACTGTCCCATCTTTGTTTTCTCTAATATCCGTAACCTCTGGAAAGGAAGTTCCAAAATAGGTAGGTGCATAGTTGAAACAACCAAGCCTTGCCCATGCATAAGTCTGTTTTTCTTTGTCAAATACCGCATATTTCTGTATTTCCTCCGATGTTATTGGAAGATATTCCATAATCAGACGCTCAAACTCATCTTTTGGTATCCCGTCCGCATAATCCTCAGAAGGAAGCTGCTCCTGATATTTCATTGCATATAAATATTCATACATCCCATTATAATCTAATTTTTCCATATGGTCTGCATCCCAGTCAGAACATAAAAGATTGTTTCCCTGATAAGCTAATCCAAGTACACACTTTTCCGACATTTCCCTATTTTCCTCTGTAATAGGCTTTACCCTGACCATGCAGCTCCCATCCACCATTTCAGTAACTTCCGGGTATTCTGGTACGCATAACTCATAGCAAAAGTATCCTTTATCCGTAAATCTCCATTCTTTGATCCGGGTATAGGAAATATATGTCATTACAGGCTTATCATCATCACTCCATGCAGCTTTTGCGGATAAAACATACATATCCTTTCCGTCATAAGAATACTTATATCTCCCGATGCCGCCATCCGAATGTATTTCATAAACAATCGCTGAACCGCTGCTGCCTGCTAAGGAAGCATTTAAAAATTCTTCCAGTTTGTTGTGATTTTCCATATTTGAATATATTTCCGTTATTGCGACCGGGCATCCGGTGGCTTTTAGTTTTTCCACCATCTGATCTATGACTTCGTCCGCAATAACAACATTGGACGCACAGCCTTTATCTGCGTTTTTATATAACTCCGATATAAGCCCCATCATTTTTTCGCAATCTTCTTCTGCTTCTTCCCGTTGATGGGCATCTATCGGAAGATCATAGCCTTTTTCTATCTGCCTGTTTGTGTCTGCTTCCTCGTCTGTACTTTCTGTATATTCCTTTTGTTCATTTTCTCTGGTTTTGCCAGCATATTCGTTTTTCATATCTTTTCCGTTATTATTACAGGCACATAACAAAGCAACACACACCAGCGCATAAGCCACAAGGATTACCTTCTTCTTTAACTTCATCATCCCTCTTTTATTTTCCTCTCTTTGGCACTTCCAATTCTTTCTGTTCTATCGTATTGGATAAATACCTGAATGTGCCGTCCTCAAATGGCTGTACCACGATTGTATTGGTAAAAGCGAGGTCAGAATTGTAATCTGCCCATACCCCGTCAACAATAAGCGTAATTGTTCCATCTGCATTTTCTGAATAATCAACAACTTCCCCAAACGGTGGATACGGGCTTGCAAATATCATTTCATACTCATAGCTCTTACTATCCTCATCATAGCCGCATTTTTCCCGTAACTGTTCTACTGATACTGGAAAATATGTAGTCATTATTTTTTCGTATGTGTCCGCAGGTATTCTCCAGTTTTCCGTCCTTAAATTTTCCCCGGTATATATCCGGTATATATCTTCAAACATACAGGGCATCAGAATATCTTCTACATTGTTACTGTCCCAATTTGTCACAAGGACATTGTAATTTACATAGCTCAACCCGTATACATATTTTGCGGTTAATTCCCGGCATTTATCAGAAAGCGGCTTTACCCGATAATATTGTCGCAAACTGGAATGAGGTATCACAATTTCATGGGCGTAAATAAAATAGCCCTTCTCTGTCAATTTAATTTCGGCTATATCACTAACTAGTGTACTGACCTGTTGATATTTAATCAAATAATTCTGGTAACCACAGCTGTTTTGATATATAATAAAAGAAACGGCGGTGATTCCTATGGCAAGACCTAAAAAGTATAATATCCATCTCACAGAAGAAGAATTTAGAAAGTTGAAATCTGTTATCCGTAAGAAGGAAACTTCAAAAACTATCCGCAGCAGATGCCAGGTTATTCTTGATCTGGACGAGGCGCATGGAAAAGTTTTAACTCATGAACAAAGCGCAAAGTCCAATGGTGTCTGTATGGCAACCGTCACCAATACTGTGACGAAATACATCAATGGCGGCATTGACGCAGTTACTGAATTTAAAAGGAACATAAATTCAGATAATGCAAGGCGCAAGGTTGACGGGCGTACAGAGGCCCGGCTGATTGAACTTGCCTGCGGCCCCGTTCCAGAAGGGCACTCCCGGTGGACAATCCGTCTGCTTGAGGAAAAATCCAAAGTGGTTCTGGAAACCCCTGTGGGCAGGGAGGCAATCCGCAATGCCCTAAAAAAAACAAACTTCGACCTCACAAAAACGACTACTGGTGCATCCCGTCAAAAGAAGACCCGGAATTCATAGCCTGCATGGAGGATATCCCTGATGTTTACGAACGCCCCTATGATGAAAATCGTCCGGTTGTGTGTATGGACGAAAAACCATATCAGCTTTTGGGAGAGTCCAGGGAGCCTTTGCCAATGATTCCCGGAAGTGACCGGAAAACCGATTCGGAATATGTCCGCAATGGTACGGTCAGCATCTTTGCCTTCGTGGAACCGCTCGGAGGGATGCACCATGTGAGTGTCCGGGAACACCGTACAGCCGTCGACTGGGCAGAGGAAATCAGGTATCTGGTGGACATCATGTACCCTGATGCCGAGAAGATCGTCCTTGTGATGGATAATCTGAACACACATAAAGCAGCTTCCCTGTACAAACGGTATCCGCCTGAAGAAGCAAGACGCATCATAAAAAAATTGGAGATACATTATACGCCAAAGCATGGGAGCTGGCTGGACATTGCAGAAATAGAGCTTAATGTAATGACCAGGCAATGTCTCAGCCGCCGCATCGCTGAAACAGGACTGTTACGCAAAGAACTGTCCGCATGGGAAACGGAGCGGAATACAGTGGCGGCAAAGGTCAACTGGCAGTTCCGGACTACTGATGCCAGAATAAAGCTCAGTTCCTTATACCCTGTATTTACTGCTGCCTCTTGATGAGGTGGTAGTAATGCTAAATATCAACAGGTCAGTACACTAGTGTAACGTCTCCAAATAACCCAACTATATATGCAGAATAAATTTTCAGTCTGCAAGGCAGATTTTCAACGGCGTAACGCTGGCTACGTCTGGAAAATCTAAAGTAGCAGATGAAGATTTAGACAAATATAAAGTCGATTTAATTTGCAGACGTCACATTAGCTGTCCCAGTTCCTTCTCCCCTCTACTGATGGAAATAGTCTAAATTGAAATTATTCTGTTTTGCCAAATCTTCTAAAGACTCACCACTTATTTCATAAATCATATACTGCCGTGGCTTTGGTTCGTTAAACCCGGTGATAATGACATAAAACCTGCCATCTGCATAGACCAGCGTTTTCCCATGTGCATCAAGGTTTCCACAAGCCGCCGCCTTGATACCCATATGGTTGCACATATACTGCAGCGCATACCGGCTCGCCGAACAGTCCCCCTTTCCTTTCAGAAAAATATCCCACCAATTATCATTATATAACTCATAGTCAGACGTTGTACTGATATACCATGCTGCCTTTTCTGCCTTTTCCTTCTGCGTCATGGAAGGGGAAATATACTGCTTTTCAAAATCTGTAAATACTTTGTCTATGTAAATATTCAGCTCTGAGTATGCCCGTACTGTTGCTGTCAGTTTTCTTCCATCCTCCAAAACAGCCGTTACTGTTGCTGTCACACATGGGTCAATATAAGCGAGTCCATAATTCAACTGTAACAGCCCATAATCCGTAATCTTAAAATATCCTGCATCCTCCCCGCTAATCTTCCAGTCTCTTACTTCTTTTTTCGATAAGCGATACAAAACATACACTTCTTATTTGTTCTATGTTCCCTGAGTCGGCAGCTTTCTGGCAGTGTCTCAGACCAGGGGAGATATGCTTCCGGTAATTCAGGATGGTTTCGGTGATCGAGATCCGGCAGGCTTTCTAATAAATAACATAGATAGCCAAATACATCCAGATGATTCAGTTTCGCTGTTTCTACCAATGTATATACGATGCCGCTGGCTCTTGCCCCTGCCGGTGAGTCTGCGAACAGCCATGCCTTGCGTCCGGTTGCAAATGGACGGATACTGGTCTCACAGTCATTGTTTGAGATCGGAATGCGCCCGTCTTCCAGAAATGTCTCCAGATATTTTCTCTGGTTTGTTGTATAAGTAAGGGCTGTTTTGAGAGATTCATTGGCAGTATACTTTGCACTGGCCTCTTCTACCCACGCCCAAAATCCCTCCAGGACAGGCCTGCTCAGCTCCTGACGCTTTTGCAGACGCTTCTCGGAAGGTAATGCTTTCAGGTTTTTTTCGATCTGGAACAGGCGGTCACACCATTCCCGTCCCTCTGCTCCCCTGGAACCACTGATCTCCTTTCCGCGGGAATCTAAAGGTATGCTGTCAATGTAATACCTGCGTACATGTGACCAGCACAGCGCCCTGCATATCCCCTCCATGGTGTCATACCCTGTACAGGCATCTGTGACCAGGTACCCATGGAACCCTCTGTAGAGCTTCTCCGCCTCTTTTCTTGCCCGGCTCCTTGCATAATGGAAGAACACTGCTTGTACTGCTTCTTCCCGCCCGCTGCGGATCACCCACATGAATGACTCGCTGCTGGCCTTTTTCCCTGGTTCCCTGTTACATTGGATGCGGGTCTCATCCCCATGCAGGATCCCACAGCCAAGCAGTTCCTGGTGGATCCGCTCATAAATGGGCAGCAGATACTCTTCGCTGCTGCGGATCACCCAGTTTGCCATTGTGGAGCGGTAAAGGCACAGTCCCAGGCGGTACCAGTCCCGCTCCTGCCTTGCCAAAGGGATCCCCATATCATATTTTTTATACAGGATCCCTGCCACTAAAGATGCGCTCGCAAGAGAATGGGGGAACAGGGATACCGGTACTTTCCCTCCCACAAATACATCAGAAGGATGCTCGCTTCCTTCTTTCCCGCACTGGCTGCATTTATAGACTTCCTGTATGTATTGACGTACTTTCAACTGTGCCGGATGAAAGATTACTTCTGTACGGACTGCCTTTTCCCCTACTTTTATGAGCGGACTTTTACATACGGGACACTGCTCTTTGGGGTCTGCAATACATCTTTCCACTTCTACCGGAAGAGCGGCGATCATTTCCGCCCGGACTCCCGGCTGCCGTGCTTTCCTTTTATGCTCTGTGATGACAATCTCTTCCTGGCCCTGTCTGAGGGAATCCAGCAGTTCTTCCTGTCCGAACAGGCTCATCTGTCCCTTTATCTGTGTGACTTCCGTAGAAGGGCCGAACAGCTTCTTCCTTGCATGAAGGAGCGCCTGTGTCAGGTTCTCGATCTGGGCCTGCTGCTGTCTGAGCTGATGGCTCTGTTGTTCGATTGTCTGTTCCTGCTCCTGTACAAGCCTGCGCAGTTCGAGCAGCTCCTGGTATTCAGGTCCAGTCAGCATGGGTGGATTCCTCCTTGATGGTTTCTGACTTTATGATACCATTTTTTGTACGAAAAATCAGCATTTTTCTATCCTGAAAAGGCTTGAAAAATGCTGATTTTACAGGGAATCCACACGATTTTACCGGCATTTTCACGAACCTTAGAAGCACGTATCTTCCAGACGGATCCGTACTGTCTTATGGGCTTTCTTCTGTTCGATAGATAAGCCTTCCAGCAGCCATCTGACCTGCTGGGGTGTGATGTCCCGGATCTCTTCTTTCGACTCTGGCCATTGAAAGACCATGTCCGGAAGCAGTTTTTTTGTTGCAAGAAGAAAACCATCTTTATCAAAACGCAGGGCTTTCAGACAATTCTTTTTCCGATTGCAGAACAGGAACACACAGGCAGGGGTATAGGGATCCAGATGATATCTCAGACTGACCAGAGCAGCCAGTCCTTCGATCTGTTTGCGGAAATCGGTAGTGGATCTATGTCAATACTTTGGACAAAAAAAGTCGAAAGATTATGCTGTTTTTTAAGTTCCTCATCCTCCTTTTGCTGTGGTGTCAAATAACCAATAGAGCTATGTATCCGCTTACGATTATACCAGCCTTCTATGTATTCAAAGATTGCTCTGCGGGCTTCCTTTGAATCTTGGTAAGTATGAAGATATATTTCTTCCTTTTTCAGTACAGAATGAAAGGATTCAATGCAGGCATTATCGTATGGATTTCCCTTACGGCTAAAGGAATGCAGGATTTCTTTCCTGGCCAGGCAGTCTTCAAATGCCTGGCTCGTATACTGACTTCCAAGGTCGCTGTGCAAAATAATCCCTTTTGTATCCCTGACGTTCAGGCACGCATTCTCTACCGCTTTCACTGCCAGTTCCGCTGTCATAGATGTGCCATAGGCATAGCCGATGATTTTACGGCTGCACAAATCCATGACAGATGCCAGATAAGTCCATCCTTCTTTCTGCACATGGATGCAGGTAATATCTGTGCACCATTTTTGATTGATGGTTTCTGTTCCAAAATCACGTTTCAGGATATTCACTTTATCATCTGGGATACTGCCATGATTGGCATGGTGGTTGTACTTCTTTACTACCACAGAGCGCAGTCCCTGCTCTGCCATATGCCTCTGGACCCGCTTGATACTGCAGGGTGTCCCAGCGCCATTGAGTACACGGCATAGTTTGACAGCCCCGTATCTGCGTTTGGAATCCTCAAAGGCTTGTTTCACTTTCCTGCTGAATTCCTCATACTCCATGTTCTTATTTGAAGGTACACAAACCAGAGCCTTGTAATAGGTACTCCTTGAGAATTTCAAAGCACTGCAAAGCTGTGATACAGAGTAGTTGGTTAAGTTGTTCTGGATAAATGCAACAATCTCGGCTATTGTTCTTTTGCGAATATGGCGGTCGCTTTTTTTTATATTTCATTCTCGATCTTAAGGCACTGGAATTCTTTCTGGAGAGCCTTATACTCCTTGAGGGTAACCGTTTCCTCCTCTGATACCTTGACAGGGGAAAGCTGCTTTACCCAACCGCTAATCGTACTCCGATTTACGCCATATTCACGTTCCAGTTGTGGATACGATGTTCCTCCGGCATTATACAGATCCACGATCTGCTGTTTAAACTCCGGAGTGTAAGATTTTTGATTTTTCGCCATGTTGAACATCTCCTTTGCTCTTTCATTTGATAATATAGGTTGTTCAACTTTTTCTGTCCACACTTATATACTAACACCAGCAATCTTCAGATGCGATCCATGAAAGGATAGTTCAAAAGGACAGGATTCCTTCTGTTCAAGTGAAAGCGGAGGAAGCAGTGCCTGTGGGAGTTCTACAAAATCCATAGGAGATACTATTCTTTCCGGATCCGTTCTGCGCATCAGTTTCTTTTCCCAATATTTATACTTGTCATAACTGATCTGATTGCTGTCACACCATTTTCGGACAGACAGGCCGCTCTGCGTTCTCTGCTGAAAGATCAGCAGCCATTCATCATCTGTAAACTTTGTACTCATTTGAAATACCTCCCTTGTGATATCAGGAAAGTATATCAATTGACTGGGAAAGACTCACTACGGTATGTTTTGTACCGCTTACCCTCTTTGCATTGGAGGACATATACGGATTTAAGATAATGGAAAAAGACGGTCTTATCTGCCTTTGCCGGGATTCTTCTAATTCTTCCCCTGTGGATACGGTCAGCGCCATGCTCAGGGAATGGCAGCAGCAGGCAGAAAAACTTGAAAACGGCGAAATCAGCAGGGAAGAATACGATGAATGGCGTTACCGATACCCGGAACTGGACGCCAGCCATCACTGGGCAAAGACGCCTTCCCAAGAAATGAGTGATTACCTCATTAAGAAATCAGAGAAATAGCCAAAGAAATAAATAAGAAAAACCTTGCTGATATTCAGTTTTCATTTCAGAATATCAGTAAGGTTTCCTTATGTACCATATTGAAATATATAAATCATTCCTTGAATAAGAAAAAGTGTTGCCAAATCGTTGCCAGTCACTAAACTATTCTGCTTGCAGCCAGCATAAACACTGGATTTCTCTCATCCTTTGAATTACTCGAACTCATCTCAAATGACCGTTTTTGGGGTCATTTTCAGTGTATTTTCAGCCCTTTTCATACGCCATTTTTCCGCTTTTCCACGTCATCCAAATGGTTTTGAAACTTTTTATTACCAAAACATTACCAAACGACTGCCGCATTACCACTACTTCAATCTGTCCAATAACTTCCGATAATGCCGTTCTCCAATGTGCCTGCTATAACAATCATGCCATTGCCCCTTTCGACTTCACGCTCCTATACGCATTAAGCTCCGCATCCAAATCATCCATTGTCAAATCCAGGTAAGAGAATCCCAGTTTATCATAAATATCAATCAAGTCATTTTTTCGTATTCCCAATATTTCGGCTGCATGTCCATAAGATATTGTCTGCTTTAGAATATAAGGATAAAGCAACAATGCATTTCTTTCAAGTTCTGTAACCTGACTGGATGGTTTCAAGTGGGCCTCCATCTCCATCGGAACTTTAATATTAACATCTACCAATGACATACTACTTCTCCTTCCTGACAATGCCTTACCGGATCTATAATTTCCGGACATAACATAACAACTACCTTGAAAATATCATTATAATTACGATATTATCATTTAAAACCTCTTTGCCAAAATAACTTTATCGGCATCCGATATTTTCAGGACTGTCATTGCCTGCTCTGCGGTCATTTTCATAGCTTCCATAAGGTTCTTGACGGCAGCAAATAAAGTTTCAATTCTTTCCCTGTCAATTCTTTCTTCCATTGCTTTACACACTTGATTCTGGCCTCCTTCCGTCTCCTTGAAATGCCTTACCGATTTTGCAAGTTCCTGATAAAACATATCTACCGCACTTGTGCAGCGGAAATCATGCATCAGCTTCCCCACCGGGTCCGCATCATCTTTATAGCTCCCATTCACATAGATAATATGTGAACCATCCCCGAACAATGTTCCCGTTTCCTGCACTGTCCTTTCCACATGGTACATAGGCAGCCCCATCTTCATATAGTCATTCTTCGTAATGAATATAACATACGAATCATGGATTTCCTTAAATTTCTGCTTTTCCTTCAGCATCTTAGTGTCCAGCATACTGCTATGAAATCTGGCTCTGTGTATGTCTGCCCCGGCATCATCATTTTGCACTTCAATGTCGTACACTTTCCCATCAGAATCCCTGGCGTAAATATCCAATTTAATGGAACGGCCTCCTGTAACCGGATTCTTGTATTCCCTCTGTGCAGTCACTTCTATGACTTTCAGATCATTTCTGCCGAGAATAATATTTAAAACAAGCTCTGTTGCCTCTATATTCCGGTCAAACACAATCGTCATAAAATCATCATCCAACAGGGTAAACCCCGCCAGCATCTTTAAATCTTCTTCCTTATACTTCAATTTGACTATATCACTCAAATCGTCACCTCTTTCTTGCGATAGGCTTATTTTCATTATACCCTCATTTCAGCCATCACACAACCTAAACTTTGCCGCTCCCTAAAGCGTTCCTCTGAATCTCCAATGCGCTACGAAACTGCTCCAGTTCCAAATCAGCCTTCCAATGCTGGTTATCCCTGTCAGGTGCTTCGTCAAACAGATAGGCTGCTCCGTTTATAATATCGACTACTGTCACCACAAGCGCAAGATAATCCTGTCGCAGTTCCTGATAACTGTCACCGGACATAGAGAAATCGCCGGATTCTAACTGCCTGGCGATTTCCCTCATCACATACTGCATCTCCTGTAAAGAGTCCACAATACGTTTTATATTTTCCTGTTTCCCAACAACCACAATATTTGAATAAATACAGCTCCGGGTTATAAAATCCTTTTTATGATGCCCGCTGAGAGCTGCTCTTTCCTCTATCAGCGCCCTTTGCCAGTCACTTGGGCGGAAAGATATGGTGGCATTTTTATGTTTCCCCGGCATCACTATCATCTCCTTCCTGCTCATCATCTGTTCCAGAATTTAGATCATTTAACTGGTCTGCCAGATCCCTTGACTGATTCGGATATAAATGGCTATAGGTATTAAGGGTGGTCTGAATTTTCTCATGTCCCAACCGTTCTGCCACAAGGTTCGGCTGCGCTCCCAGCTTAGAAATCAACAAACTGGCGTGGCTGTGCCGGAGGTCTGCCAACACGCAAGCCACACCAGTATAAAATTTGAAATGCTTGATAGGAATACGGCTTGTCTTTTACTTTTTCAATGAATTTCAGATATTCCTCTTTCGTCCAAAAAAGCATTTCCTCTGCTTTCCCTTTCCCAAGCGGCCCGGCTTTGACAACGGGATTGCTCTTTAATTCGTAAAACCGTACCGCATGATTAAACAATGCGCTCAATTCGGATTGCAGAGTTTTCAGATAAGTCGGCGCATAAGGCTTTCCTTTTTCATCACGATAGGAAATCTGCTCATTCTGCCACTGAATAATATCTTTTGCACGAATATCACACATTTTCTTATTCTCAAAGTACGGTAACAATTTTGTGCGTAAGATATGCTCCTTTGTCAGCCAAGTATTGTGCTTCAGCTTCGGTTTCATATCCCTTGTGTATGCCTGCACAAATTCCCCGAAAGTCATATCCAAGTCAGCCGCTTCTTTCATTCGGAAATGGTGTTCCCACTCCGTAGCTTCTCTTTTGGTCTTGAAACCTCTCTTGACTTTCCGGCAGTTCTTACCCGTCCAGTCATAATAATGGAACGATACATACCATGTTCCACGCTGTTCATCTTTATATGCCGCCATAGTTCGCCCTCCTTAGTTCGCCGCCTGCGCCATGCCGTAGAATTTTTCTTCATAATATTTTCTGCTGACACGTCCAGCGATTGTGATAAAACCTTTTTCTTCCAGTTCCTCATTCATCTGTCGTACTAATTTGTAAGCAAATGGTTTGGAAACACCCAACTCCTGCGCTACCTCCCCGGCAGTTACAAATAGTTCATTCTTCATTCAATATCCTCCTTTTGTTTAGCGTTTTTGTTAAGCTCTGTATTTGAATTATACTTAACATTTCTGTTATTGTCAATAGCTTATTTGTTAAACTTATCTTTTTTATTAAATTTAGCATTTCTGATAAGTTTTTGTTGCTGTATTATCTTAATTATGCTAGAATATATGGAGAATACAGAATTGAGAGGTCAGCTATGGACGTAACGATACGAAAAATACAAAAACAGGAATATCCGTTACTGGATAATTTTCTATATGAAGCAATCTTTATTCCAGAGGGTATCGAACCTCCACCCAAAAGTATTATTTCATCTCCCGAATTACAGATTTATGTTAAGCATTTCGGGGAATCCAAAGATGATTGGGGATTAGTGGCAGAGGTTGGCGGTAAGATTGTTGGGGCTGTTTGGGTTCGCATTATGAACGATTACGGATATATAGATGATGAAACGCCCTCTTTGGCAATCTCTCTTTATAAAAAATACCGGGGTTTTGGCATTGGAACGGCTATGATGAAAGAAATTCTTACCCTGCTTAAATCACATGGGTACAGTCGGGTTTCTCTTTCTGTTCAGAAAGCCAATTATGCGATAAAGATGTATTTAAAGATTGGTTTTGAGATTGTAAAGGAGAATGAGGAAGAATATATTATGGTGTATTACCTATAACAAATTTATAAATAAATTGGAGAAAGGACATTCCATTTATGAGAATCCGACCGTATATATCAAGCAAAGATTACGAATATGTATCAAAATGGATTGATGACGAAAGAACTCATGCTTTTTGGTGTGCAAATCTTTTGCCATACCCCATGACACAAAAATCTTTCCATGATTTATTAGAGAAAAATGCAATGGACTGGACAGACAGTGCTTATGTAGCAACTGAAAACAGCGGACAGGCAGTAGGCTTCTTCTGTTATTCTGTCAATACAGCAGACAATATTGGTTTTCTTAAATTTGTTATTGTTGATAAAACCAAACGTGGAAAAGGTTACGGAAAAGAAATGCTGAATCTGGCTCTACAATTCGCATTTCAGATAACCGGCGCAAAAGCGGTTCAACTAAATATTTTCAGTGAAAACGTATTAGCAAAGCAATGTTATGAAAAAGTCGGCTTTGTTGAAAGAAAGATTGATAAAGATGTATTTGCATATAAAGACGAGTTGTGGAGCAGATGTAACATGATAATTTCAAAACAATCACTCTAATTTTCAGAAAGGATACATGATTATGGTATTAGGAGAACGGATAAAGAGAATACGCACGTTCCGGGGCTTGACACAGCGTGAACTAGGCTTGAAATTGGGATATGAGGAACGGAATGCTGATGTTCGTATCGCACAGTATGAATCCGGCTATCGTGTTCCCAAAAACAACACTTTAATAGAAATGGCAAAGATACTGAACGTCAATTATATCCATTTTATTGGCGTTACTCCCGGTTGCGCCGAAGATATTATGCTTACATTCCTTTGGCTTGACGAAGATGACCGTAGCACGATCCATTTATTTCAGCTTGTTCGCAATCCCGGCAAATGCAACGCTTCTGATGATAAGTCGGTGCGTTACTATGATAATGATGATTGGCCTGCTCATGCCCCAGTGGGTATGTGGCTAGAGTATGGATTAGTCAATGATTTCATGCGGGAGTGGTGTCTGCGGAAAGAACAGTTGAAAAGCGGAGAGATTTCAGAGGACGAGTATTTTGAATGGAAAATAAACTGGCCTGCTACGAGTAGTAGCGTTGATGAAAAAGGAATAGACAAGAAAAATAATAGTTACAAATGGAAAGCTTAAACAACTAGAAAAGGAGAAAAATAATGACTAAAATAATTTCTTTATTTAATAACAAAGGCGGTGTTAGTAAAACTACTACTACTTTTCATTTAGGGTGGAAATTAGCAGAATTGGGATATAAAACTTTAATCGTTGACACTGACCCGCAATGTAATTTAACTGGTTTATGCCTTAATTCCGATAAAGAAAATAAGTTATCAAATTTTTACAGAAAGAATGGTCATAATCTAAAAGAAGCCCTGTCACCAGTCTTTGATAATAAGCCAGAACCATTAAGATCGTCTGTTTGCTATAAATTTGATGATAACGAAAATCTTTTACTACTACCCGGTCACATTGATTTTTCTGAATATGATGCCACTTATAACATTGCTGAAAACTTAGCAGGTTCTATGGTTATGTTCGGGAACGTGCCTGGTGCATTGCGAAATCTACTTTTATTAACTGCTGAAGAATATGCTTTAGACTATATATTATTGGACATGAGTCCAAGCATATCTGCAACAAATGCTAATATTTTAATGGAAAGTGATTACTTTATTATTCCATGTGCTCCTGATTATTTCTGCTATATGGCTATCGAATCACTCACAAAAGTATTTCCTAAATGGAATGACACATATCAAAATTTAAAAAATAATGATATATTTAAAAATGCTACATACAAAATGAAACAAGATTCTCCAAAATTTATTGGCACTATACAACAACGTTATAGACCAAGAAATGGGTCACCTGTAAAAGCATTTTCAGAATGGATAACAGATATAAATAATTTAGTTTCTCAAAAACTTGTGCCTGTTTTGCAAAAAAATAATATGATTGCACCAAATTTAAGGCAATATTGTAGTGAAGATTATAACCTTATTAATATTGCAGACTTCAACAGTTTGATTGCCCAATCTCAAACACATACCACTCCAGTATTTTTATTAACTCAAGAGCAAATCGAACAGTCCGGAAAGGTATGGGCAAATATGAAAAAAAGCCGTGATGATTTTAATGATACGTTTAGTGACTTTGCAAAGCGTATTATCGTAAGCGCCTAATTTCGGGGTAGATTTCATCTACCCACCATATTCTTTATAATGATTGCCAGGAAACGCAAGCGTTTTACTCCATTTGGAAGGCTAGACGTAAGTGTTTCACTCTAATCGAAGGAGTCAATCATTATGCAAAAACGAATTGTCAGAAAAGATGAGCAGATGAAACTCATCATGGAATGCCGGCAAAGCGGGCTTTCCGATTATCAGTGGTGCCAAAGGAAAGGCATCAATGCAGGTACTTTTTATAACTGGGTCAGCAAACTCCGAAAAAGTGGCTATACTATTCCGGATTCCAACAGTAAAACCGAAGGTGCTGCGACCGTTCAGGATGTTGTCAAAGTAAATCTGGTTAGCGGGAATGTACCTGGTCCTGTAGTAGAGCAAAATAATCGCCCTCCGGCATTAAATACGGAACCTGCTGTTGCGGCAGAATTAGTGGCAGGTAATGTTACACTCCGCTTCTTCAATGGTGCAGATCAAAATCTGATCCGGTGTGCTATGCAGTGCCTGGGAGGTGTCAGCCGTGCTTGGTGATATTTCTATTGCTGACAACATTTATATTGTGACCGGATACACTGACATGCGCAAGTCAATAGATGGTCTGTGCGCCATTATCCTGAATCAAATAAAAACCGAGCCGGACAGTCATGCGATTTATCTTTTCTGTGGCAAAAGATGTGACCGCATCAAGGTTCTTTTACGTGAACCGGATGGGTACGTTCTTTTGTATAAAAGGCTGGATGTCGTGCACGGAAAATACCGTTGGCCCCGTAACAGTTCCGAAGTAAAACCGATTACCTGGCAGCAATTCGACTGGCTGATGTCAGGGCTTGAAATCGAACAGCCAAAGGCTCTTCGGACCGCCTGAAACCGTTGATTTTACTGGCTTTTTCGCCGTTTTTGTGGTATACTATTTATAGTAAAACAGGGAGCAAAAACATGGCAAAAAGCAGTAAAGATATCCAGCTTTCAGAGCTTAAGGATCTGATATCACAACTGAATATGACCATTAAAAATCTGAATGAAACCATTGCCAGACAACAACAGGAGAATGATAATCTCAAAGCTGAAATGGCATGGCTCAAGCAGAAACTTTTTGGCTCCTCCAGCGAACGCAGGGCGGAACCGTTCCCCGGTCAAATGGGACTTTTTGATGCAGAAGAAGAAAAAGCACCGGAACTTATCGAGCCTGAAGTCGTTGCACTTCCTAAGAAACCACGGAAGAAAAAGCCAACGCTGAAAGAACAGTTTGAGAATTTACCCACCAGACAGGTACCGGTTGATACATTGTCTGATGAAGATAAAATCTGTTCCATATGTGGAACACAAATGGTTCCGATCGGTACAGAGGTAATCCGTACTGAAATCGTATATACAAGACCAAAGCTGGAGCGCATCGAATATATCGCAGCTACTTATGGCTGCCCTCAGTGTAAAGATACAGAGGAACCCCAGTTCATAAAAGACAACGGTAAATCGGCTTTTATTGAAGGAAGCTATGTGTCAGAATCATTGCTTTCGCTGATTGCTTATCAGAAGTATGGTCTGTATCTTCCGCTATACAGACAGGAAAAAGATTTCCTGCTGCTGAATGCTCCGATCAGTCGCAGCACTATGGCAAAAAATCTTATAACTGCGGCACAGGAGTATTTACAGCCGATGTATGATTTCTTCCATCGAAAACTTCTTTACCGAAGGTTTTTAATGATGGATGAAACACCGGTACAGGTCCTGAAGGAAGATGGCAGGCGGGCCCAGACAAAATCTTACTTCTGGGTGATCCGTACCGGAGAGGATGGTCTGAATCCTATCATCCTCTATAATTACACTCCTACGAGAGCAGGAGAAAATGCAAGACGGTTCTTAAATGGAATCGCCCCCGGATTCTATCTGATGGCCGACGGATATCAGGGCTATAACAAAGTACAGGAAACGAACCGCTGCTGTTGTTTTGCGCATATCCGCAGATACCTTTTAGAATCCATACCAAAGGGAATGGATAAGGATTATACCAATCCCGCAGTCCAGGGATTTCTCTATTGCGAAAAATTGTTCGCATATGAACGGTCCTATCGGGAAAAAGGACTTAGTTATAAGCAAATATACACACGCCGCCTCAAAGATGAAAAACCGGTTATTGAGGGCTTTTTGGCGTGGCTGAAACAGGTGGATCCCGGCAGTAACGGAAAACTCAAAAAGGCAATCACCTATATCCGGAATCGGGAAGACTTCCTGATGACCTATCTTGAAGACGGTCGTTGCAGTTTCAGCAATAATCTCAGCGAGAACAGTATTCGACCAGTAACAGTAGGCCGTAAGAACTGGCTATTCTCTGATTCACCGGAGGGTGCACAGGCTAACACGCTGTATCTCACAATAGTTGAGATGGCAAAAGCCTATGGTCTGGATCTATACAAATATCTGAATTTCCTGTTTGAACAAAGACCAAACAAGGATATGTCAGATGAAGAACTCGAAAAACTGGCTCCGTGGAATGAAAGTGTGAAGGAGCTTTGTAGCATAAAATAGAGTAAAATGCTTGCGTTCCGGATTTCTAGCGTGAGATCCGGAATACATCTTCAGGGATACACCCCGAAATTAGGCGCTTACGTATTATCGAAATTACTAAATAGGTATCAAAAAGGTATCACGCCCCACTTCAAAAGCCGGAAAGTCCGCTGTTTATGCGGCTTCCCGGCTCTCTGTTTACTATTCGAACTCTTTTTCCAGTTCGTTGCAAGTCCTGTTTTTCGTTGCTTTTTCTCACAAAATCGTATCTTTTTGATGCGTTTTTGTTTCTCATTTATATGGTGTCAAAGCTGGTGTACCCAAATTGTATCCATACATGTCTTTTCATATTTTCTTCACACTTTATCCACTTTGAATAAAATCACGAAAAATGCAAATACACCTTGCACCAGCATCAATATCTTTAATCAAGCACAGTCCTTTTCAATAATGCAATATCTTTATTATCATTTCTCGGCTGTATTGATGTAAGAATCTTCTCTTGGACTTCTGGAGACCAATAAATCTTCAAATGTTTCCTTGCTCTTGTAATTGCAGTATAAAAAATATTATGACTAATGTTTTCATCTACCTCGTTAGTTATAACAACCTTTACTGAATCAAATTCCAATCCCTGTGCTTTATGAATAGATACGGCATATGCAACTTGAAATGGAACAATAGTATTAGATGTAATGTCATCGTCATCATCTTCACTTCGTCTTTTATATACCAAAAAACGAACTACTGTATTAGCACACTCATATTCATCAATTATTTCAAAATCTTTCCCAGATGCATCTAATCCATCTAATATTTTATCCAACTCCACATCAAATATAATCACTTCCCCCATAGCCGAATCAAATGTTGTTTCTATACCCCTAATCACTCCCTTCATATTATTGTAAATGACTGGAGCAAATCTTTCAGACTCATTAAACAAAATTGGATCACCGACTTTAAATTGTTGCAATCCCCATTCATAAGATTTATTCTCATTACTCTCTTGCAAGAACCTATTTAAATTATTAATACCATACAGACCATCATAGTTTAAACAAAGAATTATCTCATCTTTTTCTACTTTAACAAAAACAGAATCATCTAATCTCCTAGAATACTCTGAACGCGAAATTAATTCACTAACGTTATCCGTCATATTCCTAACACGATTCCAAAGTTCAAGCAATCGTTCATCTTCACTTCTAAATGGTGCTAATAGCTCATATACGGATGTTTTTGGAATGAACTGTTTCACAATACTGAACCAATTTCCAAATCTAATTGATGCAATCTGAAATGTATCTCCCACAAGGAGAAGTAACTTAAATGAAGCCTTTTCCAGCACCTTCCTCATATGAGCATTGCTTACCGTACTGCATTCGTCAACAATAAGAATATCATATTCTGATTTGACCCTCGAATTAGAAATAAACTTAGCAATGGTTAAATATTCACAATTTACCACATTCACTTTCCTTTTTAAATTATCAACTGCCGGATTTGTCTGTGCCAGAAAGAGTTTATCTTTATCTGAAAAATACTGCGACATTAATTTAATAAAGGTTGATTTCCCTGTACCTGCAGCACCATACAATACCCCTACCATAGAATTAGCAAATATTTCTTTTAACACATCTTTCTTTTCATCACAATAAAATGCCGTATTTTCATTCGCTAGCCACGCTGAAACCGCTATCGAATAATTCTGCAATCCATTTGTAGATAATTGCACAAGTTTATCTAATATATATTTACAGTCCTCCACATAACTATAAATAAATGCGTGATTATTTTGCACTCTAACTTCGCTCTGAGGTCTATGTCCAGAGTATAACCTATTGTTGTATCGCTCTATTAAGGCATTTACATCTCCATATCCCTCCAACTCCCCAATCTGTGTAAATACTGTTCCATTAACTTCTGCATTTATCTTGATATGACGTGCCAACAATTGATCTATTTTATCCTTATAAGTTATGCAATCCAATAATACACTATATCTAACCGTATGGTCTATCGGGGAAAAATTAAAAGGTATTTTATCAAACGGAATACATCCATTTTTCAAGTATAAAGAAAAATAACGACTCTTCATACCATAATATTGAGACTTGATCATGTTGTTATTCATTGAATATAACAATAAACGAAGAATATTCTCTCCCGCCATATTATTATTTATTATTCTTCTGCATTCTGATAATGCATTTAAAACAACTGTCACTTGGGCTTTGTCTCTAATCGATTGTTCTAATATTACATACTCTTTCTTAGACATACAAACAATATCAACAAGATTAATCCTATATCTTGTCATAAATTGGCATAAACTTCTCGTTTCTGAATGCCCTGCATCACTTTTTATGCCCGTTATAATACCACAAAAATTTTTAAATTCACAATCACGAATTGCCACCTCCCACCCTATAATTATATTTATAGGCATTCTTTTATTCATTATTTCTATATCTGTTGGAACAACTAGCATCCTTGAAGCATAGTTACTCATAATTGGAATTTTCGTAAACGCAATAAGACGATCTGTTTTATTATTCCTATCCGTAGCTTCACAGAATGTAATCTCAAAATAACGTCCTCCCTTTACAAAAAAAGGTTTTACCCTCTGAATATAAAAACGACTTCCTTTCGTACAATTTTCAATAATGTCAAATTTTTCAATTTCCTCTGCTATTTTAGCATAATACTCTTGCATCTTAGGATCTACATTTAAGGGAAACTTTTCCAAATTATGCAAAACTCCAAAATTATATTTATCCAAAAGAAATTTTCTTATCTCATATAAATAGTTATAATATTTAAGCATTAAACGCTCTGAATTTTCTTCATCCGGCTTATAGTGTGAAACTACCATTTGTAAAAAATCATGAAATCTTGCAATATTTTTATATTGCCCTTTTGATTCCACATATTTTATACCTTTACAAAGGTTTTCATAATTATCTTCAATATCCTGATTGTTTGCATATATTTTTAACATTACATGCTCAACAAAATGGCGCAAATCTGTGACAACATCCTGTGCCACCTCTCCTCTATCATCTCTTTCGATATTTTCAATATGACGGCAAATCGCATTATCTATACGGTGTATTTCTCTATCTATTTTCTCTGTAGACACTTCTTTACCTTCTTTCTGTGTATTATTCTCATTCATACTTGAGAAGCAAAACACTGTTTGTCCTGCCACGTCTTATGCTACTATAATGCCATAAATTTACTTTTACCACATCCTTTCCATATCTATTCCATTGTAATTGTTTTTTCCTTAATATGATAAAGTATATTCCTCTTTTTACAAAACTCAATTACATATTCCGCCTGCTCATTATAAAACTTTTTATGTCGCTTATACGCAGATACCTCTTTACAGTAATTAGTCCGTCCAAAGATAATTTTATCTGTAAAGGATACTGCTTCTAATAATTCACTCAGCTTCTGATCAATCAAATTTGGTGTTGGATACGGCTCTATGCTTACCCATGTTTTACAACCGGCATCATGCAATGCTTTCATAGCCGCCAATCTTGCTTGATATGTTGCTGTATATGGTTCCATCTTTTTTCTGTAATCCTCATCCAACGAAATCAGTGTAATACCATATTCATTATCCCTAGAGTAATTCGCAAGTTCTATCGGAAGCATGCCCTTTGTCAAAACTGTACATTTTATATCTGCTTCATTAAGCATCTGAATCGCATCTAAACTCATTTGTGCAATTTCATCATATTCATACATAAACGGATCTGTCGTAAAACACAATTGAACGGACTCAATCTTATCTTTTAATTTTGGTATTTCCTGTTGAAGAAGTTGTAACGTATTCGACACCAAATAAGGCTGAATCCATTGTTCATATGTTTGAATTTTCCCGAATCGCTTTTTCTGTAAAAAAGCATAACATGGGAAATTGCAGCCATGCGCACAGCCCAGAACATGATTCATAGTATAATCCCCATACTCCACACCCGTTTCATAGAGCATTGTCTTTCGTTGTATATAACCAGCCACTTTCTTCATGATTGCAGCCTCCTAATTATAACGCTACGTCCTCCCTTTTCTTCCATAAATCTTGATGGTTGTCTGGTTTTTCCTGTAAATTGTGGTTTTCTGCAAATCTGTATAAACCCATCCGTTTCCAATTCTTTAAGAGCGTCATTAACCATATTAATATAGCCAATCAAACCATATTTTCCATAAAATTCTGCCAGCAATTTATTCAAATGCACTTCACCTTTATAGTTTTGTAAATAGGAACACATCTTCTTTTTCACATCATAGATAGTTGTCTGTTTTCCCGAACTATCGGTACTCACATCAGACATAAAATCGAAAATCGACATCTGTCCCTCTCTTTGTATATTCAGCACTAATTCATCTGTCCTCTTCAACATATTTTGTGCCATCAATAAACATCCATCTTCATGATTACATACATGAATCAGTCTATACTTCGGATGATTTGTCTTTTTTATCTGTATTGGCATATCAAGAACATATGTGTATCTTTTCTGTAGCTGTTGCTTATAATAGGTTGACAACCTTTCCTCTGCCTGATAACCATCAATTTGTCCTGCATTAAAATCATTAACTATATCCTGCCAATAAGTTCCATCTGCAATTTTATTGAGCAGTTCAACCGACTTTTGACTGGAATCGACCTGTATCGGCGAATATTCAATCAAATCATCAAGGTCTGTTAATGCGGCATCCTTCGTATAATCTACCTTTAAAACCCTACAAGCCTCTCTAAAAAATCCAAAAGAATTAAAATTTATCAGCATCTCAAATGATGCGAAAGCAAACATTGAAAATCTGTCAAACAATTCAGAATCTAATGCCTGAATCCCATATGGATCAATATACAGAAACACATTGTAATTTCTTTTATTCTCAAGAACCTTAATTATTTTTTCTTCATATTTTCCAGATACAATAATAGGCTTCCACCTAAAGTCCCCATAGTCTCTCAAATTCTTTTCAAGTTCAGGCGCATAATTTAAATCAATAAAGCACATATCGATACTTGCATTTTCTGATTTTGTACTTGCCATGCACTCTTTCCGAACATTCAAAGCTATAATTGGCGATCCCGGTTTCCCATCGTCAAATCTTCCTTTACCCGAAAAACAATCTACATAAAAAACAGGATGCCTTGTCGTCAAGATTTTTTGAAAGTACGGTTTCAGATAGGCACCAAGCAAAGTGTCTTTTATTTCCGACCAATCTTTTTTCTTTTCAAAAAAGTTTCTATTATCTTTTGGCATTAGAATCCCCTTGCTATTTTTCTTATCATTATTTAAATTTTCCAGTTCACTACACAGTGTGTAGCGAATTATTCCAATTTGTTTTCATTATACATCAATTTATTACGTTCCAACTCATTTCTTAGTTCTTCTACCGTAGGCAACACAGTCATATACTTAGATGCAAATATCTGTTCACTCTCATTCAAAACGGAATACTTTACCATCGTTTCATCTTTATCTGTGCAAAAGATAATACCAATAGTCGGATTATCATCTGACTGTCTTTTTAGATCATCAAACATTCTGATATACATATCCATCTGTCCAATATCCTGATGAGTCAGCTTATGAGTTTTCAAATCTATCAATACAAAGCATTTTAATATATAATTGTAAAACACTAAGTCAATATAAAAATCAGATGTTTCGGTGCAAATACGCATCTGTCTGTCCACAAAGCAAAACCCCCTCCCCAACTCTAAAAGAAATTTTTGCAAATTACTGATAATTGCGTTTTCAACATCCTTTTCAGCAATTTCCTTATTATCTCTAATCCCCATAAATTCTAAAACATATGGATCTTTCACGAAACTAGAAGTTTGTCCAACTTTATCAGGAAATTGTGTTGAAAGAATGCGTTTGTAATAGCCGGATTTTATATTGCGCTCCAATTCCTTAACAGACCAGTATTCATTTGCAACCTCTTTCAAATAAAAATTCCGTTCTTCCTCGTCATCCAACCGCATAATAGTTCTAAGATGTGACCAATGAATTTTTCCAATCAATGAATATCCATAAGATTCTTTTGGAAATGTCAAATATAATTGTCTGCAATTCCTAATATTGGCAACCGAAAATCCTGTGCCATATTCATCGGACAATTCTTGCGAAAGACGTTTTATAAGATACGAACCATACTTTGCTTTTCTATTGCCCTTTTGTTCCTGTTCAATAATTCTTTTGCCGACATTCCAATATGCATATGTCATAATATTATTAGCAGCTTCATATATTTTACTTTTTGCCTCATCCAGTATAGCATGAACTTCCTGATAAAATTTCAGTTCATCTTCTGTATCCATCAGTTCTGTATTCGCCATTTTTCACTCTCCTCAATTCGCTACACGCATGTAGCGAATTCAATTTGATAAATATTAATCAACGCTTTCAATAAACTCTTTAATACAAGAAATCTTTCCATGTTTTAATAATACAGATGCCAAAATTCCATATAAGTCACTATTCAAATCTTTTAAAATCGCATCATATTCAGAAAATGACTTGTCCTGACATATCCTTGCAGGATTTGCCATGTTCGATGCTATGTTATGCATTTCATTGATTTCAGGATAGTCCTCATTGATTCTTTTGTCTAACTGTTTCGCTGCATTGACAAACTCCACAGTCGGCTTTGCCGTATGAATCATAGCCTCTATTTCAGCTACATCCTTCGAAGCTTTTATATCATCATATTTGCTTTTTATATCAACTAATTTTACTGCCAATTCTACTTGTTCCTTATAAAAATGTATCATTCCCCTTTTTCCACCTCATAACTTTTTTAGTGTTCTAATTCTCGCAAAATATCTGCAAATTTCTCAAACATAAATAGCGCATCTAAAAATTTCTGTTTTAGATATATACCTTTTCCAATTCGCTACACGCATGTAGCGAATTTAATACTTTTAAATTTTCAGTTTTAAAAGTATCTGATAACATTATTTCACCCCAACTAAATCCAAATACTTCTCAAAATACGCAAGCAACCTATCAATAACTCTTTTCTTCGTTTCACTGCGGTTCCCTGCACTACCACTACCAAATCTTGATACTGCAGGCATTATCGCATCAACGTCTGTACCTGTAGTTTTTAATACCCCATCACGGAAAGAATTTTCTATAAAAATATGTGTTTCCTTATCCTTTAGCTTTTCATCTTTTATAATTACAACAAGATCATTTTCCCGCTGCTCATCAACATATTTCAACCACTCCCCGTCAACTTCGGTATCGGCATTAACCCTCAAAAGAAATTCTCTGATAAGCGCTATTTTGCTCCGCAGGTTCAGGCTTGAATTGACTGCCTTTTCAATCGTAACTACAATCTCTTTATCCTTATTCCCGTCTTTCTGATACTTCTTCACAAGCATTAAAATATAATCAATATTGACCTCGATCTGCTTTATAAGTTCGATTTCAAATACAATATCATCATTGATATTTTCTTTTTCCCCCTTTTTCGGCTTGAACTCTTCATAAAGATCTATATACTCACTCTGATAATCTTGAAAATCCCGTGGTGAAAGTATCTCTTGCCCAACAAAATCATCAAAGGCGGACAGGATATTCCTTATTTTCAAAATTGCACCATACAAAGATATAAATTTCTTCTTGTCCTGCTCTCCCAGTTCCGAAAAACGCCCAAGGGGAAACAGCGTCTGCAGCTTGTCAATCAGTTCTGTATATCCCTCATAGTGTTTTCCGTTTTCATCATATCCATTGTAATAACTTGCATAGTTTTTCAGCAGGACAATACCGCCTGCCTCTTTATTCCCAAAAAGTGCAATCGCATCATTTGTTTCCTGCTCCAAGTTACGGAAACAAACTATATTTCCAAATGTCTTTACAGAATTGAGAATCCGGTTGGTACGGGAGAACGCCTGCAGAAGTCCATGGTACTTCAAATTCTTATCCACCCAGAGAGTATTCAGCGTTGTCGCATCAAATCCGGTAAGGAACATATTCACAACAATTAAAATATCAATCTCCCGATTTTTCATTCTAAGCGATACATCTTTATAATAGTTTTGGAACTTGTCGCTTGAGGTATCGTAAGTAGTGGAAAACAACCTATTATAATCGTCAATAGCACTTTCCAAGAAATCCCGTGAACTTTGATCCAGTCCGTCTGTATTCTCGGAATTTTCATCAACCACAAAATCATCATTCTCCGCCTCATTGACGCCATAACTGAATATCGTGGCAATCCTAAGCCTTTTCGCCTCTGGCAAGTTCTCCATTTGGTGCTTAAATTCTGTATAATAGAGCTTTGCAGCCTCTATGGAGCTTACTGCAAATATGGAGTTAAAACCTTTTATACGAATTTTATTCTTCTTTTCCTTTATCTCGTTTCTATTCTTTGCCGTAGCTACTTCTTCCACATTTTCCAAAATGGAAAATGTGAAACTGTCTCCCCGGTTTCGCTTTGTCTTTTGATCAAAATGTCCTAATATGTAGGATACAATTTCACTAATACGCGCCTGATTTAAGAGTGCCTTTTCTGTATCTATTGCCGATACCTGCTTGTCCTTTGCTTTATCACTGTCCTTAATAGTTTTAATATAATCAATACGAAATGGAAGTACATTTCCGTCATTAATCGCATCAACAATTGTATAAGTATGCAGTTTCTCTCCGAAAGCCTGCGGTGTGGTACGCAAATCAGCGTGTTTACCGCTTCCTGCATTGACCGAAAATATCGGTGTCCCCGTAAACCCAAAGATATGATACCGTTTAAAGTTCTTGACAATTGCTGTGTGCATATCCCCAAACTGCGACCTGTGGCACTCATCAAATATCAGGACAATATGCTTGTCAAATACTTCGTGCCCTCTGTTTTTGCGGATAAATCCATCTAATTTCTGAATGGTAGTTATAATTATTTTGTACTCATGATAATTACCGTTTTTGTCCTTATTTTCCAACTGTCTCTGCAAAATTACAGTAGAGGTGTTGCTGTTCGCGGCTCCCTTCTGAAAACGGTCATATTCTTTCATTGTCTGATAATCAAGGTCTTTCCTGTCAACTACAAACAGCACCTTGTCAACAAAATCAAGCTGGCTTGCGAGCTGTGCTGTCTTAAAGGAAGTCAGTGTCTTTCCGCTTCCGGTTGTATGCCAGATATACCCTCCTGCATCAAGCTTTCCCAATTTCTTATAATTTGTGGCTATCTCTATGCGGTTTAATATCTTCTCCGTAGCTGCTATCTGATACGGCCGCATAACAAGAAGCAGTTCTTCTGAGGTAAATACACAATACTTCGTCAAAATATTCAGAAGAGTATGCTTGGATAAAAAAGTTTTTGTAAAATCTACAAGATCAGATATCACTTTGTTATTTGCGTCTGCCCAAAAGGAAGTAAATTCAAAACTGTTGCTTGTCTTTTTCCCTCTACTGGAACTTTTCTCCTGTTCCTTTAAATGCGAAAATCTTGTAGTATTGGAATAATATTTCGTATTCGTGCCATTCGAGATAATAAAAATCTGCACATACTCATACAGTCCGCACCCACTCCAAAAACTGTCACGCTGATAACGATTAATCTGATTGAACGCCTCTCTGATTGCCACTCCACGTCTTTTCAATTCTATATGGACAAGCGGTAATCCATCCACAAGAATCGTCACATCATAGCGGTTATCGTAATTAGCCGGATTTTCCGTATCTTCTGCGGCATTTCCTACTTTTCCCAGCACTTCGTACTGGTTAATCACTTGCAAACGGTTATTATGTATGTTTCCCTTATCGATCAGCCTGATATTCTTCGTGCTTCCGTCATCACGCTTTAAAACTTTTGTATAATCCTCTTGAATCGTGCGTGTCTTTTCTACGATACCCTCGTTTGCATTCGCAATATGTTCCCGAAAAAATCTCTCCCATTCACTATCCGTGAAACCATAACCATTTAACTGTTCTAACTTATACTTAAGATTTTCTATCAACTCTGACTCGGAATAGATTTGCAGATATTCATAACTCTGCTCTGTCAACATACGGATAAACTCTTTTTCAAGCTCCGCCTCACTCTGATAACTGTCGGAACGTCTGCTCTCTGGCGTATACTCTGCCACCACTGTACTTTCATTCATGGATGCAACCATATTGAATGTGCTCATTACACTACCTTCTTTTCTAAATATTCATAGAATCTTTTTGTATTAAACCATTCTCCAATAAATGACTCATAAAAATTCCAATGAATCAATCTCAATTTTTTAGATACAAACAAAATCATAATTGAATTTTCCGTTTCATCTTTATCTATAGCAAAATTCTTTGCCGCCCAATATTCAACTAGAATATATAACGCGCATAATGCATTTATCACATTTTTCTGATTTGCACATTTATAATTTTCTTTACCATTTTTTATTTCATCCCTATGGTGTTTAATCGCATTATATGTAGTCCACCAACTCGGCACTTCACCATCCTTAATAGATTGCCATGGTTGCATTTCGTTATATTTATAATTCAACAACTCTACTTTTTCCTGTGCGATTGTCGGATATTCTCTATTCAAAATAGAGATATAATCATTGATTCCGCATTTATTCAATTTCAGTTTATCATCCAGCAATTTACAATATCTTTTACAAATAGTATCAATTTCGCCACATATAGATAAATAAAGTTGCAAATATCTTACCGAAAAGGCATCATCATTGCACTCATCAATTTCGCAATATGGACTATATGAAAAGAAATCACTTCCCAATTGCTCATAATAATTCCAATATGTATTCCGAAAAATCAATTTCTCCATTGTTACCCCCTATCTAAAAACAACTTATATCTTTTCTATAAAATTTAACAGTTTATCTCTATAATACTCGTATTGCTTTTGCCTTGCTTCTATCTCTGCTGGAAGTCCTTCTGAAATGTCGTTACAAAGCGTATCAAAGCGATCTAAAATTGCAACGATACGTTCTTGCTCAGATAAAGATATAATGGGTATTTTCGTTTCCAGCAATGCATCACCACTAATATGCGGTACACCTGCGCCACGTTTCATATCGTTAAATTGTTTCTCCATATTTTTCAAAATATAATATAAATATTTTGGAATTAGAGTATTTTCATCTGCATCATACCCAAATCCGTCCGTAATGAAAACAGGCTGATTCCAGTATGAAACAAATCCAGCAGAAGCACCACTTCGAGCCACAACGACCACTTCCCCTTTATGATTAGACTTATCAATATAATAAGCTGGTCCCTGTCCACCTAAAATAACAGGAACATCCCCACTAGATGTATCCTTTTTCGTTATATATTCACCACGAAATACTTTTACAACACTTCCAAGTTCTAAGTAAATAACACCAAATACATACTGAATCAATCTAATTATATTCTGTCTGTCTGTCTGTCTGTCTGTCTGTCTGTCTGTCTGTCTGTCTGTCTGTCTGTCTGTCTGTCTGTCTGTCTGTCTGTCTGTCTGTCTGTCTGTCTGTCTGTCTGTCTGTCTGTCTGTCTGTCTGTCTGTCAAGAATCATCTCGCCGCATTCAGCAAATGTCAACAGTACATCTCGATAATATTCATACTGTTTTTTCCTTGCCTCTATCTCTGCCGGAAGTCCTATATTCAAATCGTTACAGATTTTTTCAAAGTAATCCAATACATCCGCATACCTTCTTTGTACTTCTATAGACGGTAATGGTATCTCTATGTCTTCAATTGCAGGCACACTTGAATGAACAACCTTACTTTTAATCTTCCCCCTACTTTTTTGCTGTCTTGATTCATATGTAGATAAAACATGCGCAAGATAACGGGGCTCTTGATTATGCTTTAGGACAACAATATCTCCTCCCGCAAGGCATTTTTCGTTTCCTATATATGCCACGGACTTTGCAATATCCTCAACGCTTTCTCCCGTTATCGCAAATAAAATATCTCCATGTTCAAAATATTTTGGATTTGAGACGTACTCTAGTTTTGTATGTGATACACAGGCATCAAACCAAGTATTATATGTAGTATAAATTTCTCCATACCGAACACAAGGTATACCCGTTTCCGTCACTTCTTCTCTTTTAATACCTGCTCCCCGGTATATATCAACAGCAATATCTTTCAGCTTTACCTTTTTAACTGTATTATCAAACGAAAGCAATGTATCCCTGTAATAATTATACTGCTTTTTTCGAGCTGTAAGCTCTTTTCCTAACTCCGCATTAAGTTCACTTGAAATCGCTGCAAAAGAATCTAAAATGCGAATTATTTCGTATTGTATTTCCAAGGGAGGTACAGGTATACGATATTTCTCCAACATCGGCTTTCTTACAGAAGTTACTGATGAATTAACAGCATTCATTTCCATGTATGATAAAAAAGACGCTTTCATATAATGTAGCAAATATTTGGGTTCTAATTTATCTGATGTTACATGAATTCGATATGCTCGTTGATGTAATGCATATTTCCCTTCTATATAATGAAAGACCTTACCTACTCCGACTCCATCGCCTGCTGTAATAATCGCTTTTTCGTCAAAATCATATGTATTTAATCTTCTGGGCGTCTGAGATCTAACAAAAAACGGATATTTACCATCATCTAATTCCTCATTTGTATTATGACTGCCCGTCCCTATCTCTGCTAAATTTATTATCGGAATATATTCCACTCCATTCGGACAGAGCTCATGTATTAATTTATCAAGTTTGCTCATTTTACAGCCTCCCGTATTCTACGATACGATTCTTCAAGTATCTGCTTTCTCAATATATATTCATTACTCTGTAAATATGTTTGCTCCATTGCTACTTTTACTTTTGGCATAAGATATTTCCCATAAGATTCTATATAGGGAGAATAATCACAAGTTCCAGCGCAAACAATTAGATTATGATTTCCTCCATCTCGCTTTCCAAATCGAAGCTGCAGTTGCCGCAAGGATAACTTTTGAAATCCCTTTTTAAAAAATATAAAATTTTCTCCTCCTTTTTTCGCATGAGAGTCAAATACCAAACAATCAGGCTCCTGTGCAAGCAAAGAAGCCATATAATCCTGTTCAGTTTTTGTAAGCTGCATACCATTGTCTGCCTTATCCAATAAATCTTGCACACCGCATTTGCGACCATCAATAATTATCAATGGCTCTTGGTTTTGCAACGTAGGAAATGTACTTGTTCCATCATCATAAGCCCAAAATGTTAAAATGTTATTTCCTGCACCATGTTTTTTTATTTCTGCTCTGGCAGTTATAGGACTATCTGCCCAATAAGACAATTTTTGATTAGGAAACAACTTTGAATATCTTCCTGTACACTCCCGCAAATTGCCATTAAAAAGTACGCTTGCAGTTTTTTCATAAAATTCATTATTAAACTCTACACATCTAAAAAAGTCAAATTCATCCGTAATATAAACTGGTAAATTTTTATGCTTATATATTGGTCTGCCATAGTCTTGACTTATAAAAGCCCTTCCCCAACTCATACCTTTCCCTCGATTTCTGCAATAATTTTAGCAATTTCATCACGAAGTACTTGCTCTCTTGCTACAATCTGTTCAATCTCAGCATTCAGTACCTTAATATCTATTTTCTCTCTTGTATCTTCCTGTTCCACATAAGAGGAAACCGAAAGGTTGTAATCATTTTCAGCAATTCTGTCATTTGCAACCACTGCTACATAGTACTCTTTATCTTCCCTTGCCTCATAAGCAGCAAGAATATTCTCAATATTCTCACTTGTGAGCTTGTTGTTGTTCGTAACCTTTACACACTCTTTTGATGCGTCAATAAACAATGTACTATTTTCTGATTTGCTCTTTTTCAGAACCATAATACACGTTGCGATACTTGTACCGAAAAACAGATTTCCCGGCAACTGGATAATGCTCTCCACATAGTTATTATCAATCAAATATTTTCGAATCTTCTTTTCTGCACCGCCTCGGTACATTACCCCCGGAAAACATACGATTGCAGCCACTCCATTTGTTGCAAGCCATGATAATGAGTGCATAATAAATGCAAGATCAGCCTTCGACTTTGGCGCAAGCACGCCTGCCGGAGAAAATCTTTCATCATTGATAAGAATAGGATTATCATCTCCCTCCCACTTAATCGAATACGGGGGATTAGACACAATCGCCTCAAAAGGCTCATCATCCCAATGCAGAGGCTCTATCAATGTATCTCCATGCCCGATGTTAAATTTCTCGTAGCCAATATCATGCAGAAACATATTGATACGGCAGAGATTATATGTAGTAATATTGATTTCCTGTCCGAAAAAGCCCTGCCTAACATTCTCCTTCCCCAAAACCTTTGCAAATTTAAGAAGCAGTGATCCGCTACCACATGCCGGATCGTACACCTTATTTACATTTTTCTTTCCAAGCACCGTGATTCTTGTCAGAAGTTCAGAAACCTCCTGTGGAGTATAATACTCTCCGCCACTCTTTCCAGCATTAGATGCATACATGCCCATTAAATATTCATAGGCATCACCAAATGCATCAATGGTATTGTCCTGATAATCTCCCAACTTCATCTCGGCAACGCCATTCAGGAGTTTTACCAGTTTCGCATTTCTTTTTTCTACTGTTCCACCAAGCTTGTTGCTGTTTACATCAAGGTCATCAAACAAACCTTTTAAGTCATCTTCACTCTCATGTCCTTGTGCAGAGCTTTCTATATTTCGGAATACCTTTTCAAGTGTTTCGTTCAAGTTCTCGTCCTGTGGTGCTTTTTTCCTCACATTGCAGAACAATTCACTTGGCAAGATAAAATAACCCTTTGTATCAACCAATTCTTCTCTTGCAGGCTCTGCATCACTGTCAGCAAGATTGGCATAATCAAAATTGGCATTCCCTGCCTCAATTTCTCCTGCATTTACATATCTGACAAAATTTTCAGAAATATATCTGTAAAACAGCATACCTAACACATACTGTTTGAAATCCCAACCGTCTACACTTCCTCTAAGATCATTCGCCATATTCCATATGGTACGATGAAGTTCTTCTCTCTCTTGTTCCTTTTTGTTGTCAATCATTGGACAACCTCCTTGCATAATTTTCCAAATCAATTTTACTACAAAATATCCAAATTGTCATTTAAATACTTCTTAAAATTGCATAAAACTTACAAATGAGGCAGATACTCTCTGCCCCACTCTAACTTATTATAATGTGTATATAATTTCCTCCATCACAATCTCTTCTGCCCTCATCCTAATGCTATTCATTTTCTTAACCCAAAGCATCTGTTCTTGTGCTTTTAACTGCTCCGTCACTCCTTCACGCTTCGCCATCTGCTCCACCAACAGATCAAATCTTTCCTCTGCCTGTTCCTGTATCATAAGTAGATGCTTCTTTAGCTCACCTGATAACAGCAGTCCCGAATAAATACCCCTCCTGTGATTTTCCAGATAGGATTTTCGCATCAGTCCAAACTTTCTCAACTCTCCCTCTGGCTCCGGATCGGGGATTAGATTCGGAATTAAATAATCTCCACATTTTTCGTAAGTTATATCCATTGTCTGTTCCTCTCTCCTTAAAAATTTACATTTCCTGCTGCCACTGCTTATTCTTTCTTACTATGTCCTGCTGGCTACGCTTTCTTTGCTGGTTATGTACCGCGGCATCCTCTTTTGCCTCCTCCAGTTTCTGTTTCATGTTCTTTGGCGCAAGCGATTTTATAAATTCCACAAACGCCTCCCCAAGTCCTCTTGATGCTACAAACCGCTTTAATTTTTCAACCTGATCGGTAAGTGTAGCTATCTTTTTCTCCAGACTGGAAATTTTCTTCTCATACTTCTCTAAAAGATGATTTCTTGATACTGCCTTGCTGAAAGCATCCAGTATTTTATTCCAGTCGCTTTTCTTTACTTTGACATATTCCTCGCTGCCGAAAATATTTGTCACTGGAACAGCAACACTTTTCATGCTTTTTGTTTCCGCTGCCACTTCCTTTGAAATCATTTTAAATGTTTCCGCCCTTAAATCATGTTTCGCAAGTACCTCCTTCGCCGCTTTTTCTTTCACTTCCGCTTCTTCAATCTGCTCTGTAAGTTTCTGTGCCTGTAACACCAGTTCATTGTTTTTCGCCTCCATTTCCTGCACCTGTCCGCAAAGTTCCGATGTTTTCTGCGCAAGATCATCATTCTGCTGTTCAAGAGCCTCATTCCACTTATCCAGCACCACTGCCTGCTGTTCCAACTGCTCCACCTCACGCATTGCCGCCTTATATTCTGGCAGCGACAGGTTATCCCTCTGTATACCGAGGACTTCTATTTCAATCCCCTGCTCCCTGCACAGTTCTGTCAGATACTCCCTCTCCCGTTCCTGCCACGCAACCGTTTCGTTCTGTTTTCTGCTGACCGCCTTTGCAAACCCCATCTGCTGGAATGCCTTCGTTAGACTGTTGCGTGTTTTCATGCCATTTTTATATCCATGCGCCACCGGAATATAGTCTATATGCAGATGCGGCGTTGCCTCATCCAAGTGCATCACACAGTTAAATAAATACAGATTCGGATTGCGTTCCTGAAACGTCTTTGCATATTGTTCCAAGACCGCTACCGCCGCTTTTGCCTCTTCTGTCAGCACTCCGTTTTCGTCTACGACCGGAGTATCTGTCTTTTTGCCTATCTGTACGATATTTTCATAAAATGTCTTTTCCTTGTTACCAGAGTTCTCTATCTCTTTCAAATAATCGTCTTTCTGCCTGTCTTTACGTTTCTGCGCCGCATTGTAATCCCGAAGCGCCTGTCCGAAGCATTTCTCATAAGCATCTTTTAATGGTTCCTGTATGTAAATTCGGTTCCAAGCTGTTCTTTCCGGCACCACATTATTGCATATAAAATCTCTGTTATTATGCGTAAGATGTCCTCTCCCTTTTGGAAAAGAAATTGTTTTTGCCGCCAATGCATCACTCTCTTTCTCATATTTTTATGTATCAAGACTAACTACGGTTTTGTTACTTTTGTCAAAAGTAACGCCTTATTACTTCTGACGCATACGCATCAGAAGTAAGGCGCTCTCCGAGGGTAGTATTTGCCGCTGGCAAATACCGTCTGCCGGAAAAATCTTCCGACAGACGGCTCATTCCGGCAAAATACAGCCGTCATTCGCTTTGGGCAACAGTACCGAATTTAAGTTTTTCGGAACCGTTCCATAAGCTTCCTTTTCAAAAATGAGTACCGAATATAAAAATTCGGAACCGTCTATTCGCCCATTGCAAAAGCAAACGCCATCATATCCTCGGACAATTCCGGCTCCTGCGTCTGCCCCATTCCGGCTACATCAGTCTTTTCTATCAGTTCTTCTGCATCAGAATGAACTGTGGAAACATATTCACTGAAACTGTTACGGATCTGCTCTGCCAAAACTTTCTGCAACTCTTGAATGATTTCATGGAATTTTTGTTCCAACGCCCTGTCCAGCATCTTCCCAAAAATATCTGTATCTTGCTCCAATGAAATAGCAGAATCGCTCACCGCTTTATCAGTTCTATCCCGCAGCTGCCCATCAAGAACTGCCACAAACGCATCAGAAAGTGCCTTCCCATAAGAACCGTCTTTTCGTGTCATGCCCTGCAAGTATTCCCAAGTTCTGCGCTGGTTTTCATCTTCCATGCAGAATTTTATATTGCTGCATTTATAGGTCTTTCTCATTCCATAACCCCATTTCTACACTGCCTGTCTGCGCTGTTTCTGTGTTGCAAGGTACTCGTATCCTTTTGCATTGGCACAGATGTCCTCAATAAAAGTCACATTTCCCTTTGATGCAATATCGCTGTAATACTTAAGCAGACAGCCGCCCCCGCCAATCACATACAGATGCACCAGATTTTCTTTATACCCATAGTCAACCAGCCTCTTTAAAATATCTCCTGCATACCGCTCCGCAATCCGGCTGACTATTTTCGCCACATCATCCGTCCTGCCCTGCAAACCGTTTATCAATATCGGCTCAATCATAATCTCCGGTGTGCTTTCCCCCGCTGACTTTGACAGTTCCTTTTGAATTTCCTTCATGCAGATAGACACACCGAATTTGTCCGTCACAAGGCTTTTCTCTAATGGTCTGCCATCCACAATCTGCATTACGTTCATCGTGCCATTTCCGATATCTGCCATCATATTAAAACCTTTCATCGAACCGGCACTACATACTGCCGCAAATCCCTGCGGAAACACTTCCACGCCGCACAAATGCACCCTGTAACTTTCTTTGCGGAACGAGAAGAACAACTCCTGCTCCTGCATCAGATATTTCTTAAAATCCGCCGCCTGACTTTTCGCCCAAGCAAGCGGAAGTCCAACCGCCAGCACCACTTTCGCCTCATGCAGACCTCGGAATTTCAGTTCCTCCGCCAAGCCTGCAAGCGTAAGAATATAAAAGTCTTGTGAATCGGTCTTGTTGCCCTGATAAATCAAATGGTTTTCCCCAATCACGTAATACTTGTCTTTATACTTGATATAATTCATGCTAACAATCGGTTCTTCCTCAAAATATTCCACGCCTGTCCTGAATACCCTGTGTGCTGTCTTTATATTTCCGTAGCCGTGATCCAGCCCGATAATGATTTTTGTATTGTTATATTTCTGCATAATAAAAGTCCTCCATATTGTTGTTAATCTTGTTATTGCGTTTTCATTTTTTCTGTTTACACCGTTTACAAATAGCGGAAAACCTTGATTTTCCTATATTCTGCTGTAAACGCACCGTTTACAAAAATGTAAACACGCCCTGTAAACCAGATAAAAAAGAGTTTAAAACATACTGCTATTTACTTCTTAAAAGGCAACTGCGCATTATCCGGCAGCGGCGTAAATCCCTGTATATCGCTTCTTCGTTTCCAGCCACGCTGCAATCCATACTTGCCAAACCTGTGAGAACTGATTTTCTCCCATCCTTCAATACAGGTGTTCATAATGCTGTTAATTTCTTTAATCTCCCATTGTTTTGGTTCTTCATACTCATGCCTCAACGCTTCTCTGTAAATCATTTCGCTGCAAACATATTCTTCCGTACAATCGTCCAGCCACGCCTGAATAACGCCCACCTTTGTATCTTCCGGCATAAACTGCTTCTGCATCTCCTTCAGATATTCTTCCATTTCCTTTGACAGTTTCAACTCATGTAAACAGTTATTATAGATAACCATAGCCTCCGCCCATGCCTGCACAATATATTCCCTCGACTCCTTTTCGTCCTCAAGGATGTGTTTCTCCACACGCTCCTGATGAACCAAAACAGGCGCAAATCTTCTGTTCCCTGTCCTGTCCAGCGGAAGAAAATCAAGGTTGTTTGATGTGCCGACAAAGATACACTGTCTTGGCCTGTCCTCCGCATAAGTCTGATATGGAATACGGTAGGTTTCTTTCTGCCTGCTCAGAAATGATTTAATATCTTCAATACTCTTTGCATTGACAGTGGCAAGCATTTCTGACATCTCAATAATCCAATGTCCCTGCATCTTGCTGTAAACATTTTCATCATCCATACGCTTCAAATCATCTGTAAACCACTCATCATTGACAGCAAGAAAACGGAAAAATGTAGACTTTCCTGCACCCTGACCACCCACAAGGCAGACCATAATCTCAAACTTACAGCCCGGCTCATAAATCCGGTGTATTGCCGCCATCATCAAAAGCCGCATGATTTCCCTTGTATATTCATTATCATCTGTTCCAAGAAAACGTGGAAGCAGACTTGAAATCCTGCTTTTTCCATCCCATTGCAGATTTTCAAGAAACTCTCTGATTGGATGGTAGCTTTTTTCACTTGCTGCAATGCTGACCGCCTTATTAATTGCCTTATCGCTGGAAATTCCATAATTTGTTTCTATGTAACGCTGAATTTGGAACATATCTACGTCTGTAATGCATCTTCCATTCCGTTTCCACAATAGCTGCTTTACAATATCAATTTTATTAGTCAGCTCATTTTTGCATATGGCATCTTTTAACAATGGATCTCTGTATAAAATAGTCATGCAGTTTTCGATGGAAGATTTCACATTCCCTTTCTGTGTTCTTGCAAGCGACTCCAGCACGTCCTCTACGGTACTCATTTCTGCATCAAGCGCTTCCCCGACTGCATTCCATAATTCGTTTTCTGCCTGTGCAGACTTTTCCTGCAATTTCCTCCACCTTCTTCCTGTCCTTTAAGAAAAAATCCCGCCTCTCTGAAACTTCTCCCACGCACAGAATATCCAGCCAGTAATTGATGACCGGCTCTGCATGGAGCATCTGCGCATAATCTTCCGAAAAAATAATATCCGGCGGTTTCCCAATAAGAAAATGATTTACACTGTCAATCTCGGAAATGCAGTTTTTCAATATATCAACAGTCTGACTGCACCATTTTTCAAACTGTTCCTGAATGTGCATAATTCTCTTTTGCTCCGCCTTTTCTTTACGGATACGCTCTTTTTCCTGCGCATTCAGTCCCTCATTTTTCTTTACATCAACAGGCAGAACAAAATCCTCTATCAGCTTTAACGCCGCATCATACTGTGACAATCCAAACATCCGGGAAACATAATCAATCACATCTCCACCCACACCACAGGCAAAACAGTGATAAATTCTGTCAATCTTCATGCTTGGGTGCTTATCATCATGGAACGGACAACAGGCAGTCCCATTTCTCTTTACTTTCAGGCCATAATATTCTGCTGCCTGCCTTGCAGTCAGATGTTCCTTTACTTCTGAAAAAACATTCAATTTTACTGCTTCTCCTCCTTTTCATCCGGAAAAGCCTCTGTTATAATAAATCTGCAAAATATATACAAAGAGGCTCGTCCTTTTTGCATTCAGATTAGGTTGCGCCAACAATCTAATCCGTTGTTGAAATGTCCCTGTTTCCAGCAGGGGCATTTTCATTCTGTCCAATTTCTATTAACTGCTTTACCAATTCCAGCAGTAATTTTTCATCTTCCGCATTTCCATTTTTGAAATCTTCCGATATCTGCTCTAACACTTTTGCAACTCTGTTAGACATATAATTTCCGGCAGTTACCGTCACTTCCTGTCCTAATATGGCTTTGCGGTAATAATCTCCTTTGAGAAGTCCCGATAATATAATCCTTGCTTCCACTTGGGCTTTTTCCTCATCACTCAGCCAGAATGCTATTGTATTACGCCGAAACCTTGCTTCACGCTTACACGCCACTTTCCTCACCCCTTTCCACTTTTCCAAGCCTGTCCGCAATTTTTATCTGTGCGTCCATAGACTGGTGACAGTAGGTTTCAATCGTAGTCGTTACTTTCCCATGCCCTAACCTTTTTGCAATCTCAACAGGACTGAACCCCATCTGCACGAGCATACTCGCATGGCTGTGCCGGGTACAATGGACGGTAATCTTTTTTACTCCCGACAGCTTAATTCCCCGCTCCATTTCATGCTCAAAGAAGCTCTTTGTCCGTCCTGCAAAAAGACGTGTGCCCGCCCTTGCCCGATAAAGTGTTGCAATATACTCTTTGATTACCTCCTGCAATTCCCTATGTATGGTAATTACCCTTATGGAACTCTCCGTTTTCGGAGGCGTAATCAAATCCTCTCCGTCAATCCTCGCAAGGGATTCATCAACAGTAATCGTGCCTTCCTCAAAATTTACGTCCTTTATCTGAAGGGCAAGCAGTTCTCCAAGCCGCATCCCCGTCCAGAATAAAATCTGAAATGCAACCCACGAATCCTGCTTATCCATAATCGCATCCGAAAACTTCTGAAATTCCTCCAAAGTCCAATACGGTCTTTCATCTGCCCGGCTCTTTCCCATGCTTCCTGCTTTCCGGCATGGATTAGAGCGTAAATCATAAAAATTAACCGCATAATTCAGAATGGCACTGAGCTGGTTGTGTATAGTTTTCAGATAGGTGGGCTTGAAACCCTTCTCCATCATTTCACCCTGCCATTTTCTTATCATAGGAGCTGTGATTTCATTGATTGGCGTACTGCCAAAGTATGGAAGAACCTTATCGTTCATCACATACTCTTTCTGTTTCATGGTCGTTTTCCGCAAGCGTTTTTCCATGTCCGCCTTGTAAATCTCCCAAAAATCAGCCAGCGTCATTGTCGGATCAGAGGACTGCTGCAATAAGAAATGCGCATACCATTCTTCCGCCTCTTTCTTTGTTTTAAACCCTCTTTTCTGCGACTTCTTTTTTGCTCCTGTCCAATCCGTCCATCGGTACTGTATTCTCCACGTACCATTTGGATCTTTCTTTGCATTACAGCTCATACGCTTACCTCCTTTGCCGCCCCATACCATTTTTCTTTGAAATAGGCTATGGGGATTTTCCCTGCGATTGTGAGAAAGCCTTTAGAAGATAATTCGCTGTTCATTTCCCGCAGAATCTTGTAAGACTTTCCCATGCTGATGCCGAGCATCGCCGCAATGTCTGCGGCATTGTAATAAAGTTTTTCGTTCATGTTGTTTCCTCTCTTTCTTTATATTTGTTTCTGTATAGTATCTTTATGTTTCGTTTTTATCATATCGTAACTTTTGTTTCTTGTCAATATCTTTTGTACTTTATTTTTTTCTCTTTATGTGGTATCATTGATTTAGTGCAAATACACAGCTAAAACTTTAGGAGGCAGACTTATGACTGTTGGAGAAAATATCCGCCGCATCCGCAAAGAGCGTGGTCTTACCCAGAAACAGTTAGGTGAATTGGTTGGTGCAAGCGAAGCCTATATTCGTGCCTACGAAAGCGGCAGGCGCAATCCCAAGCCGTCATCACTTGAAAAAATAGCAAATGCCCTTGCCGTTAATCCGGAAGTATTGGAAAATTCTGATTTTGATATGATCAAAGCCATGCACCGCTTATTCCAGATTGCTCGGCAGTACAACGGACATCTTTTTGCGTGCAAAGACGAGGAAGGCAATGATACAGTTGGAATACGTTTTGAAACCTTGACGCTGATGAACGCATGGTGCCAGCGTTATGAGAAATTTTTAGAAGATGTAGAAAAATGCAATGAAATCAAAGATGCAAAAAAACGTGGGGAGGCTCTTATTAAAGCCGAAACGGATTATGACCACTGGATGGACACTTACCCCGAACAGCATGGAGATGCCTTTTTCGACCTCAGCATCCAGCAGCTCCACGACCAAGTTATGGAGGATACAGAACACCGTTTGATAAACAATAAGCTGGATTAAAAAATCTGTACCCAAATCGTACCCACCGCCAATTAAAAAATCCCCGCAAGCCTTGATTTTTCAAGACTTGCGAGGATTTTACCTCTCACTCGAACTCGTCTCATCTGCACTGCTTTAAGATACTTTTGTATCTATTTCATGAGTTTTAATCCATCTATTTCGCCTATAATTTCTATTATCCTGAGACTTCTAAAAATTTTAGAAGCAAAATAGAAGCACTGGAAATTCGATGGAGCTTAGGCAGGAATCATTATACTGGCTGCAATTCTTTTTCCAATTCAAGCACCTGCTGTAGCGTAAGTCCAGAATACATTGCAATTTTTTCTAATGGCAAATCTCCATCTTGTAACATATTCATTGCAACGGCAATCGACCTTTTTCTATCGCCCTCATCATATCCCTGCTCATATTTTTCCTGATAATGCATCTGTAATGTCATATAGTCCAACCTCCATTTCTCATTTCGTCTGGCAGCCTGCACTGCCTCATCCAATTCTCTGGTATAATCATCCTCTGGTTCTTTACCGTCAATAAAATCAAGTAATCGCTTCATTTCCGGAGTGACATCATCCATTGTTCCCTTTGTATTCAAAATAATCTTCGTTGTATCATCTCCCAATGCCAATTCTGTATTTTGAATACAACGATTTTCAAAAGTATAAATATGACGCCCTTCACCAAATAAATCAAAAGTACATACAAAAATAACAAAACTGCGTTTTAAATCTTTGTAGTTAGCTCCTTTTTCCAAGATATTCAAATCTATCATCCCTTGATAATATCTTGTCCTTTGTGGGAGATTCCCCTTATTTGTTGTTTGCATTTCAATATTGTACACTGTTTCGTTACCATCTTCTACATAGATATCCAAGCGCACACTTTTTGCATCCGCAGAAATATCTATTGTTTCTTGTGACTTAGGATATTCAATGCGGGATATCTTTATACCAAGTATCCGTTCTAAAAAGGGTTTGCAAAATTTGGGATTTCTCATTATAACACTAAACATGAAATCATCTTTTATTTGCAGTTCCTCAAAGGCTTTCTCCATAATGACGCTCCTCTTTTCTTTACCTTTATTATAATATGTGTCTGCGTGGTTGACAAGGATTGATTTTTACCAGTCCATTAGTTTCAAAACTGTTATACTCAAACCTTTTCTAATAATTTTCAGCTCTTTTGCAAAATAATGCTGAAACTCTTTCTAATTTCATTAGATTATTTGACATAATATTATGCTTCGGCTGATTATACTCCCTGATAACCATATAGTCACCTTGATTCATCAGTCCTTCGAAACGCCCTTTGTAAATTATTTTTCGTAATTCATCATCTTCTTTAGATAATACATGTGAAAGATTCCTCAACGGTTCCAGCACTTTGCATTTTCTATTCTCTAACTTTTTATTCAGATGCTCTTGCACTTTTTTCCTTCCACTTTCTCCTGAATATATAGTATACACCTCAATTTCACACTCATTATTCTTTTCAATAATATCAGCAACACTAACTTTCTTATCATTGCAATAGAAAACTATATGCGTATTATCTTCAACACTATTTTTATTCAAATAATAATCAAGCGTATTCTTCGTTGCACTACCATTTTGAATTATATCAAATAAAAATACTACTTTCGTTATTTTTTCTGAACCCACATAATAACCATCTTCTTTTAAAGTTATCTTTTGATCATATATATCAACTAAATCTCTTTTTAATGGATTCAAAATATATGTTTGATATATATGTTTATATGTACTCTGTGAACGACTTCTATCTTTAGGAACATACAAAATCCCCTGTTCCCCATTATATGGCAATGAATCTACAAATGAATACTCCACTATTTCATGACAATTGAGCAACTTTATCCAAGGTATCACTTTATCTTTCTCTAATCGTAACAGTAGCAAATGATGCGCTAGTCTGTATCTAGCTATATCAATTATTGGAATCCCGGGATGAATTCTCTCAAACGCTGTTTGAAAACAATCCATCATTTTTTCAATTTGTGAAACATTAAATTCATCCATCGAATTTATTACACCTTCATCCAAAACTTTACTATTTAATTCTGAAATTTTTTTATTTAATTTAACATAGTATTCAACCTCTGTTCCAATATATAAAATATGATTATCTTCATCAACACTCGCACAAAGTTCTCCTACAACATCATAGATTTCCTCTCCATCAATACTCTTAATCTCATAATTTGAAAAGTCTTTACCAGTTCCAACTTGACTAATATTTATGCTTTCCTCTATGAAATCCTTTTCTATATTAAAAGTATTAGCCGGCAACATACTAATTATTTCTTCAAAATCAAGCTCACTGATTAATTCGGCTTCTATAGAATATGGCATAAAGAAGTCATCTTCAAAATTCTTATTAAACAAATCTTTCTTGTCATAAATATACTTTAACCGTTCAGTGTATTCTTTTAAAAACTTATTAAACGCTTCTCTTTTATTTGGACAATTTCTTATCCAATTTGCCAATAAGCCTCCAAATTTTATTTTTTCTTCATATATTCCCAATAAATCTAATTTTACTGTATATATTTCTTCCAAACTTATCAATGTACCTAAATTTACAATTTGAATTCCTTTTCCAGCCAAACTAATCAATCCAAATTTTTTTAGCCATTTCGATATCTCTACTAATCCATCAGAAACACTGCTATCATCAATAATTGTATATTTATCATATTTAGCAAATGGATTAATTGGTCTAACACTTTCTGAATCAGTAAAAAGTGAATCCTCAAGAAGAATGTTATAATACTTATCTTCGTATATAAGTTTTAATATTTGTAAAATACGTTTTCTGTTATCAATAGCCGAAAACTCATTCTTCATGTTTATAGTTTTAAGATTACTCTTTTGGTATTCTACATAATATGCTACACTGGCTTCTTCTTCATTTTTTTCTTCATAAATTTCTGAAAAGTTATAATAATTCTGCATATTTGTATCTATTTCAAAATATTCTCTATTTATATTTCGAACCAGAATCGAACTATTTTTAGTATCATACAAAACGAGTGTTCCGTTTTTTTCATAATTGCGTCTCCATTCTTCTCCACCTAGACGAATTGCACCCGCATATAAATATTCTACAAATTTCAAATTTTTATCAACAACTATATTTTGTATATCTTCAAACTGCTGTGGATACTTACTTTTGTCAAATATCTGTAATGCAAGCATTAGTGCTTGTATCGTTTTGACTTCTGTTATATCACGCACTAAATTATCACAATTGATTAGATTAAACAATAATGAACTTATCGGAAAATATTCATTTTCATTATCATCTACTATTTTAAATAGAATTCTTATCTTCTCAAGATTGTCTAACAAAAGTTCAAACTCTTCCTGAATTATTTCATCATAATCTGTTCTTAGATTTGATTGATATAATTGGTTCAACAAATATATTGTTCGTAATTCGCTTGTACCTTTTCTCTGATTAGCCATTGTCTGTATGTTCAAAAAGGCTTTAATTAATAATTTTTTTACATCCTCTGGGATATTATCTTGTGGTAAAAATGACACACTTCTACAAAACAATGCAGCCATTCTTTCTTCTACGCCCACTATTTTATTTGCATCACACTCATCGATAAATTTAAATACATCACAAATAAGCTCTATTTCTGGATTTAAATCCATTCTTTTTATAAATGTCTCTATTTTATCTCTCATTTTTCCTTTGACTAGCTAGTGTCTGCTGATTAAGTAGCTATCTGCAACTTCCAACTCTTACATCTGCTCCGGTCATGCCAGAATCGGAACAGATGCAAAAGAGCGCAAAGTATTCGCCTCTGAATCCTGAACAGATTCGTCACGAATACAGATAATGCAATAGAAGTCAGCTGCGTTTCTTCCAGTTTTGTGGTAATGCAGCTCATACCATAGCAGCGTTTGCTCAGGCTGAAGGTGCGCTCCACTTCGATTCTATCGGTATTATCCTGATACTCTTGCTTTTTATCAACTTTTGCTGTGGCACTTGGTCTGCCCAGCTTTGGACCTGATAACCGGATCCCATGCTCCTTGCAATAACTCCTGTTTTCCCTGGTCCGATATATCTGATCTGCCAGAACACGTTCCGGATAATAACCAGTACGTTCTTTGAAACGCTCTATTGCTTCAATCAGGCAGGTACTCTCGTTGTATGCCTCAAAAGATATTTTTTCGATACGCCCGTAACCTTCGCTGTCAAGACTGAGATCAAATTTTGCACCAAATTCAACAGGTGCTTTGACCTTACCTCTGACAATCGGTCGAAGCCATGGCTGCGCAATGCTTACAATGCGATGCTCCACAGAATGGACTCTGTTATCATACATATACTGTTGCTGTTCATGCAGCTTGATGATGGTAAGATACAAGTCGATATCCTTACCTGCCATGGCGTATCCATCACTCATGAACTGTTCCAAATAGCCAAGATCTCTTTTCACATAGCCAAGCTGTCTGCGGATTGCGCTGCGGATTTTCTTTGCCGTGTGCTTTCTGCTCTTGGCAAATGCAAGATACTCTTTTCTGGCGCGTTTGCGGTATCTTCTGGGCAGCTTAAGACCATAACATTTACAAAATCGGTAAATGATGTTTTCCAGCTTCTCTCTTGCTTCGTTCAAAAGCGAGATGTCCTGCGGATAACGTATGTTTGCAGGTGCACAGGTTGCATCAAGGGTCAGCGTTCCTTTGTTTGTATCTTCTTTTGCAGTACCATCATCACCGGATTTTCCTACGGATGGAGGAGTATGGTCATCTTTGTCATCATCCTTATGGGAAAGAAGATACTCGTTTACTTCCATCAGCATCTCTGCGGAAATGCGTTTACGGAAGAGAACCAGTGTACTTGCATCAAACGGAGCTTCTTCCCGAAATCCAGGAAGCCCGATAAAGTATTGCAGATACGGATTCTCTGCGATCTGTTCTACAAGCTCACGGTCGGAATACTGGAACTTGGTCTGGATGATCAGAGCTCCTAATGCCATACGAAGAGGCTTGGCAACATTGCCCGTATCACTTGGAAACAGCTTGGCATATTTTACTTCAAACTCGTCCCATGGGATGCGGTCAGCCAGTTTGATCCAACGGTTATCCGGATTCATGTGGAGTCCCATAGGCTGGTTGAAATCGAGGAATGAATGCTGTAACTTGTCAATCGGTTTGTACATTGTTTTAGCTCCTTTATACTCAAAATCTGTAAAAAACTGCAAGAAAAACGATTTGTTTTCGTCAAAATCCTTGCAATTATTGTACCAGAAAACGGGGCAAAAGTCAGTAAAATCAAGTGTTTGCAACCTAATCAGCAGACACTAGCTAATGATAATATTATGCTTCTGTCTTCCTCCTTTTCTACATTTTCTATATCTATTACATTTTTTAAAATATACGTTTCAAGCAACATTTCATACTCACTTTTTGGTAACTCACTGTTTTTATATGCATAATAAATTGCAGCTAAACAACAAGAAAAATTTATGCTATTGATAGGTATTAAATCAAACAGAGATCTTTCTACGCAACTCTCCAGTATCTCTCCATTACTTAAAACATACCTATAAAACAATGAATATCCGCTTCCCCTGCCACACTGGCATGAAAAAATATCTTTTGCATATTTATCGAAAAACAGTTTTTTTGCTCTCTCATCTGTATAAGTTGAAAAGAAAAATGCAATATTTGAAATATCAAATTTCCCCTTTTCTTCAATAATTGCAAATACTTTTTCTTGAATATATTCATCCTCTAGCAAATAGGAATACTCAGACTCTCTCAACCCGTATTGAAATTGATTTGTTCTCAGTATTTCACATCTTTGCGTTTTTGACAAATTTCTAATCTTTCCATATATTTTACTTTTTTCCTGATTAAGCATCAATCCATACATTGAAAATATATTCCTAAAGCTCTCATATATAGTTTGACTTGCCAATGTTTCATCATGAAATATAACAATATCATCTACATACCTATATACAAACATTCTGTCATCTGGATTCCCTAATTTTTCATTTACTTTTCCAACCAATATTCCTAGAAAAGTTTCTGCTATAAGTCTAGCATATGCTGGTCCCTGAGGCACTCCCTTTCTACTACCATTTATCTTTCTCATTAGTTTTTCATTATAAGCAACCAATTCCTTGAGTATATTTTTTTCTTGCTCAGTTAAATAATCATCAAAAATCCTATATATGCCTAAAAAATCTATGCTATCGTAAAAATGAGATACATCTATTGATATGACTTTCATATTCTCATACATATCAAAATCTAAAAATTTACGTATTTTGCTCAAATAATTTCCCCACGAATTATACCAATGAAAAAACATATCATTGTCAGATATATAATTTGGATTATAACTATATGACTTAATTTTTCTACTCATACCATAAAATAAGTTTAGTGCCATATGTGACGTCAATACCCGATCATATGCACTTAATGATACCATTTCTCTCGTTTTTGATTTTGTTTCAATCCTTTTAAATACATAACAATTTCTTGGTTCAATTCCTGCCATTTTGCCCTGCATAATCTCAGAAATAGTAATATCTATCTCCCTTGTATCATACGAGGTCAAATGTCGCAAATCAAGGTATATCGAAACAACTGGCACTTCATCATTAGTAAACAAATAATTGATTTCTTTTTTTACAGTATATTCACTCTTCTCTAAGAAAACTTTTTCATTTTCATCCCAGCTATGAATATCTATATTTTTGTCTAAAGCTCTAATCAAATACTGCAACCCATTTTCATTCGGATCAATCCCTTTCTCCATGTCTAAATCATATAAATTATACAGATAATAAAACGTAGCAGGGAAATATTTATGCCCAAACTGTGTTATTCGCCGTTGCGTTTCTGTTTCAGAGAACTCCGGACAATATTTAAACACATCACATAATATACTTGAATTGCCTTCCATTTTCCCTAAGGTTCCTAGCATAACAAACCAATCTTTTAATAAACTTTGCCCATGCAATAATCTATCAAATATTTGTCTATAAACTTGAGTCTGAGATAATATGTCAATAACTTGTTTGGCATTACAAGCTATTGACTCTGTAACATACATCTTTTTATAAGGTACTTCTATTTTAACATCTTCTAACTGTAATATTTTAATTACTTCTGATATTTTATTTCTTTTAATAGTGTTCAAAATAAATAATTGCTCTTTATAAAATTCTTTTCCATAACTATTTTCTGTATATTCACCAATAAAAAAATACGATTGCTTGCCACATGAATGAAAAGACAATGGCACTTTTACTTGTTTTCCCAGTTTATTATTTTTGCTATTACCAGTTGCAGGAAATTCATCTAACCCATATAACGCTTCATCATAATCAAATTCCACTGCTCTCTTTATCTTTTTTAAAATCTCAAATGCTTCATTTTTTTTCAAATAGTCATCAAAAATAATCCATGTATGAATACCTCTTCTTCCAGAAAACTCATTCACAAATGATATGTTGTTAGCTTTTAGATAATTATTTAGCGGTAACGTACATTTTTTATATAATTCAAAAAGATTTGGATTATCTTTATCTTTACAGTCAAAATCAAAACATATCCATTTCACATACGGACTCTTATATAATTGCTGGTAACTTCCTAAAGACTTTTTTTCTTTTAACATGCAATAAATATCATTTTCTGTGATTTTTATATATTTTGTAATATAATTTCCGTCTTTAAGCTGAATAGCTACAGCATTACGGTTCACTATAAATAATTCAAATAATTTATTAGCAATTTCCCTTAACATATCAATTCTCCATCTTTAATTGCTTTATAATCTATCATTATTGATATTTTATTTGATAGTCATTACTCATCATCCTTTATACTCCCATCCCCCAAAACACTCTTCCACCAATCTCTCCAACTCCCCCTTCTTTGCCGCTTCTGCCGCATCCGCTTCTATAAAATTATGCACTTCCTCTTTCAAATCCTCATCAAACCCCAAAATATAATTAGTCGCAATCAGATAAATAATTCTGGTCGGTGCCATACCATACACTTGTTTTTGCAAAATATGACGAATGCGTTCTTTATCATCTGGAAAAGCTGTCTTTATTGCTTCACTACGGTACAGACGCTTTACTATCTCCGTAATATAAAGACCTGACTTCATATAAAGATCTGCAAATGTTTTATCCGGATCATCAAAGCAGCCGGGATTATTTGCTTCCAATTCATCCACCATTTTCGTAACTACCCACTTAGGGGTAAAAATCTGATTGGTTTTCTGTGGTGGTATATAATCAAAAATATCTTCTTCCAAAGATTCATCAAAATAATTCGCCAGTTGTTGCTTCTTGTTCCAAAATTCCTGTATAGAATCGTTGAAAACTACTTCATCAAACAAATGTCCTTCAAAGTATTCCATCTCTCCGCTTTCAGGATTTTCATACTCTCCACCATCACGCAAAAAGCGGAAATCTTCTTCGGTAATGCCAGTCACTTCAAGAAATACATCATCTTCCGTATAATCATCAAAATTAGCCAGTGTCAGTTCCCCATCGCCATAAGCCATGATAAAGCTGGGAATAGTTCGGGAAAAGCCTCGCAAATGTGCCCGCACTTCTTCCTCCACACTGTTCTTTTCCTGCTCCGCTTTGTTCCGTTCCAATTGCTCCACCAGTTCTTTCGGCTTATCTTCTATAGTTTTTTGGACATTCTCCTCTACCGTCTTTACAAAAGTTGCCATTGCATCAGCCATATCCTTCTGAAATTCCTGTTCTGCCACTTTAACTTCCTGCTCCGATTCTGCCACTTTCTGCTTCTGCTCAAATTCAGCTTTTGCAATCGCTGCCTGCTGTTTATAGTCTCCCTGGATTTTTTCAAAAGAACGCTCTATTTCTCGGTTCACTTGCTTTTCTAAACGGTTCTGCATCCCTTTCTTAACTTCATATTCGTTTATAACCGGAGCAAGCACATTCTCTTTAATACTGTCTTTTACTGTATCTACCAGCGTTTCTATCTGCTTGTCCACCTCATAAGTTCCACTTTCTGCAAAGTTGTTTACCTGTGACTGAACATCCTGCGCAAACTGTTCATATACTTTTGTGCCAAACAAATCCTGTGCTTTCCCAATCACAACTTCTTTAGGAATCTCCACTTCTCCATTTTCATTCACAGCTACATCAGAAATGCCTTCTAATGTGTCCTGCTTACCTTTCTTTGATTCTTCATGAGCTGGTGTCAATTTTTCCACAATTTCTTTCACTACATTCGGCGCACCGAATACATTACTGATATTTTGGAACAAAAAGTTAGACAGGAATCCACGTCTGACAACTTCCTGACTTTTAATCTTCCTTGGAATAGAAAGAACGGCTGCCGCATCCAGTTCTTCCATTGTTCCTTCTTCATCTTCCCCAAGCACTGGGAAGAAATTAAGAAGACGTTTAATGTTATCCTTTCTCTCTTCTCCCGTCCCATGCCCGCCTACAGTATCAGGCGATAAATTATTAGCAAATTTATCAAAAATAATCAGTGTTCTCGCTGGATCAAAATCAAAAATATAAGCTGTTTCCTTACGATAACGCTGTCCATTTCTGGTCATGATACATGGGTTCTGTGCTCGAAATGCCGCCTGCATATATGAAGAAGGACTTTTCATATTGCACAACATAAGCACACCACTCCATTCCGGCACGGTTACTCCAACTGTAAGCTGACCGACACTTAGTGTAATAGTCTTATCGTATTCTGCAATTGCATTTTTTACTTTATTGTAGGAACTCTCATTTTCTTTTTCTGTATCTAGCTTCCCATCTCCTGCTGCCAAAACAACATGATATTCCTTGAATACCTCATCTTCCTTTAAAAGCTTAGCTAATGCTTTTGCACTGCTGACACGATTTAAAATCCACAGTGTATGGGATAACTCCTCTCTCAACTCTGGTGTAGAGAATGGATACCTTTCCTGTGTATTCAGAGCATGAAAAAATTTACAAATTTCTTCCTCATGAATAAATCTACCACTTTCATTGGTCATAAAAAATTCATTTAAATCAAATGCGTAATCAATACTCCCTTCTTCATCTGGAAGTTCCATTCCCTTTTGAATCTTCTCATAAATCATATTTGACAACCGGTAAGTATACATGGTAAGTCTCGGCAATGCTTCATATGGGTTATAATCATCTTTGTCCCATTTTTCCTTTGCCTCCTGTTCATCTGCATAAGACCAGTTAAAAATCTGATCTGGCGCAAACTGCTCATTTGCCAATGCTTTAAAAGGTGTTCCTGATAGATAGAGCGTATGCTTCCGGGTAATATTAGAAAATGCCCTGTCCGTCCTTATGGTATCAACACCCTCCTGCGCCTCATCTACAATCAGCAGATCAAACTCCAAATCACTCATCCATTTTAATTTTTTGTAGTCTCCGCCAAAATAAACAGAACCCTTTAATCCCTGCAAAGACTCAAACGCAACCATTCCTTTTACTTCTGTATCATCAAGTGGTGTCATAACTTTCGTATATTCATCTCTGGTCATGACTCCCGGTTTATCTTTTAAGGCATCTGTATCTGAAACAAAACAGAGTTTTTCTTTCCATGCAATAAATCTGTGAAAATCATCTGCCCATGAGTTTGCTATACTTGGTCTATTTGTAACAATAAGAACTTTTGTAAAACCCATATTGCAAATCAAATCATAAGAAGCTAATGTCTTACCAAATCTTGGCTTTGCATTCCACAAGAACTCTGAGCCACCATTTTTAAAATACTCCCTTGTCATAGTAACAGCTTCCTGCTGTTCCTTACGCAAAACATAGGTGCATTTTTCTTCATTTTGCTCTATATTTTCACGTCTGGAAAATTGATTAAAGTAGTTCTGAGAATCCTGCCCACTAACTTTAAACCACTCCGTTCCCGGTTCACGTTCTATCTTTGCGGCAGATTCTAAGAAAGTATGAAACTCCCGATCTGTAAAGTACTCACCAGATCCATCTTTAAACATGGCATTATCCTGCCATGCCAGTTCCCATTTTATCCCTACTGTATGTGCCTGCTGATTTATTCTCTGTGATACTGTCTGTTTTTCTGTGTATCCAATCTTTGTCCATCCCTCATGGTATGTAACTCCCGGTGTGTTATAGGCATAAATCATTGGAACCACATGGGTAAAAGACTGGATTTTCGTTGTATTGCTCATATTATTCCATCTCCTTTACATGCGATTCAATAAAATCAATTTCTTGTTCATCTAAGCCATATTTTTCATATAGTTGTGAGTCAATCTCTTGAACAGATTTTGACCAATCAATATCAGAGGATTCTGTAAAATTTTGCAACGGAATCATCCGCCATACAGGCTTATTGCCATTTTGAGTTACCTTCAAAACACTCAGCAAAGTACGAGCAAATTTAGTTTTAATGTACTTTTCTACCGACTTAGCCTCATCCTCTGTATCAAATTTCCCAATACTAATAAATGTTTCCGTAGCTCCTACCCCTGGCTTTTCAACTACAGGATCACTCATTGCTTCGCCGAATTCTCCGCTTCCATTTGCTTGCGCCACATATAATTTGTAAAAATCAAGATTATCAACTCGCTTCACATAATCCCTACGAATATATTTATACACACGCTTACCATTATCTCGTCCAAGAATTTGAATATAATCATTTTCATCATCTGGTTCAACATCAAAAAAAATGTCAGGTAATCGCTGTAATATGTTGGAAGACATATCATAAGCATGTCCATTACTTAATTTATTTATCGCATCAGGATGCTCTTCGTGCATTCTATCAGTAAAACGATATGATGTTCTCGAATAAACAATGTCCATCAATGTTTGAAAAGATGCATCATTGATTACTTTCTGTAATATAGCATTAACCTCTGGAAATTTTGTAAATGCTTGGATTGCACCATATGACTCAGATGCATTTCTATATGTAATTGCAACACCACCCCTTAGCGGTGTAGTAAGAGATGGAAAAATCTTATTTCCATCCTCTTCATAATAAAGCACCTTGAAATGTTCATCTTGGAGCATTTTTTCATTCCATGCCTTTGGAGTTGAACCAGCATTGAATAAAAATCTTGCCGGATGAATCAACTCTACTACATCAGCAATTTCATAACATGCATCCATAAATCTATCATAAATCGGCGGGGCATAATTCCTCATTTCCCCATTAGATTCATCCTGATACGGCGGATTACCAATAACAAAATCAAACTTCATAGTATCTTATCCCTCTCTCTGTAATGATAAAAACTCTATACTGGAACATTTACCACGCCAATCAAAAATACGACAAGGTGGTTGCGTATTCTCTTCTTCACTTTTTGTATCTATCCCCAACAGTTCCATCAAATCCATTTGATGATATGTTTCTTCTGCTGTACTATATGGAATAGTTCCTGTCAATCCATCCATCTGCCAAATATTCCAGACAATCACTTTGACAATCTTCCTATATTCTTCTACAGACGGTTTACGTTGCCACCTGTCCTGCAGATATTCCTCAAAGGTCATTAAAAGATTAACACGTGCTATCAGCAAATTATCCCCTTGAAATTCATATCCATAAGTTGCCTGAAAAGCACGCTCTACCCATCGAAACCATTCTGCTTCCGTATGCGTATTTTCATTCACTACCCGTAACTTTCGATCCAATACTCCTATACGTTTCACAATAGGAATCATTTCTCCTGTTTCTACATCATATCTGCTAACAAGATACGGGGCTTCTCCGCAAGTAATTTCAAGCCTTCTGGAATCTACATAGCATTTCCAGTCATTTTCTTCTTGAAATACCACTCGTTTAGTTGGTTTCCCGTCTTTTTGAAAGATATCTTTATCTCCAAACCACACTTCATCCGCATAATTGTTCATCTTATTACAAATCCACAATGGCGTGAATACCTCAGCATGCTGTCTGGTTCTTTCGGTCTGCTGCTCCATTGCTTTACGGGCACGCGTCTTGATAACTCCCGCATTGCTACCTGTTATCAAATCCGTAGTAATCTGTTCATTACGCTCATACTTTGTCCCTAATGCACTGTGTGCATCAGTAGCCCACATAATATTTCGTTTCGTGGTTTTATCTGCTAATATTTTATCAAGCAATCCCAATGCCTGTATCTTCAAAATATCATCTTGAATATTTATAATCACAGGGTACGCCCCTTTCAACACTGTGTATATCTATAATCATCCAAATTAAAGTATACCATCAAATCATTAAAATTTCGAGAAATTTTTTAATTTAAATTGCATAATGAATAGGAGCAGATTTCTCCGCTCCCCTTTGGCTACCTGTATATAATCTCTTCTTTCACAATCTCCTCCACCCTTACCTTTATCCCATTCACCCTTCCCACCCATTCCAGCAGTTTCTCCTTCTTCAACTGCTCCGTCACACCCTCTTTCTCCATAATCCGCTTTACCGCCAGTTCCACCTCCCTGTGACACTCCTCATCCACGTCATGCAGATGCTGATTCCAAGTACCAGCCATAAGCATTTTCAGATACTCATGCCTCCGATACTTTATCATATACTCCCCACGTATGATACCGTACTTTCCTATCACATAATCTGTTTTCTGTTCCAGGCTTAGTTGTGGATAATAACAACCATCCTCTGCTAAATGATATGTAATTCCATTCTCTACAATAATCTCCTCCAACTTATCTTTTCCCATAACGATCTCCTTTCCGCTGGGTGCAACGCACCCAGACTTATACTTATTCACAATTTTCAATAATCTCGCTTTCCCCGATTCCCACGTTACTTACCTCTTATTCCCCATTACACGCAGACAACCATAAAATCTTATTATGTCTTTTCTAAATCAACACAATCCCCTGTGTTTCTTACATCCCCACACATACCAGCCTATCAGCACCAACAATACATCCACCAACAGCCATATTCCAAACAGATTAACAGAAACAAGCTCTTTCACATAATCTCCAAAATACACCAGCCACGCCAAAATGAGCACTGCTACAGAACAATTCCACACATCAATCCCTTTACGGATATCTTCACCATACTTCTCCCAAAACTTGTATATTCCAAATCCAATCAATGCTGCTGGCATTATCCATAGCAAAACTACCATGCCCCATTTCAAAATAACCGCTGCCACATTATTTGGCACTCTCTCCGTTACTTCTGCTATTGATAAAATAGTAGCGTGCATATGAACCGCAAAAATCTGAATTACTTTTCCAAATCCCTTAAAAAATTGAATGGCATCCCCACAAAAAACTCTCTGCCGAATAACAGACAATATCGTTGTCACAAAACATATCATAGTCAGCACTCCCACATATCCCTGCATTGCTGCTTTTTTCGTCTGATACCAAATCTGTAACTGCCTGCGGGTATCTTCTGTCAACCGATTCGCTTTCTGATCGGTCAACTTCTGAACCACAGACTGCACACTTATTGCCTTCTGCTTTTCCTGCTCTGCATCCTCAATCAATCGGTCAAGTTCCTGCTCTTTCTGATAATACTCCGATTTAACGTGAGCGACCTCTTTCTCCGCCTCCTCTCTGGCTTTTCTCTCGCTCTTTTGCAATTCCCCGTTTTGCTTCTTGAGTTTTTCGTTCTCTTTCAGCACCAAGTCTGCACCGTTCAGCTTCACGATTTTGTCGCTGAGATTCTGAATCTCGGACTTGAGTCTGGATATCTGTGAGGAATGATTCTGTTCCATCTGCTTCAAGTCCAGCTCTGCTTTTTCGGCTTTCTTCTTCCATTCCTGAGCCAGATTTTGTGCCTGCAAGATCTGCGAATCTTTCTCGGATAGCCTGCTCTCGTGCTGTTCTCTCAGATTGCTTTCCGTCTCTGCCATATCTGCTCTGACCTGCTCCAGATTGCTTCTCAATTCCGATATTTTTCGGTTCTGTTCCCTGATATCCGATACCTGCTGGCGGATTATCTTCTCCTGTTCGCTGATCGTATTCTTCTGTGTGCGAATTGTCTCGGACTGATCCGCCAGCAGCATCCTGTACTTCTCGGTAGTATCGTTCCAACTCTGCGTTTTCTTGCTCTCGTCTGTCTGCAAGTTCTCGCTCATATCGGGCGGTTTCATCTCTGACTGCCGCCTGTCTTTCAAATTCATCTGCCAATGCCTCCTTTGATATATCAAGATGGAATGTCTTGGAAAGGTTACTGTCACGCACTTTCTTCCCCTCTGCATTTTGAAACGTGATGTGCTTCCTGCTGTCCTTCCATATCACATTCCATCCCCTCTCTGCCATATGCTGGGTAAATTCCTCCCTGCTGCAACTTATTTCTAAAGAATCCAGACAGGCAATCCCACAGTCTGCCACAAAGCTGTTCTTAGATTCATTCTGCATTAAATGATATTTGTCTTTACTCCATGCTCTGACTGTTCCCTGCTCCAATTCATTTCCATGAAAGTCCCTGCCCTTCTGTGCCACACTCAATCCTCTCTCCAAGCACATCCGATTGGTAAAATCCTTCATACGCTGTAAATCTTTCTTTGTGTTATGCAGCTTATGACCATCCATGAAACTAACGGAATTGGTTACAATGTGGCAATGCACATGATTCCGATCTATATGCACACCTACCAGACTTTGAAATCCGGCAAACCACTGTTCCGCAAATTCCTTTCCAAACTCCAGTGCCTGCTCTGGTGTAATCGGTTCGTCCTCATGCCAAGAGATAATGTTGTGGGCATACATCCTGCCGGAATCCTTGCCCCAAATCCGCTTTTCTTCCAAAAAGGATTGGTATACACCATCATAAGAAATGGAATCCGGCTCGTAAGGACCGATAACCTCCACCAGTTCCCCTCTGGTCTTATCCACCCTCGTCACATATTCGATACAGTTCCGCATGGCTCCATGACTTTTTGTAGACTTATTAATTGTCTTATTAATCGCCAAGTAGCATCAAACTCCTTTCGGAACAACTGCAGTTCTTGGTGCAACTGCTCCAGTTGCGACTGCTGTGGTATCTGTCCGTAGCCGTTTGCCACATGTGCCATCTGGTTGATATTTGTTGCCATGCCCCTGAGCTGTCTGTTGGTGTCGGCAAAATGTCCGTTTAACTTTTGTAGTTCTTTTACTTCCTCCCTGCCGGAAACCTTTGCCCCCAGCACTGCATTGATAATAAATGACTGTAATGTCTGACCGGATTCCGCCACCCTCATAGTAAGAGCTGCATATTCATCCTCCGTCATACGCACCGATACATTTTTGTTTCTTCTACGCATAAAAATCCTCCCTCTGAAATCCTTTAAATGATACTAAACTGTCACTCTCTATTTGCTGATATACAAAAACCGCAATCAGCATCTTCACCATGAATGATTTTTCTGCTGATAAAATGCCAGCAGCCATTCTTCCAAAAAACCAAAATGTGTAATTCTTCCTTAAATCCGGCATGTGTTTAACAATCTCCCCTCTAATTGAATACTGACTAAAAACAGATATCTTAGCATTTTTCAACATGATCTACTGGTAGAATAAAAACACATGGACTACAAAATACCTGGATAAACATCTGCTTACGCAAACCAAACTGCAATAAGTACATTTCCCAGCTCTCCGAAAATGGAACGGAGAAACTTTCAGTGGACGTTTCGTAGTTTCATTTTCGGAGAGCTAACCAAGGGTTCAAAGGGAGTGGAACTCCCTTGCAAGTTTAGGATGTGCCCGAATAGGGTGCATCCGGTGCAAAATGGCATGCCGTTTTGCGAAACTTGCCTATCATCCCCACCACGATTACAGCGATTTTTGAGGGGTGTGGATGTGGAGAAAGCAGCCTCTGCAAGAGCGTTGCTTTCCCCACATTCGCCCCCGAAAAAAATTTCAGAAACCTCCAAGGGGATGATAGTGGTTTTGTGATTTTTCGTAGGGAATGGGCAAGTGGAAAACAAGGCTCTGTTTCAGAGGATTGTTTTCCACTCGTCCATTGCCGGAGAAAAATCACTCGGCTGCAAAGCAGCCGACCTGTTCCTGCCATATTCCCCAGAAATATAAATTGTAATTCCCATAAAAATACCGGATACACTTGTTTAACACACCACTGTTTTGTTTTACAATTTGTTAAACACAAATATCACTTTATTTCTGCTGTTTGACAAACTGTGCAACATTGTCTGACACACTGTAAAACAAAAATAAAAATCTTCTTACAATCCAGACAGATAAGCAAGGGCTTCTTCCGGCAGAACGTCCTCTTTTGTATTTTCCAAACTTGTACCTTGTTCCGTTTTGCCATCCTGTTCTTCCATACTCTCCTTAAAAATACTGGAGAAATTGTCGTCATCGGACCTGCCATATTCTTCGCTTGCACCAGTAGAAACTTTTCTATCATCAACTGCACGAATCACTGCCTCTGCTACCATAGCCGCCAGTCTTTTGTCATGTTCCACCAGTTTATCCAGAAACACTTCGCCCTGTTTTTCTGCCAATTCCTTCAAATAACTCTGCATTTCCTGTCGGTTCCGCTCCTGCAACTCTAATTCACTTTCCTGCCTGTGGTAATGCTTAAGAGCCGCTTTCACATAAGCACCGGAACTACCGTAAATATCATTCTCCCTCCCCCGTCCATGCTTCATAATGGCATGGTACAATTCCCGTTCCTCTTCTTTCGCAATATTTAGTCGAAAAGCAACCGTTTTCTGTACTTCCTTTTTTCCTGCCATCCGTCTGCTCCCTTCTTCCCATGATTACAGATAAAAAGAATATATCTCACTCTTTTGATTCATTCCGCATCTGACAGCTTTATGGAAAATCTACTTTCCCATAAAGCTGACCAAATACCTTAACAACATCACAACTTACATTTCTGCCTCGCCAGATACTCATACCCTCTGGCATTTGCCCGTATATCATCCAGATAATGCACATGAGTTCCCCGTATTGTTCCATAGCGTTTCATTACTAACGCACCGCCTCCGGCATACACAACTGGCATCATTTCTAAATCAAATCCCAACTCTGACAGCTTCGCTTCAATCCCTTTTGCAAAATTCCGCAGTCCATCTCTGATAACCGACTTGCAATCTTCCGGTATCATGGCATCTCCATCTACAATCATCTGACGGATGATATCTTCGCTTACTTTCTTGTTACAAATCTGGTATACACTGCTTTTAATCCCTTCCATGCACTGGATCAATGCCTCCGGGATGCTGGTGCTTTCCCGTTCCACTGGCACATATTTCTGGACATGGATCACATCAACCGTCTTGCTCCCAACATCAACAATCAGGCTCTCTGCACCATACATCCGCATCCTGTCTGCAATGGCAGCATAGCACTGTGGAAATACCATCACATCTTTTATGCAAATTTGGTAATCCTTTCCACTGTACCGAAAGAAAATCTCCCCTTTCCGAAATAGATAATCACGAAACTCCTGTTTCTCCTGCCCGAACCGACTGAACGGAAGCCCCACCGCCAGAATAACATCTGCACTTTGTTTGTGGTACACATCCAGTTCCTTTGCCACTCCTGCCAGTGTCAGCAGAAAATAACTCTCGTCCTCTGTTTTGGTTTTCATCATGGGCAGTCTGCCCTCCCCCACTTTATAATTTTTTCCATTGTAAACAAGGGTATTGTTGGATAAGGTTGCCTCCCCGCCCAACTGTTCCACCCCGTTGTCAAAGATTGCATGAGTGGTTTTCATGGTAGAAAAGCCATGATCCAGACCGCAAAGCAATACATTCTTCTCATTAAAATACATAAGTACCTCTCTTTCCGCACAAATCATTGTGCTTTTAAAATCCATAACATTGCTTCATTCCTGCATATTCTCGGTTGCAACTGATACCGACTCAACACCCGATATTGCAGACTGTTTTTCGCTGGTGTTTGCTCCTTCCCACAAATACCTTGCACCGTCCAGCATCCATAAAATAGCTTTCAGCATATTTACAAAATCTGTCTGCATTTCCTGCAAACCTTCATTCGTCAATGTTGTTTCTTCTTTCCTTAGTTGCTCTGCTACTTCCTGAATAACGGTCTGCATCTCCCGAAGTTCCTCAACCAGTCGATACACCGTTTCTTTCTTCCCCACCACACATACCCTGTTATAAATACAACTGCGGGCAAAATAATCTTTCTTGCTCATTCCGCTGGCAATAATTTTTGCTTCGATCTGCCGCCTTTCATCCTCCGTAATCCGAAAACTGATGGTTGGATTTTTGTGTACGCCACTCATATCTCCAGCTCCTTTCTCTGAAATTCTCCATTTAACCTATCTGCAAGCTGTGCCTGCTTATTGGGATATAAATGGGAATAAGTGTTCAATGTTGTCTCCACTTTCTCATGTCCCAAACGGTCAGCAATTTCTTTGATAGAGAAATTCATCTCCACAAGCAAACTGGCATGCGAGTGACGCAGATCGTGCAAGCGAATCTTCTTTACTCCCGTCTTTTTCACGCCACGAAGCATCTCCGCAGTCAGATAACTCTTGGTAAATTGAAACATCCTTGCATCCGGCATGATGCCATAAAGTTTTGATGTGTATTCCCTTAAATCCTCCACCAAAAAATCCGGCAATGTAATAACACGATTGCTTTTAGGAGTTTTTGGTGTAGTAATCACATCCCTGCCCTGAATCCGTTGATAAGATTTGTTAATGGAAATCGTTCTCTGTTCCCAGTTGATATCGTTATAAGTTAATGCCATCAATTCTCCAATCCTTACCCCAGTCCAGTATAATAGCTGAAATGCCATATAGGATACCGGCTTGTCCCGCACTCCCTCAAGGAACTGCAGATATTCATCCTTCGTCCAAAAATCCATTTCCTCTGCCCTACTTTTTCCAATACTTCCTGCCTTCTTGCATGGACTTCCCTGCAAGTCGTAATATCGCTCCGCATAATTGAAAATAGCCGACAACTGATTGTTAATGGTCTTGAGATACGTTTCTGAATAACCCTTTTTCAGCATTTCATTCTGCCACTTGCGGATATCCGCTGCCTTGATTTCGTTGATTGCGCGACTTCCAAAGTAAGGGAGAATTTTCAAATCAATAATATACCGCTTGGTGCGTACCGTATTTTCTTTCAGCCTCGCCTCCATATCCTCCAGATAAATCTCCACGAACTTGTCGAAGCGCATCTCCAGATTACTTTCCTGCTGTTGCAAAAAATCCCTTGCCCATGCCTCCGCTTCCGATTTTGTTCGGAAACCACGTTTAAACTTTTTCTTCCGGTTGCCCTGCCAGTCCGTATAATAAAACTGGCACAACCATTTTCCTGTTTTCTTGTCCTTGCTTAAATTCATTTGCTCTCCTTTCCTGCCCCATAAATACCATCATCCGTCTGGCATTCCGGCATAAATCAAACTGTCTGCTTTTTAACTGCATGTTTTCTGGCTTCTTCCAACATTTCATCTGTGAGTTCCATACCGTAAAACTTTTCAAGGAAAAATTGTGTTGGAATCTTGCCCGGAATGACAATCTTATCCATCTTCTCCAATTCATCATTGAGCTTTGCTACCAACTCATAACAGTATGACTTTGACATTCCCAGCAGCCCTTGAATTTCAGCCACCGATAAAAACATCTGTCTGGTTGTCCCCATAAAAATTCCCCCTCTCATAATATTAGATACATTTGTATCTCTTCGTGTAATTCACATAATAGCAGATACAAATGTATCCTGTCAATAGAATTTTTCAATTTTTTATTTTTCATCTTGTAAAATCCATTCCTTACCTCTATTTCTATCTGGAAATTCCTGCTTTGATATATTCCAATTATCCCGTCTCGTTACTGCCTTCCATCCTATCCCACCATTTCTGCCCTTTTTGTTCTTATCTGTCATTTTTCTGTTTTCATTTCTTTCTGCCTGTGCTACAATACAAATGTATCTGTCAAATATACTTATTGGAGGATTTCTAATGACTGTTGGAGAAAAAATAAAGACTTACCGCAAAATGCGTGGCATCTCCCAAAAAATGCTGGGAGAGCTGGCAGGCGGCATAAATGAAGTAACGATACGGAAATATGAAGCTGGAGACCGCAACCCAAAACCGGAACAGCTTTTGAAAATCGCTAATGCACTCGGCATCAGCATTAACATCTTTATGGATTTTGATATTGAAACAGTATCAGATGTGCTGTCCCTGATTTTTAAGATGGACGAGCAGTTAGATATTGAATTTACGGGTAAGAAGAATAAGAAAGGGGAATATGATCAGAATTCCATTGCTTTGAAATTCAATAATCCGGCAATCAATGACAGACTTGCAAAATGGGCGAGAACTAGGGACTTGGTTCAAAAAACAGTGGATGCCAGAGACGAGTTTGAAACAGAAGAAGAATACCAGAATGAAGTTGCTGATATGCGGGATAAAGCGGATGAGGTGAAGCAACATTTGATGGATAGTAATATGGTTGTGAAGAAAGGTACTGAAGGCATAGTTATAAAAAACAGGAATTAAAAGAACTACAAGGCATGAATAATAATGAATAGTGTTTTTTATACCAAGGAGGCATTTATGTTTGAACATCAAATTATAGAAGAAGTCAACCGATACTTAAAAGATGATTCTTATCAATATGCAATTCTTATAGATGGTGAATGGGGATGTGGTAAGACTTACTTTGTCAAACATATTCTTTTAGATAAAATCAAAGAACTTGAGCAAGATTCCAACAAAAGAACAGCAAAATACATTTCCTTGTATGGATGCAAGACAATTCAAGATATACAAGAGGCAATGGTATGGGTTTTTGCAGAAGAAGCAAAAAATTTTTTAGCACAAAGAACAACAAAGCATATAAATCCCATTATTAAAAACATCCCTAAATATATAAAACAAAAAGCTCCAAACAATATAGAACCTGCTATCGGAAATATACTGTCAACATCTAAAAAAATTCTAAATAAAGTTAGGGAAAAATTTCTACCAAATGTTAATGTTTTTGAATTCACTTCCGATTGGTTTTTAATGAAAGACTTCATATTCATTTTTGATGATTTAGAGAGATGCGACTGCCCTATCAATGAACTATTTGGATTTATAAATGGTCTTGTAGAACATGAGAACACAAAGGTTATCCTTATCGCAAACGAAAAGGAAATCTCCATGAAAGAACTCCATGTCCAAAAAGAACTCCAGTACTTTTTAGTTTTAAATGATAGGATTGAATGGAAAAAGAAAGAAGACTCAAATAACCATTATCATACTTATAATACGAACAATGGTAAAATCAAAATTTCTGAACTTGAAGAAAGAAGGAGGCTGCTTTTTTCTGATGAAATATATGATAGTCAATACAAAAAAATCCGAGAAAAATTAATAGGCATTACTTTACACTATCAACCAAATGTAAGAGAGATATGCAAACAGCTTATCTCAAATACCAGTTTAGACAATACTCTTGCCAAAGAATTAAATGAACATATTGACATATTCTACGATTATATGAACCAGTATTCTCATCATAACTTAAGAACATTTCAATTTTACATTTCAAAAATATCATATCTTTGTCAAAGATTGTCAGAATTATCAATTGACGATGACTATTTCGATGCTGTAATGTCATTTTTGATCCAAGACTGTTTTATTTGGGCTATCGAATTCAAGTCCGAATTTAAGCCACCAACAGATGAATGGCAGAAAATTCATTATGATGTAAGACCTAAATCCATAGCAGTAAAAAAATATGTTGAAACTGGAGAATTTGTTTCTGACGATTTTAAATCTGATATAAACAAGTATATAAACGAGCAATTAAGGGAGAAACTTTCAATTAATGATCCTGTTAATCAGTTATATAATGGTTATTACTACCATTCTCAAGAATGGTGCGAGAAACAGATTAAAAACATTAAAGATAGACTAACTGATGATAAATATCCTTTTTTTGTCTATCAAAAAATCATTATATTATTACAAAGACTCATAGATATTGGTTTTTCTTCAGAGTATTTGAATGAATTTAAATCAATTATGTTAAACAATATAAATAACAGCAATAATCCAGTTAAAATAGATTCTGATTTATTTTTTGTTGAAGATAAAGTATTTAAAGAAAAAGTACTATCACAACTCAGAGAACTAAATAATGCCATTGCTGAAAAAAGCGATCTCTCAAAAGAAAAAAGCATTATTGATATACTAAATGGCTCTGATTGGGCTCACGAACTGGATAACTTCGTTACAGACTATAGAATAAATTATGATCCCGACAGTGTATTATTCAGCAAAGCACCAACAGATATATGGATAAAAACAATTGCTAATTCAAATGCCGCTGATATAGATGAATTCAGACATATTTTAAATACTTTGTACTCATCAAATATTGTTCGCAGTAAAAATTGCCTTGATGACCTTTCTGCACTAAAAGATATTGATGAAGCAATAATTCCAGAGAATTATGATGATTTAATTATACGTGCTAACTTAGGTTGGTTAAAGAAACAAATTACATCAATTTTAGAGCATTATCAAAAAAGATTAGAATAAATATGCGTATAGAGTTCCCCGTATGTAGATTGTATCTAATATCAAATCTAACTAGTGTCTGCTGATTAGGTTGCAAACACTTGATTTTACTGACTTTTGCCCCGTTTTCTGGTACAATAATTGCAAGGATTTTGACGAAAACAAATCGTTTTTCTTGCAGTTTTTTACAGATTTTGAGTATAAAGGAGCTAAAACAATGTACAAACCGATTGACAAGTTACAGCATTCATTCCTCGATTTCAACCAGCCTATGGGACTCCACATGAATCCGGATAACCGTTGGATCAAACTGGCTGACCGCATCCCATGGGACGAGTTTGAAGTAAAATATGCCAAGCTGTTTCCAAGTGATACGGGCAATGTTGCCAAGCCTCTTCGTATGGCATTAGGAGCTCTGATCATCCAGACCAAGTTCCAGTATTCCGACCGTGAGCTTGTAGAACAGATCGCAGAGAATCCGTATCTGCAATACTTTATCGGGCTTCCTGGATTTCGGGAAGAAGCTCCGTTTGATGCAAGTACACTGGTTCTCTTCCGTAAACGCATTTCCGCAGAGATGCTGATGGAAGTAAACGAGTATCTTCTTTCCCATAAGGATGATGACAAAGATGACCATACTCCTCCATCCGTAGGAAAATCCGGTGATGATGGTACTGCAAAAGAAGATACAAACAAAGGAACGCTGACCCTTGATGCAACCTGTGCACCTGCAAACATACGTTATCCGCAGGACATCTCGCTTTTGAACGAAGCAAGAGAGAAGCTGGAAAACATCATTTACCGATTTTGTAAATGTTATGGTCTTAAGCTGCCCAGAAGATACCGCAAACGCGCCAGAAAAGAGTATCTTGCATTTGCCAAGAGCAGAAAGCACACGGCAAAGAAAATCCGCAGCGCAATCCGCAGACAGCTTGGCTATGTGAAAAGAGATCTTGGCTATTTGGAACAGTTCATGAGTGATGGATACGCCATGGCAGGTAAGGATATCGACTTGTATCTTACCATCATCAAGCTGCATGAACAGCAACAGTATATGTATGATAACAGAGTCCATTCTGTGGAGCATCGCATTGTAAGCATTGCGCAGCCATGGCTTCGACCGATTGTCAGAGGTAAGGTCAAAGCACCTGTTGAATTTGGTGCAAAATTTGATCTCAGTCTTGACAGCGAAGGTTACGGGCGTATCGAAAAAATATCTTTTGAGGCATACAACGAGAGTACCTGCCTGATTGAAGCAATAGAGCGTTTCAAAGAACGTACTGGTTATTATCCGGAACGTGTTCTGGCAGATCAGATATATCGGACCAGGGAAAACAGGAGTTATTGCAAGGAGCATGGGATCCGGTTATCAGGTCCAAAGCTGGGCAGACCAAGTGCCACAGCAAAAGTTGATAAAAAGCAAGAGTATCAGGATAATACCGATAGAATCGAAGTGGAGCGCACCTTCAGCCTGAGCAAACGCTGCTATGGTATGAGCTGCATTACCACAAAACTGGAAGAAACGCAGCTGACTTCTATTGCATTATCTGTATTCGTGACGAATCTGTTCAGGATTCAGAGGCGAATACTTTGCGCTCTTTTGCATCTGTTCCGATTCTGGCATGACCGGAGCAGATGTAAGAGTTGGAAGTTGCAGATAGCTACTTAATCAGCAGACACTAACTAAGAAGGCAAAAAAGATAGGAAACCAGAAAACATCTTGAAAGTGTGATGACAGTTAGAAGCTCTGCAAAGTTCAACTGGAAACGTATGCAAAAAAATAAAATTTAGAAGCAAAATAGAAGCACTCCAAAAAAACAAACGCTACACCCCCTATAAACACTGGGCTGTAGCGTTTTCCCTATCTACTCGAACTCAATTGTTCCAGGCGGCTTTCCGGTACAGTCATACAGTACCCGATTAACCCCCTTCACCTCATTCACAATTCGGTTGGTAACTTTCTGCAACACTTCCCAGGGAATCTGCGCCGCTTCTGCAGTCATAAAGTCAGAGGTATTCACAGCCCGGAGGGCCACTGCATAGTCATAAGTTCTGAAATCCCCCATAACGCCCACGGAACGCATGTTGGTCAAAGCTGCAAAATACTGGCCCAGGTCTTTATCCAGTCCGGCTTTTGCGATTTCTTCCCGATAAATATAATCCGCCTCCTGGACAATCTTCACCTTTTCTTCCGTCACCTCGCCGATGATACGGATTCCAAGGCCAGGACCCGGAAATGGCTGGCGGAATACAAGATATTCCGGAATGCCAAGCTCCAGTCCGGCTTTGCGGACTTCATCCTTGAAAAGCATACGAAGGGGTTCAATGATTTCCCTGAAATCCACCACATCCGGAAGGCCTCCCACATTGTGGTGAGATTTAATGACAGCGGATTTCCCAAGGCCTGATTCTATTACGTCCGGATAAATGGTACCCTGCACCAGAAAATCCACAGCACCGATTTTTTTTGCTTCCTCTTCAAATACGCGAATAAATTCTGAACCGATAATTTTTCGTTTTTCTTCCGGCTCCGTAATGCCTTTCAGCTTTTCATAATACCGCTGCTGTGCGTTGACACGGATAAAGTTCAATTCATATTCCCCGTTGGGGCCAAATACTTTTTCCACTTCATCCCCCTCATTTTTGCGGAGCAGGCCATGATCCACAAAAACGCAGGTCAGTTGTTTTCCCACTGCTTTTGAGAGCAGCACTGCAGCTACAGAAGAATCCACGCCGCCGGACAGAGCGCAGAGCACTTTACCACCGCCGATTTTCTCCCGCAGACTCTGAATAGTGGTTTCCACAAAAGAATCCATTTTCCAGTCCCCGGCACAGCCGCATACTTTAAAAACAAAATTTTCAAGCATTTTCATACCTTCTCTGGTATGCATAACTTCCGGATGGAACTGGGTTGCATACAGTTTCTTTTCCGGAAATGACATTGCGGCAACCGGACAGACAGGAGTATGAGCAGTAATTCGGAAGCCCTCCGGCACCTGAGCAATATAATCCGTATGACTCATCCAGCAGACACTTTCTGAAGATGTGTCATCAAACAAAATATCTGTGGTATCAACGGACACCTTTGTATGGCCGTACTCACTGACAGGTGCGGTATTTACCGTTCCGCCCAGTAAATGGGCCATTAGCTGGGAGCCATAACAGATTCCCAGTATGGGAATTCCAAATTCAAATATTTCTTTGGAGCAACTGGGAGAGGTATCTTCATAAACGCTGTTTGGCCCTCCGGTGAAAATAATACCTTTCGGTTTCATGGCTTTTATTTCGTCCAGATTCATGGTATGAGATTTTACCTCACAGTATACATTACATTCCCGTACGCGCCGGGCAATGAGCTGATTGTACTGTCCGCCGAAATCAAGAACGATGACTGTTTCTCTATCCAAAATTTTTCCCTCCTGTGTTGTATGGCAGAAGAAAATTCTGCTGTTTATGAAAGCTACTGGAAAATACAGGGATATTTCTGGAAAATACTCCCATATTTTACAGCAGCTTTTCATGGAGTTTTGATTCTTATATGATTTTGATGATTTCCCATTCCGGAAGATTGAGCATGTCTACTACCGAACCATCGTCTAACTGAATCATGGGCCGGGTAAGATGTTTGGCATTAATCATAACAATGTTCGCACTCTGTCCGTTATTCAGCAATACCCGATTATTCTGATAGGTGTTTGCAATACGGTTCAGGAATGTCAGGATATATTTGGGACTGTATAACTGAAGTCCGTCTTTTTCAAACATGTCAATTGCCTGGAAAGGACATAAAGGGGAGCGGTAGGAACGGGCTGCGGTCATTGCATCGTATACATCTGCAATGGCAATAATTTCCGCAAAATCATCAATCTGGTCAGCCTTCAACTTCTGAGGATAACCGGAACCGTCACAACGCTCGTGGTGCATCAGAGCTGCTTTTTTGATGCGTTCATCGATGGACAGATATCTCAAAAGATTGTAGCTTGTTACAGGATGCTGCTGAATCAAAGCAAACTCCTCATCTGTGTATTTTCCCGGTTTGTTCAGAATCTCATCCGGAATCTGAACTTTTCCAATATCATGGAAGAGACCGCACAGAGTCAGCACATCCATGTCTTCCACTGAAAAATGGAGCCATTTTCCCATCTGCCGGGCAATCAGTGCCACATTCAGACAGTGGGAATATACACTGTCATCATCCAGCCGCATATTGTGCAGTTTATCAAATAAATCTACGGTAGTTTTAGTCAGAGAAGTCAGTTTGGAACATTCATTCAGAACCTTGCTTATGTCAATGGGCTGTGTTGGATTCTGAATGATGCCGTCCAGTAAACTCCGAATAGAATTTACCTCTTTCGTATATTCAATCTGATATGCCATAAATTCCGGCTGAGATTTCACTTTCTGAGAATAGGATGGATTGGAAGCCCGGCTGGGATTCGGCATACTGACATTTTTATTTTTATCTGTTTCCGGGGTTGACCGGGTTCCCACAGGAACTTCTGCAGAAGCAGAAGCTATCCCATAATAAGAGAGACGGTCAATCAATGCAGAGGTCAGAACAGTACCGGCATCCATAACCATCTGTCCGCTGTTAGTATAAACCGGTTCTACAACCTTCATGCCGGGACGTAAATCTCTGATAGGATAATTCTTCATTTGTGTTTCCCCCTGTTACATTATAAAAAAATCCATAAAACATACAAATTCAAACTACTCATTTAAGTATAAAAATAAAGGCAACATTTGTCAAGAAAGAAATACTTGACAGAATAAAAAAAAGGTAGTATGTTAATGGGGAAGAAAGATTGAAAACCGAATATTGTTATACTGAATAGAATGTATCTGTTCTGTCAGTTATTAATTTCTCTTATTCAGAGTGGTGGAGATACATAGGATCTGTGAAGCCACGGCAACCCCTCTACGGAAGGTGCCAACCTGAGCGAGTAATCGAACAATAAGAGGATTTGAAAATCTTTTGTAAGAGTCGGGTCCGCTTATTTGTTAAGCGGACTTTTTTATCTTACAGGATTAGGACGTCACGCTAATGCGTGAAAGTATTTCCTGTAAGCAAAAATTATTATACACAGGTCACGGAGAGAAAGTGGAGCTGTCCGCTTTGTTCTCTAAAAGCAAATGTTAATACCTGGCTACATAAGGTACAGTAAACAGGAGGAAAAAAATGGAAAAAAGATTATTTACATCAGAATCAGTAACAGAGGGACATCCGGACAAATTATGTGACGCAGTATCAGATGCGATTTTGGATGCGTTAATGGCGAAAGATCCTATGAGCCGGGTAGCATGTGAAACCGCGGCATGTACCGGATTTGTTCTCGTAACAGGAGAAATCACCACAAAAGCGGAAATTGATATTCCCCAGATTGTCAGAGATACCGTAAAGGAAATTGGCTACACAGATGCTGCCATGGGATTTGACGGAAATACCTGCGCAGTTATGGTTGCACTGGATAAACAGTCAGCAGATATTGCCATGGGTGTGGACAAGGCGCTGGAAGCAAAAGAAAATAAAATGTCCGAAGAAGAACTGGAGGCAATCGGCGCCGGAGACCAGGGTATGATGTTTGGTTATGCCACCAATGAGACACCGGAGCTGATGCCATATCCCATTTCTCTGGCACACCGTCTGGCTCTTCAGCTTACAAAAGTTCGCAAAGAAGGTACCTTGAAATACCTGAGGCCAGACGGAAAAACACAGGTTTCTGTAGAATACGACGAACAGGGCCAGCCCAGACGCCTGGAAGCGGTAGTTCTGTCCACACAGCATGACCCGGAGGTAAGCCAGGAACAGATTCATTCAGATATCCGAAAATATGTATTTGACCCCATTCTGCCGCAGGAACTGGTAGATGAGGATACGAAATTTTTCATCAATCCCACCGGACGTTTCGTAATTGGCGGACCCCAGGGAGACGCCGGACTGACCGGACGGAAAATTATTGTGGATACATATGGCGGATATGCCCGTCATGGCGGCGGAGCTTTTTCCGGTAAGGACTGCACCAAGGTAGACCGTTCCGCAGCTTATGCATCCCGCTATGTTGCAAAAAATATTGTGGCAGCAGGACTTGCAGACAAATGTGAAATTCAGTTGTCCTATGCTATTGGTGTTGCACAGCCTACCTCCGTTATGGTAGATACTTTTGGCTCCGGAAAGATTTCCGACGAGAAACTGGTAGAAATCATCCGAGAGAACTTTGATCTTCGTCCGGCAGGAATTATCAAAATGCTGGATTTAAGACGTCCTATCTATAAACAGACAGCAGCCTATGGACATTTTGGACGAAATGATCTGAATCTGCCCTGGGAAGCAACTGATAAAGCAGAAGTTTTGAAAAAATATTTGTAAAAATATACGGGTAATATTATCTGATATCCGGCCTTTTGCCATAGAAACGGCAGAAGGCCGGATATTTTTCTTCTGCAGGAAATCCTCTGCTACTCCAAAGTATAAAAATATCTTTTGGTACTTTTATTTCTGATTTTCTGCACGAGGATATCTGCGAATCCATAACAAAACTCTGCAAAATCCAAATTATGTACAAAAGCAGTTCCCTCGGTGGGGTAAATCAGATAACTATTTTCTTGAGTTTCCGCAAACTGCACTGAAAAAATGAATATGCCTATTAAAAGTACCAATCTGCCATTTTTTGAATGCAGTCGAGAGGCAGCATCTGCGAGTAGAGGTACCGGAAATAAGCCCCGCCGGAACCGGACTGTGGGAGAACTATTCTTTTCTCTATTCAGACGGCCAGCTTAAGGCAAAGCTGACGGTAAGCCGGACGCTTCGTCCGAAACCAGAGCCTGATGCCCTCTTTCGCATACGAGAGTATGCCGATGATGCCTTTTGCCAGCCGGTAATAGCTGAAGCCCACTTTCTCCTTTATGGGAGCAGCCGTTTTTATGATGGAGACTTTAAGGGCATTCGTCTCCGGCTTCATGGACAGGTGTGCCAGGAATGCCATGCATAAGGTGATATAAAAATTTAAAGCGTTGATGGCTTTGAGTCTCCGTACCCTGAAATGCTCAAAGCGAAATACCTGTTTTTTGCAGCGGAAATACTCCTCAATGCGCCATCTGGAAAAGTAGAGCTTTGCAATCCGGATGACATCTTCCCTGGAACTGATTTTTTTATTTGTAGCCAGCATCATGGGATGCTCCGTGATACCGTAGACCAGGACAAGGTAGATGTCCTTTCTGGAAGCCGTGATCTGCACTTTCACATGGGAAAGATAGGCATCATGGTTTTTGCCTTTATAATAAAGCGGCATTTTGATCTTGCCCTTGCGCTGTTCCCGAAGATGTGTCGCCGGGACCCATTTCCCATGGAAAAGGAGTTTGCGCTTTGTCGTAAGGCGGATGACGTAGTCCTGTTCCAGCCCATGGAGTTTCAGGAACATCTTGTTGTCATCGTATCCCCTGTCCATGACGAAAGTGGCCTTTCCGAACAGGGAGGCTGCCTGTTCCATTGCTGAAAAAGTCACATCATTGATGGATGTGAAGTCTTTCTCTTTCGAAGAATGGACCTTAGAGAGGATACTGACGGGATGGCCATTCTTCGTAAGGGCGCAGGCTTCTGTGACATGGTAGCCTTTTTCATAGACGTTCTTTGTGTCCGTGCTTTTGGAGCCATCCCTGACGAGGCCAGGGGATTCAAACTTGCGGCCATCCGGTTTCACGATATCGCTGTCATCGATATGGACGACAGGTTCATCCGGAATCCATTTGCGTATGGTGTAAAGGTATGATTTCTGCGCTTTTCCAGGAATCCCTTTATTCAAATGCCTGGTGAGCCGCTCTACGGAATTGACTTTTTTGGAACGTTCGTGGAGCTGGTCTACGATGTCGGTCAACAGGCAACTTCCGGAAGCGAGGATGCCGTAAGTCATATCGGCAATAAACTTTTTGTCCGGTTTTGAAAGCTTTTTGGAAATTTTATTAGAAAAAGTTAAAATTTCCCGTTTCAAAGTGTAGGTATTTGATGTAAAATGAGCCATAAGGAATCCTCCTCTTTTTTGTTTAGTGGATAATTGTTGTGGCGACTTTATTTTACATCAAAAAGGAAGAAGATTCCTTATATTTTAGGCATTTTACAAAAATTGTAGATGGTGATATGTGGATAATTGGACTTTTTTGGATAGAACTGCGGAAACTCAAGAACTATTTTATGTTGCTTTTTATTCTCTGTTGTGATAAACTATAATTATTCTATATAGAAATGTTCTAATTGGATTAGAGGCGATTGGTTGGAAACAAAAGGCGGATTCTATATCACACAGATAAAGCAGCTCCAGGACAGAATCTTTGAGCGGTTATTACTGGAATATGGAATTGAAATAAGCGGCGGGCAGGGAAGAATTCTGTTTATCCTGTGGAAGACGGATCATCTTACTGTCAGTGAAATCAGTGAAAAAACTTCTCTTGCCAAAAACACCGTATCTGTTGTCATAAACGGTATGGTAAAAAAGGGAATTGTAGAAAGAAATATTAATCCTCAGAACCGTCGGCAGACTATTATATCACTGACAGAATATGCAAAATCTCTGCAGGAAAAATATGAAATGGTATCACAGCAGATGAACGAAATATTTTATCAGGGTTTCTCTGAGGATGAACAGAAACAGTTTGAGCAACATCTTACGAGAATACTTGATACATTAACAGAATATCTGCATACAGGCAAATAATTGAAAACAGGAGGACTTCCGTTGAAAACAAGAGAAGAAATAATTGAATTTATTCAGAAACAAAAAGTAGCTTTTATTGCCTCTGTAGACGAAGATGGTTTTCCCAATATGAAAGCCATGTTTATACCGCGTAAAATAGACGGCGACTGTTTTTATTTCTCAACAAATACTTCCTCTATGCGCTCACAGCAGTTTATGAAAAATCCAAAGGCAAGCATATATTTTTACAATAAAGGACGTTTTAAGTATGAAGGCATTATGCTGACAGGCACCATGGAAGTTTTGCAGGATGATGACATAAAACAGGAAATATGGTGTACCGGAGATACGATGTATTACAAACTGGGTGTAACCGACCCTGATTATAGTGTACTGAAATTTACAGCAATAAAGGGCAGACATTATTGTAATCTGAAATCAGAAAGTTTCCATATGAAAGAGCTGACGTAATGAATAATCCGGGGTGAAATCCATCACCTGTCCGGCGGATGGAAATCATCAATCCGTTTAGTCGGAAATCGCGTTTCCGTTAAAAAGGAAATCGCTTTATCTATAAAAACCTTATAATGAGTCATGCACCAGTTGGTGTAAATTCATTATAAGGAGGTCACGATTATGACCAAGTACAGAGAAATCATTCGCCTTACCGGACTGGGATTCTCACAACGCGATATCATGGCCAGCTGTGGTGTCGCACAGAAAACTGTCGTCAAGGTTCAGAAACGTGCCAGAGAATTAAAACTTTCATGGCCGCTTGATGAAGCAATGACCGACACAGAACTTCAAAGGCTCATGTTCTCTAAGGAGAACAGGGTATCACCTAACAAGCGTATGCCTGACTACAATTACATCCATAAGGAGCTGCTCCGCAATGGAGTCAGTAAAAAGCTTCTGTGGACAGAATACATGGAGGACTGCCGTGCGAATGGTGAGGAACCGCTCATGTATTCCCAGTTCTGCTATCACATCCAGCAGGATGAGCAGAAACGACGCGCTACCATGCATATCAACCGCAAACCCGGCGAACAGGTTGAAGTAGACTGGGCAGGGGATCCGGCAACGATCATCGATCCGGATACAGGAGAAATCATCAAAGCCTACATATTTGTTGGTGTGATGACTTACAGCCAGTATGCATATGTGGAAGCATGTATGGATATGAAGCAGAAGTCATGGATCAATGCCCACATTCATATGTACGAATATTTTGGCGGCGTTGCCAGAATACTCGTACCGGACAACTGCAAAACTGCAGTTGTCCATAATGGTGGATTTAAGGACCAACAAATCAATGAAACATATCAGGAAATGGCCGAACACTATGGCACCGCTATTATTCCGGCGCGTGTCAGGTCACCTAAGGATAAGCCGAATGCTGAAGGAACGGTAGGAAACATATCTGCCTGGATTACAGCGGCACTTCGGAAGGAACAGTTCTTTTCCCTTGCCGAATTAAACCGTGCAATCAGAGACAAGCTCGAACTGTTCAACCAAAGGCTCTTTCAGAAAAAAGAGGGCAGTCGGCGAAGCTTATTTCTTGGGGAAGAAAAACCATTGCTGGCACCATTACCTGCTACCCGTTTTGAACTGAGTGACTGGAAAACAGCCACCGTGCAGTTCAATTATCACATATCTGTGGACGGAATGCTATACTCAGTTCCGTATGAATACATCAAAAAGAAAGTTGATGTCAAGGTAACAGATACCACTATTGAGATTTTTTACAACCATAACCGCATTGCTTCCCATCGCCGTTTGAAAGGACGTACCGGGCAGTACAGCACTGTTACAGAGCATATGCCTGAAGACCATCAGAAATATCTGGAATGGAACGGCAACCGCTTCCGTAAGTGGGCTGAGCGGATTGGCATAAATACATACACTGCAGTCAATGCGATATTGACCTCCAAAGGTGTGGAACAGCAGACCTATCGGAGCTGTATGGGACTTCTAAAGCTTGCCGAGAAATATTCAGATGCATTGCTGGAAGCTGCCTGTAAAAAGGCGTTATCCTATACAGCATCGCCGAGTTACAAGAGCATTAAAAACATCCTTGTAACTGGTTCTGACAAGCCTGCATCAAAAACAACCGATACCAAGACCACACAGAAAGCACGCGGCATCACAAGAGGCGCCGACTATTATCGGAGGTAAATACACATATGACCAATCAGAGTACAATTGATAAATTGATCGAAATGCGCCTTACAGCTATGGCAGATGCATTCCGTAACCAGCTGGATAGTCCCAAATGCAGGGAACTTCCATTTGATGATCAATTCGGTATGCTGGTAGATATCGAATATAGCAGTCGTAAAAATAATCGTCTCAATAGACTGATCATGAATGCCGGATTCGACCAGCCGGAAGCAAATATCATGGATATCAACTACACTTCCGGGCGCAAGTTGAACAAGGAACTGATTCGAAGACTTGCCACTTGCGAATATATATCTGAACACCGGAATCTTTTTATTACCGGCGCTACAGGCTGTGGTAAAACTTACATGACCTGTGCCTTTGGCATGGAGGCTTGTAAGCAGTATTTCAATACCAAGTATGTCCGCCTTCCTGATCTGCTTATTGACTTAGAGATGGCACGGACAGATGGCAGCTACAAAAAAGTCATGGCTAAGTATGCCAATCCTGTTGTCCTGATTCTGGATGAATGGCTTCTATTGAAACCAACAGATTCGGAACAAAGGGATATCTTCGAACTGCTCCACCGGAGACGCAAGAAATCTTCAACGATTTTCTGCTCCCAGTATGAATTTGAGGAGTGGTATGACCAACTGGGTGGTAATGACAGCCCACTGGCAGATGCAATCATTGATCGCATTGCCCATGACAGTTATCGTATCAACATCACAAGCATTGATGCCGAGCATGACATCTCAATGCGTGAGGTCTATGGATTAGACAAAACATTACGCGAGTAAACTTGCATAAGATGATTTCCACTTCCCGGACATCTGATTTCCAGACTTCCGGAAGTGCGATTTCATCGCACAAGAATATTCAGGTTGGGGTAATTTTATATTTGACCGCGGTATTATTTGGCGGTTACACTACTTCCACTAAATCACATAATTCCGCCATGTTTGACTTCCCCTTTCATCTTATATATTTTCTTAGGCGTTTGCGAAACGCCAGAACCCACATAAATACGGGATTCTCTTTGTTACAAAATAAAACAACTCCTCACTGGTCTGTGGTATAATTGAAATGTCCAGTAACAATTATCCATATCCACCAGTAAAGGAGTCGTATCTATATGATAACACATAAACAGCTCTCTTTGGCAGATATTTTTACCGATTGCCAAAATAAATTTGATAATGATAAATATCAGTTCCTTGCACTTCTCGAAAATACCATCAACTTAGATGAAATGGTCCCAGTGTCCTTTATTTCTCATTTCCATGCTGCCACTGGCAGGCCCCGTAAGCATCTGCTTTATCCAATGCTCAGGGCTCTGTTATTACAGCTTATCTTCTCAATCCCAACAACATCCCTGCTGATCATATTCCTGAAATACTCCCAGGAACTGCGGGACTTCTGTGGGTTTGATGTTGTCCCGGATGCCTCTAAATTCACCCGGTTCAAACAGGATTTTTTATCGGACTTACAATCCATGTTCGATCATCTTGCTGACTTGACCGAACCGATCTGCCATTGTATTGATACACAGAAAGCTTCCATGCTTCTCTTTGACACCTCCGGCATTGAGGCATGGGTTACAGAAAACAATCCCAAATATGCCAACCGTATCATCAAACAGCTGAAAGCCTTCAAAAAAGCAAAAGGGATGGCCGATTCCTTTGACCCTTATAAAGCCGCCTACGGCTCCATGCCTTCCCATGCTGCCGCCAGTCCAGCCATTCAGCAGATGTACATTAACGGGCATTTCTGTTATGCTTATAAATTCGGCATTATTACCAACGGACTCGGCATTGTCCGGGATATTTCCTTTTATAACAAGGACTTTCTTGCGGCTCATCCTGACATCATTGTTGGAAAAAAATCTGATTCCCCGGATGAAGATAAGAGTCTTGCCGATTCCAGGGCATTGATTCCCACTTTAAAGGATTTCTTTCGCAAGCATCCGCTTATCAATCCGAAAACTTTTCTGGGAGACGCCGCATTTGATTCCATTGAAATCTACAAATACCTGTTACAGGAAGCTTCCTTTGAGCAGGCTTACATTCCCCTCAACGGCAGAATCTCCCTTCCAAAATCCGACTGCCCGCTGAATAAGGACGGCATCCCCTGCTGCCCCAAAGACCCATCCCTTCCAATGAAACGGGAAGGAAGCAAATCCCATCTCCGCTGCGGACTGCCAACCATGAAGTTTGTATGCCCGAAAATGAAATGGGAATATGATAAATCAACCGGTAAGAGCAAACGCGTCTGCCACTGTGAAAATCCCTGTACTGAATCCCCCTGCGGCAGGATGTTTTATATTTATCCCGAGAAAAACCTGCGCGCCTATCCTGGTACGCTCCGTAGTACGGCCGAATGGGATTCCACCTATAAGATCAGAGTAAATGTTGAGAAATCAATCAACCATTTCAAGGACAGCTTCTGTGTTGCCGGGCGTAAAACGCAGAATGAAAAAACGCTTCATGCTGACCTGCTTCTCGCCGGGATTACCCAGCTTATTACTGTAATGGTGGCTGATAAACTGCACAGGCATGAATATATCCGCAGTTTAAAACCTCTGATTGCATAACCTTACATACCGCATACCATTTCACGGGCAGATATCCTTATCTGCTTTGTTTTCATGTCTTAAAATCCTTGTTATCCACATCCACCTCCTGTAAGTCCGGCTCAACCGGGCCTTTGCCCTATTGGAATCAAGATTTTGAACTTGTTTCGCAATTACCTATATAGTGTCTGCTGATTAAGCAAATATTTGCAACTTCCAACTCTTACATCTGCTCCAGTTACACCAAAATCGGATCAGATACAAAAGAGCATAAAGTATTCGCCTCTGAATCTTGAATAGATTCATCACAAATACAGATAATGCGACAGAAGTTAACTGCGTTTCCTCCAGCTTGGTGGTAATACAGTCCATGCCATAGCAGCGTTTGCTTAAGCTAAAAGTACGTTCCACTTCGATTCTGTCAGTATTATCCTGATACTCTTGTTTTTTATCAACTTTTACTGCAGCACTTGGTCTGCCCAGTTTTGGTCCTGACAGACGGATCCCATGCTCTTTGCAATAACTCCTGTTTTCTCTGGTCCGGTATATCTGATCTGCCAGCACACGTTTCGGATAATAACCGGTGCGTTCCTTGAAGCGTTCTACCGCTTCAATCAGGCAGGTGCTCTCGTTATATGCTTCAAACGATATTTTTTCGATGCGTCCGTATCCTTCACTGTCAAGGCTTAGATCAAACTTTGCACCAAATTCAACTGGGGCTTTTACTTTCCCCCTGACAATAGGACGAAGCCATGGCTGCGAGATGCTTACGATACGATGTTCCACTGAGTGTACTTTGTTATCGTACATGTACTTCTGCTGCTCGTACAGCGTGATGATAGTCAGATACAAACTAATTTCTTTATCTGTCATCGCATATCCGTCGCTCATGAACTTTTCCAGATATCCGATGTCTCTTGCAACGTAACCAAGCTGTTTGCGCAGTGCCTTCCTGATTTTCTTTGCACTATGTTTTTTACTTTTGGCAAATGAAAGATAATCTTTTCTGGCACGTCTTCTATAGCGTCTTGGCAGTGGAAGACCATAGGATTTGCAAAAACGGTAAATGATGGTTTCCAGTTTCTCCCTTGCTTCGTTCAGGAGTGAAATATCCTGGGGATAACGGATGTCTGCCGGTGCACAGGTTGCGTCCAGTGTCAGTGTTCCTTTGTTTGTGTCTTCTTTCAAAGCGTCATTATCGCCGGAGTTTCCGGAAGATGGTGGTGTATTGTTGTCATCATCTTTGTGAGCAAGAAGATACTCATTTACTTCCATCAGCATTTCAGCAGAAATGCGTTTGCGAAAAAGAACCAGTGTGCTTGCATCAAACGGAGCTTCTTCCTGATAGCCGGGAAGTCCGATAAAGTACTGCAGATATGGATTCTCTGTGATCTGTTCCACGAGTTCACGATCAGAATACTGGAACTTGGTCTGGATGATCAGGGCTCCTAACGCCATCCGAAATGGCTTGGCAACATTACCCGTACCACTCGGGAACAGTCTGGCATATTTTACTTCAAATTCATCCCATGGGATTCGGTCAGCCAGTTTGATCCAGCGGTTATCCGAGTTCATGTGGAGTCCCATAGGCTGGTTGAAATCGAGAAACGAGTGGTGTAACTTGTTAATAGGTTTGTACATTGATTTAGCCCCTTTATACATAAAATATGCAGAATAACTGCAAGAAAAACGGTTTGATTTTATCAAAATCCTTGCAGGTATTATACCATAAAATGCGGTAAAAGTCGGTAAAATCAAGTGTTTTAAACCTAATCAGCAGACACTATATATATTTTCTGGCAGCAAAAAAGAGCCTGTTTTTACGACTGGCTCTAAAGTCGTTTTTTAAGATTGTGCTTCCTGCTGCAGCACATATGCACCCGCATATTTTTCTCTTGCGTTCCGCTGCCCAATTTTCTATTTTATAGATAGAAAAAGGTAAAGCCTCTTTCTCTCACGATAGCGAACATTTACAAGATGAGCATTTGTTATTTGCTCCAAGGCAGAAATTCAGATATAAAATCAGGTAATTGATTAGCATTCAACAACCATGCAACTATTATGACAAACGTGATAACTAGACACGCAATATTCAATGCTTTAACGTTAAAAAAATTTGTATTCTTCTCATTTATTGTAAAAATAAACTTAACTAAAATATAAATGGTATTGATAAGAATAAATGCCAAAAAATCAATCACTAACAATAATCTGAATATACTTACCATTGATATGTTTTGCAAAACAGATGTAGAAAATGTAATACCACCTACAAAAGCCAATACAATAGCTGCAAAAATTCCCAGTATGGATATATACTCTTTTTCAACACTTTTAATTTCCTTTTGCAAGTTTTCCTTGGCTTCCTTGATACTGTTAGCAAAAATATTATTAACATTTTCTATCTGATGCAACGCAAGTTGAAAATGGTCATAAATTTTAACTATCAATTTTTTACTATCCTCTGCAACATTATTATTTTCGTCCAAAGAATATAACAACAATTTTTCTAGATTAGTTGCAAAAATACCTCGTTGTGCCATTTCTAATGAAAAAACATAATTGCTTATCTCTGAATATAGTATCCTGTCTAACTTATTAGGTGATGCAATATAAGCATTGATGTTTTCAACTGTCTTCTGCGGGTCATATTTTTTCGTTTCTAGTGTTAATGCTTTACAAATTGCATTTATTGTCTGTATAATGGGGTTAAAACCCTCGCCTTTAGGCGAAACCTTTAGGTAAACCCCATAGCTTCAAGTTTAGAAAAGGTGAAAACAGAGATACTAAACTTGAGGTGAAAGAAATGGAAAATTACAGAAAGTCAGCACATTGCACATACGATATCAAGTACCATTTAGTCTGGATAACAAAATATCGAAAACCAGTGATAACAGGAAAAATAGCGATAAGAACAAGAGAACTCATCAGAATCATCTGCCAGAGCAATGAAGTAGAAATACTGGCAGGACATGTTGGAAATGACCATATCCATCTGTTGGTATCCGTTCCGCCGCATTTGTCAGCGAGTAAGTTGGTACAGTATATAAAAGGGAATACGTCGCGAAAATTGCAGATGGAATATAAAGAATTAAATAAGCAATTCTGGGGTCAACACTTGTGGGCAAGAGGCTATTTTGTAGCAAGCAGTGGAAATGTAACAGATGAAATCATCAAGGAGTATATCAAGAATCAAGATCTGCAAGAGAGGAGCAATTCTGATAACTTTGAGATAGGATAAAAGTAATGGGATACCGATAACTTGCAGCATGCACAACTTTAGGCTGCTTTAGCAGCATGTTGAACCTACCGGCTTTAGCCGGTAGTGGTTCAGTTTTCTTTTAGTATTATTGAATTTTTTTGACTGCTCCAAAGACATTGTTGTGTTATCCGTTGTTCGAAGCAGCACATCCAAACCATCATCAGCCATTAAAATACTCCCTTATTGCCTCAATTGTAATCTCATTGTTTTGATATGGAACATAAGCATCAATCCATGGTGACTGTTTATGCGTTAATGATACAAGGTCAGTAGCAGAATATTCTGAAAACTTATCTATAACCTTATCTATGAGTGACTTGTCTTCATCTAAAATAATGTCATCATGAAAACAAACTCTCTTAGAATTCCAAATATCATCCTCGACTAATACAATATAAGATTTGACAGTGGGAATATCTCCACTTCCATATTGCTTATACTCATGATATGCTTCTGGCACAACAGGGCCAAAATCCCATGCCTCAATTTTTTCATCAAAACAAAGAGTGTGGTCTTTTTTATTCGTCAAAAAATAAGCTTGTATGAAATAAAGCACTTTCTGGAGTTTAAGATTGGAAATGCCATAATCGTTCTCATTACTATAATTTATCACATGACGGCAAACATCTAATACGTTGTAGCTCATTATCTTGACCTCCTTCCTTTGTGAATACTTATTATATCACTTTTTATAGGATTTGTGGTAACTTTTAATAAATTTTTATGTTATCCAATCCACTATGATGATTTGATATGCGGCATCGTAAATCTCCTGCGTGCTTTTGCTTAGGTTGTCCTCACGGAAATCGGCAAGCTCACGCTGTACTTTTTCAGCCAGGTTTTGATTCAGGGACTGTCTGTACTTTTGGTAATCTAATCACACACCTCCTTGAAAATAAAATATGCTGAGGGATTTTCATTGTGAAAACCTCTCGGCTATGTAAAATATTATAAAATTGTAATAAAAAGTAAATAGCAATTGGAAGAAGTAGAGCTATTAATTTCAATTTCTATGTCTAAATACTAATTATTTATTTGGTTTCTTCTTTATTGAATCAATATTTTATTTTCATATAATCTGAAATTATCTTTTAACTCATAACACAATAAAGATGCACTTTCCTGATTTGGTACTATTATAGTTTCCAAATCATCAAGCGTAAATTTTAGAGTATATCTCTGTATCATATGATTATTTAATTTTTCTTTTTCTTTCTCATTATCCACTGTTTCTGGCATAAGTCGATTACAATAACCATCTATTTTAACGCCAGTATCCTTAAACGGTGGTAAATATCTCCATTCTCGTTCATCATAGAATGGTTTAGAATTTAATGTCATATCATGACTGTATTCTTTAAGAAATCCAGCATAGTTCATAAAAGCGTCCATCAATTCAAGCGCATTAGGTCTATCCATATTTTCATCATCTAATTTTAATGCATTTTGCACTACAACCCATTGTAAGTGATTATATGCATTATATATTTCAGAACCTTTTATCATATAACTAATTGGATTGAGTCCTTTTTTTATACCCCATTCTTTTTTCATTCCAAGTCCAAATAAGCCATATTCTTTTCTATGCTCATCTGCTAACTTAATTGGTATATCCGTAAAACAAACCATCGGAATCCCAACTCTCGCTTCTTTATATTCTGGCATCATAAATGATATATCTTCAATGGCTGTCATTGGCCAAAATCCTTCTTTTAATATAGAAATCAATACATCAATATTTCTTGTAAAATGATATAAAAAATTTGAACTTGATTGATACCAGATAAGGATAAAAATAGATATGTATGGGCAGGAGCATAGATTTTCTCCTGCCACGCCTATATTTAGGCGGTTTGACGTTTGGTACGTTTTCCGTATTCACGTTCCATTTCCCGCATTTCTTCATCCGTTGGAATATCTACAATCCCGACATAGGAATAGTAGATGTCAATATCCTGTGTCCGTTTCCCGTCTTTTTTCTCGCATTCGTGGACTATGATTTTATCCACAAAAGTATTTAAAATTTCGGGCGTTAGCTCGTCAATACGGGTATATTTTTTGGTAACGGCTATCAGCTTGGAAACATTGGTTGCTTCTGTGTCGGCTTCACTGACTTCGGCTTTCAAGGCTTCGATTTCCTGTTTTAGCTGTTCCTGCTCGGCTTCATATCCATCTGACAGCTTGTAAAAGCGTTCGTCATTCAACTTTCCATTGACATTATCCTCATAGATTTTACGGAACAGGCGGTCAAGCTCTTCCATGCGCTTTTCGTCCTTTTCAATCTGTTTCTGCTTTGCGGATAATTCGTATCGGCGTTCCGCAAGGGTAGTGTCAATCTGTTGTCGGATAAATACCCTTTCAAACTGCTGTAAATAGGACAGGAAATGCTGAAGTTGTTTTAATACCAACTGGTATAGGGCATCTTCTCTGACATAATGCTGTGTGCATGCGCCGCTCCTGCTGTTTCCTTTATATTTGGAACAGCGGAAATACAGATAGCTCTTTGAGGAGCGCAGGCTTAGCTTTGTACCGCAGTCAGCACATTCCAGTAATCCTGTGAAAATGCTTGTCGCACCGTTTTTTGTCGGTCTGCGTTTATTTACCCGTATCATCTGCACTTTGTCCCATAGTTCCCTGTCAATAATAGGGGTGTGGGCATTTTCGATATACGTCCGCATTTCTTTTGCGGTAGGAATACGCTTTTTGCTCTTAAAGCCTAAGCGGGTAGATTTAAAATTTTCTGTAACACCGATATATGCCACGTTTTCAAGAATTAATGCTACTGTGGTAGATTCCCAATTATATGGGTTTCCTGACACGATTGCCGCTTCTAATCCTTTTGAAGCCTTATATGCGGATGGGGTTAATATTTTATCTTCCCAAAGTATATCAGCAATAGCAGATATTCCCTTTCCCTGCATACAGAGTGAAAATATCCTGCGGACAACTGCCGCAGCTTCCTCATCCACAAGCCAACGGGTTTTGTCATCTGGATTCCGTAAATATCCGTATGGCGGCGGTCCCAGATGTTCTCCTGCAAGCCCTTTCGCTTTCTTGACTTCCTTCACCTTTTTGCTCGTGCTTTTTGGATACCATTCGTTGAATAGGTTGGTAAATGCGGCAAATTCGTTGCTCTCAAGGCTGCCCGTGTCCACGTTGTCCATGATGGCGATGAACCTCACGCCCGCTTCGGGGTAGATGATTTCGGAGTAAGAGCCAACCTCGATATAATTCCTGCCGAAGCGTGATAAGTCTTTGACAATGACGGTCTTTACAAGCCCTTTTTCAATGTCCGCCGACATTTCCTTAAAGCTTGGGCGGTCAAAATTTGTACCCGTATAGCCGTCGTCCACATAGAATTTCGGGTTAGGGAAACCGTGTTCTTTTGCGTATTTCATCAGATATTCTTTCTGGTTTACGATGCTGTTGCTTTCACCTTCCCGCCCATCATCTTGGCTTAATCTACAATATAATGCCGTGAATTCTTCCTGCTGTCTTTTCATAAAGCTCTCCTTTCCGACAGCAGACACGGTATTGTGAAGTGTAGGTACAGTGTACCACATCTGTCCTCAAACTTCAACGCTTTAAAGCGGTAATTCTTCCGCTGCCTGTTATTCCCCGTCATCATCACCCCAATTCTCATTATCATAAAATCCATATCCCTGTGCGCCACGCCGAAAAATATCCGTAAGCATTACAAGCAAATCCCTCCCGTCTTTTCGGAAGTGGGCGTTGACGGTGTATTCCGTGCCGCCGATTTTCTCGGTAATGCTCATCGGCTCTGGGATGCGGACAAGGGGCGTGACGTTCTGGACAGGCGGCAAAGGGGGATATATTTTGTCGGGATTTACCATAGGGACATTCTTGTATTCCTCCATAATCGCCTGTATTTCTTCCTCGGACAGTCTGCTCATCGCAATGATTCCTCCCTCCTGCGGTCTGTTTTTACTGGCTGTTTCTGCCGATTCGACCTCTGATTTTCAATCGTATCATGGATTTGGTTTAAGCAGTCATCAATGTGTGCGGAGCGTCTTTCAATCCCGTCTGCATATTTCAGACGTTTCCTAAGCTCCGTTATCTGCTCCGTTACGCCCTGCTTTTCTTCCCGAATTTTTTCTTTTTCGGCTGGTGTGGCACGGCGTACCTTGTTCCGCAAATGCTGTCGGTAGTCAATCAGTTTATTCATTTCGGTCTGGTTTTTCTCTCTGTCGGCGTGTAAGTCGGAGAGGGTTGAGATGTTATGCTTTGACATATACCTTACCTGTGCGGTAATCTCGTCCAGTTTCCGCAGCTCCTCTTTCATCATCGGGCTTGTCGGCTTGTAGTCCGTGCCTTTGGGGAATATCCCTAACTGATAGCACCAGTAGTAATACAACGCTAAAATTCCCATGGTTTTCTGATGCGGTTTCCATGCGTTTTTGTACTGCTCTGGCATATGCGGGGAGTAGGAAATTCTTGCTTTGTAGTTCCCATATCGGGAAGTCCCGCCTAAACATGACCGTATGAAATCGGGTGTCAGCCGCTCGTCAAGCGTGTCTAACCTTGTGAAGTGCTTGTACTGTGGCAGCTTCATCTTCCAATGACCGCCCGAAAAATCAACCTCATATCCTTTATCGGTAAGGTATTTTATCATGTGCTGTAAATCCCTGCTCCCGTTGATTGCCTCCCTTAAATCCTCCCGATAGACGTTGTACCGTGTCGGCTTTCCGCTTTTTTCGTCCAGATACAGCGGTCTTGACGGTGCTTTCTTCGGGTTTTCAATTACCGACAAACTGTACTCTCGGCATAAGCGGTCGGACACTTCCCGCAACCGTTTCTGCTCCGATTTTGAGTAATTGTATTTGCTCCCATCCAGATAAGAAACGGAGTTAAAGCAGAAATGGTTGTGGAGATGTCCTTTGTCAAGGTGGGTGGCAACGATTATCTGGTATTTATCACCCCACATTTCCCTTGCCAGTTTCAATCCGATTTCGTGGCATTGTTCGGGCGTTACCTCGTCTGGCTTGAAGCTCTGGTAGCCGTGCCATGCGATATACCCGCCTGTCTTTTGGTACTGTTTCTTCGTCAAAATCATCTGCTGTAAGGCGGTTTCTTTCAGACAGTTGACAGCGGAAACATACTCGCCTTCATTTGTTTTTGACGTATTCTCCACATAGGAAAACACGTCAAAGAAGTCCTGCATATCTTGATTCTGCACGGTCTTTTCTGGGTTTTCTATATAGTCAATCACATCTTTTATGCTCCCTTTGACATGCCATAGGCTCGTTACCGCCATATCAGACCGCCCCCTTGTTCCGTCAATTCTTCTATGCTGAACCGTTGTGGGAGAGTAGATTTCTGTTGCAGTTCTAAGATAAAATCCTCAATCTCCTTACAGATTTCAACGGCGGTTGGATAGTAGGGGACACATTTTTTGAAAGCGTCATGCACCTCATAGAGCCTGTTTAACAGCTCCCAAAACTCGGTTTTAGGCTGTGACTGCGGGGCGTTTCCTTTGCATAACTGGCGCATAAATTCTGCTGCGGACAGACCGCAAGCGGCGGCGCACTGCTTTAATTTTTCATGTTCTTCCTCGTTCAGTCGGACGGTAATCGGGACATTCCGCACGTCCTTTTCTGATTTTTCTTTGCTCATTTTCCTTAATCCTCCAGTCTTATTTTTCTTTCTTCGGGGCAGACAGGGGCTGTTCCCTGGGTGAAGTCCACACGCCTTTAGGCTGTGGATTGGATTGTGGCTGACACAATCCGATGCTCGCTATCTCTGTGGACAACTCCGCAGAGCATTTTTCTGTGTAGCCGACATCTTCCATACCTGTCTTACCCTCCGAAAAGAAAATCCTATGTCCTTTCCACCTCCGTTCTGGATTCGGTTTCTCTTAACTTTTGGATAAATGAAAAAGCCGCTACACTGCACTACGAACGACAGGAGTATTTTCTCCTGTTCGGATTCGCAATGCTATGTAACGGCTTTGGGATTCAAAACCTTGCTGCCATACGCCAGCCGAAAAGGACGGCTTACGTTCGGCGACAGTCAGCTTTATCCATTGGCTGACATTCCATTCTTCCATCTATGTGCTATTTAATTTTCAATCTTCAAGATTACTTCCTGCGTTTCTTAAATTTCTCCTTTGCATACTCATAGGATTCTTGGATATATGGTTTCAATTCCTCGAATGTCTGTTCAGAGGGGTTCAATGCACATATCCACGCCATCCATGCGTAGACGGGATGGGGGAGTATCTCATTCAATACGGTAAAGTCGTAATCCATATCTACAACGCCGCCCGCTGGTGGACGTTTTGGGACTGTTCCAAACAATTCCGTAAAAGTGCTTTTCCGTATTCCCAAATTCACACGGTAGACGTTCTCTCTGTTTAAATCAGAGCCTTTGTCATTATCGCCATCCTTTTCCTTAACTGTCAATATATAAACGCCACGCTTCAGTACATGGTCTGGGTTATAGAAAATCCCTTTCTCGCCCCAACTCTCAACTAAGACTGTTCCCTCAAGATTTTGAAGGCAGTAATTCAATATTTTATCTGGTGTCATTCTGACAGCTCCATTTCTGTCTTACTTCTAATTCTCCTATGAGTATTTTAGAATATCATAGCGGCTATATTTGTGTCAAGATTTTGGGCAAATTTTTTAGTATTCCCTGTGGACAGGAATTTTATTCATCAATTTTAGTAATTAGGCGGGGGATTTTTATCCCCCACCCAATAGCCCGTCAAAAAGCAGTCTTTATTAGCTGGTTATAAAATCTTCCGCAGCTTTTTCCGCAGATGGTCTAGCCTTGCATAGATAGCCCCTGTTGTCAATCCAACAAGCGGGGCAATTTCCTTTGTGGAATAACCCTGCATTTTCAGCAGGATGATTTGCAGGGTACGCCTGTCCACCGCAAGCAATGCCCGATACAGAGTTTCGTCCTCAATCTCGTCCAGTAAATCAGCAACCGTCTTTACCTCTGTATGCCGTTCTTTGTCTGCCATCCCCTCAAGGTATTCGCCAAAGTCGCTTGTCCAATGGTAAAACCGTCTGTTGGAATTGAAGTCTGCCCTGTCATCAGTACGGATTTGTTCAATGGTGGTTTCATTAACGCCATGTTCCCGCAATATTTTTTCCTCGGCTTCTTTCCAGATAAGCCATTTCCTGTTCTCCCGTCCGTTGTTGTATGCCATTCTTTTTTCCTCCAATCTGAAATTTTTGAAATGTAATAATCCAGATTGGAAAGGCGGCGAACGGCAGCCAACAGCAAAAACAGCCCTTCGGCACATTCCGATAAAAAACCACAAAAGAAAAACCGCAAAGGCTCTGTGACCTCTACGGTTATAGGAGATACATATTCTGTTGAGTTGAGATTCTACTTCTGGTTTCATGGTGAGAAGTAGCCTTGCATGGTCGGGGATAATTTTTTTAACTGGCTTCCTGCCAATCCCCGATATGCTATGTATAAGTCAAATCTGCGTTGCATGAGCAGATAGGTTACTGCCCGAAAAAAGGACATAAAAACCTGCTAACAAAAGTCAAGACTTTTTAGCAGGTTTTTAAATATATTTTTCGTATGAATTTTTCCTACGACAATTAGACCGGTGGAAAATCCGGTCTGCCGTATCCGCTGTTTTAGTTCTTTTTACTTCTGGTATACTTCCATCACACGTGCATAATAAATCCTAAGGAATTTATTTAATCCCGCTATTTTTGCTGCACGTTTTGACTTTCCTTCTTTTTCTTTCTTCAAAATAAATCTATACACTGCTGCGTCTGCTGGCTCTTTATGGGTTTTCAGACATCTCATCACTTCATATCCAATCTTTCGCAGGCTGGAAGAACCTCTCTTGGATATTTTCCTCTCTGTCCCCATAAACTGCCCTGACTGATAGGGCGGCGCGTCGATTCCTGCGTGGGCTATCAGGGCTTTTCCGCTATGGAATCTTCTCACATCCCCAATCTCTGCAATCAATTTAGGCGCAAGGACATTTCCAACACCTCCCATTGCCCTGACAACCGGATATTCCGGCAGACTCTTGGCTAATGCCTGCATCTGTGTTAGAATGGTCATCAGAGTGTTATCGACTTCTCGTAACACCCGTACTGCCTCCTGTACCAGCATTTTGGTCGATGGGGTATCGGAGGGTACTGTGGGGATGCCTTCTTTTGCCAGTGCATAGATCTTGACGGCTTTATCCTGGCTCTGATGGTATCCCTTCTCTTTTGCCCATTTCAGATAGCTCTCTATAAACTGTTCCTCCGGTTTCTTCGTGATATTGTCATAATGCCAGTATTCTTCCGCAAAATCCCCCAGCTTATCTTTCCCATTTGTTTCATTCCAGCCTTTCAGCAGCGTTTTGATCCCAGGCATCGTATAGTCCAGAAGATGAGTCAGTTCCAACACGCTCTCCACACGCATCCGCATATAGTGACGGTACTGCCTTCCCAAAAGCTTCAGCTCCGCATAGACGCTTTCTTCTGCCTCATAGTCCTTCAGCCTGTACCAATGGTCAATCCCATAGTTAGAGATTGTAATGGCATCCTGCTTATCCGTTTTCACACGTCTTAACCCCTGACAGCGGTATTCCTTCATCTCAAATGGATTAATCACTGCCACAAACAGCCCTTTTTCTTTCAGATAGCTTAATACAGGCAGATGGTAGATCCCAGTAGCTTCCATGACCACACGGATGTCATCATTCAGACGCAGCAGCATGGAAGTCAGTTCGGACAGTTCTTTCTCCACATGACAGACTTCAAAAGGCCTGCTCACAACCTCACCATAAGGCTTTAAGATACATACGGTACTTTTTTCTTTTGACACATCAATTCCTACACTTATCATCTGTAACCTCCAAAATAAATCTGTAATTGTCCCATCCACACTTATTACCACTCATTTTAGTTCGTTACACGAAAGCACCTTACGGGTTTCAACCTGCTTAAACGACTGCTTATAATAAGGGATGGTTGACGGTTTTTATGACGGATGTGGTTAATCCAAAAATCGCTTCGCCAGACCAATTACTCCCTTATCATAAAAAAATAAGTGCAGAAGGTAAAGCACTATTGATATGCCTTATCTCTTACACTTATATGGTACTAAAAAAGAACATAAAAACCTGCTAACAAAAGTCAAGACTTTTTAGCAGGTTTTTAAATATATTTTTCGTATGAATTTTTCCTACGACAATTAGACCGGTGGAAAATCCGGTCTGCCGTATCCGCTGTTTTAGTTCTTTTTACTTCTGGTATACTTCCATCACACGTGCATAATAAATCCTAAGGAATTTATTTAATCCCGCTATTTTTGCTGCACGTTTTGACTTTCCTTCTTTTTCTTTCTTCAAAATAAATCTATACACTGCTGCGTCTGCTGGCTCTTTATGGGTTTTCAGACATCTCATCACTTCATATCCAATCTTTCGCAGGCTGGAAGAACCTCTCTTGGATATTTTCCTCTCTGTCCCCATAAACTGCCCTGACTGATAGGGCGGCGCGTCGATTCCTGCGTGGGCTATCAGGGCTTTTCCGCTATGGAATCTTCTCACATCCCCAATCTCTGCAATCAATTTAGGCGCAAGGACATTTCCAACACCTCCCATTGCCCTGACAACCGGATATTCCGGCAGACTCTTGGCTAATGCCTGCATCTGTGTTAGAATGGTCATCAGAGTGTTATCGACTTCTCGTAACACCCGTACTGCCTCCTGTACCAGCATTTTGGTCGATGGGGTATCGGAGGGTACTGTGGGGATGCCTTCTTTTGCCAGTGCATAGATCTTGACGGCTTTATCCTGGCTCTGATGGTATCCCTTCTCTTTTGCCCATTTCAGATAGCTCTCTATAAACTGTTCCTCCGGTTTCTTCGTGATATTGTCATAATGCCAGTATTCTTCCGCAAAATCCCCCAGCTTATCTTTCCCATTTGTTTCATTCCAGCCTTTCAGCAGCGTTTTGATCCCAGGCATCGTATAGTCCAGAAGATGAGTCAGTTCCAACACGCTCTCCACACGCATCCGCATATAGTGACGGTACTGCCTTCCCAAAAGCTTCAGCTCCGCATAGACGCTTTCTTCTGCCTCATAGTCCTTCAGCCTGTACCAATGGTCAATCCCATAGTTAGAGATTGTAATGGCATCCTGCTTATCCGTTTTCACACGTCTTAACCCCTGACAGCGGTATTCCTTCATCTCAAATGGATTAATCACTGCCACAAACAGCCCTTTTTCTTTCAGATAGCTTAATACAGGCAGATGGTAGATCCCAGTAGCTTCCATGACCACACGGATGTCATCATTCAGACGCAGCAGCATGGAAGTCAGTTCGGACAGTTCTTTCTCCACATGACAGACTTCAAAAGGCCTGCTCACAACCTCACCATAAGGCTTTAAGATACATACGGTACTTTTTTCTTTTGACACATCAATTCCTACACTTATCATCTGTAACCTCCAAAATAAATCTGTAATTGTCCCATCCACACTTATTACCACTCATTTTAGTTCGTTACACGAAAGCACCTTACGGGTTTCAACCTGCTTAAACGACTGCTTATAATAAGGGATGGTTGACGGTTTTTATGACGGATGTGGTTAATCCAAAAATCGCTTCGCCAGACCAATTACTCCCTTATCATAAAAAAATAAGTGCAGAAGGTAAAGCACTATTGATATGCCTTATCTCTTACACTTATATGGTACTAAAATCCCTCCAAACTCTAAAAACAGGTCTGGAGAGTGTCTGTTAAGTTTTTTGGGCATAGCAAAATCGCCCGCCACACGCCGTTTTTTTTATTTGGTGGGCGTTCGCCTTAAAATCATATGAAATGAAAGAGAGCCGACAGACTATGATATTAACTCACATGTTTATCGGCTCTGCATCTATGTGTCTGGCTCTTTAATATCTGCTATTTTACATTTCTTGTTTTTCAAGATTGCTCATTTACCTTTTGGCATATTACTTCATTTCTTGACTTATAATTTTATAAAAGTTCACTATCTAAAGCTCGTAAATTTATGACAGAGACAATTTCCTGTTGTACTCTTTCAACTTCATCAATTCTAACTCTGCCAATACGGTTTCTTTCCATTTTATAATCTACATCTGGAAATAATTTTTCCAGCAAATTATTTATTTCTGGAGATGCCCCCATTGAAGCTATCACAAGTGATGTCATATCATATTGTTCCAGTATATCTCTTAATTCGTTTTCTGGAACTTCTGATAATTGCTCAAAATCAGTTATCTTTTTAGTCGGTATATTTGGCTCTAAAATATCATTTATAGTAATTCCGTAAAGCTTAGATATTTTTAACAGAACCTCTAAATCTGGAATAGCTGTTCCCGTCTCCCATTTTGAAACAGCCTGTCTGGATATATCCAACCTTTTTGCTAATTCATCTTGTGTGTAGTTATGTTTTTTTCGCAGTAATTGCAAATATTTTGAAATGATATTTGTATTCATAAAAATTCCCTCCTTTTTGTATTATAAAATGACCTTATAGAAAAATAAAGAGCTTGAAAAGTGCCAAAAAGCAATTAGCAGTTGCTGTCATTTACCTTATTTCGGCAGATGGCTTATCTGTATTCGGTATATCGCAGACTTTCTATGTATTGTAAGATAAAGCAGTAAAATGAAAAATCTTGACTGTCTGCATAAGCAAAAACAGAGCCAACAAACTGTGATTTTATTTCACAAGTTCATCGGCTCTGCGTCTGTGCGTCTGGCTCTCTGATAACAGACATATTCATTTGTCGGACATTTATAAGAGTTTCCTGCTTACATTTTGGGCAAAATAAAGGAAATTTCTCAAGTACTGTATCTTCACGCAATTTCAATCTCGTCTTGTTTCCACATACAGGACACAATAGCCACTTTTCCTGCTTCATGCTGACACCTCCTGCTGTTCCCTTTCCATATTCTTAAAGAAGTTCATTGCAGATAATCCTACAATGCAAACTATGATGCCAGTCGGGATTAAGACAAAATATATGGCACTGTAAAATTTGTCAAACAAAAAGCCGTACACGATTTGTCCTATGGGCTGGACGCACAAAGTAACCGTTGATGTATAAGCCATCACTTTTCCTATTAAATGATTTGGCGTCCTCTGCTGTATGAGGGAAACAGCGAAAATAGAAAATATACTGATAACAGCCTGCATACCGCAAAATGATACAACCGTAACTCCATACTTTATAATGGCATTCACTGGCAAAATGAAAACAATGCCGGCAGGGATAATGAAAATACCCATAGAAGCAAGCAGGACAGATAATTTATGTATTTTCAATTTCTCTGCCAAAACTCCTGCGGCAATGCTCCCTAAGATTGTAGCGACTGCCAACGCACTTTCCGCTGCCCCATAATATTTTGCATTCAATCCGAGGACAGTCCGCACAAGAAAGGGAAGCCCGACTATGGTAATGCCCATCACAAAAAACCTTGAAAATGCCGTTAAGAGCAGCATTTTTGATATGCTGGTCTGTTCTTTTGAAATATACTGCATACTTGATAAAAAATCCTGCTTAACAATCTGAAGCACACCGCCTTGACTTTGAATACGCTGATAACTCAATTTTATAAAACATTCAAACAGAGCAGTAATAAAAAAACAGACAACGCTTGCATACATTACGGGTTCTAGCCCAAGCATGGCATACAATACGCCGCCCAACATAGGGGCAATCAAATAGGATAAAGACGCCACTTGATTTACAACGGCATTTCCTTTCATAATATTGTCCCCTTGTAACATGGTAGGAATACACGCTTGAACAGTAGGCGTTTCAAACGCACCCAAAATAGAAAGAATAATAAGCAACGTACTGATTACAGCAATGGCATTGTTTTCCGACAGGAATAGCGCCGCACATAAAACGGATACGCCAGTCAATGCGTCTAACGCCACCATAATATTCCGTCTGTCTGCCCTGTCCGCCAGGATGCCGCCAAGCGGTGACAAAAGAATGGTCGGGATTGTCGCAGCAGACAATATCCCTGCAAATATGGCTGCCGAACCAGTCGCTTCCAATACATACATGGACAATGCCAGTTTCAATATAAAATTTCCAAATAATGAGGTTAGCTGCCCCAAAATAAGGAGCGCAAAATTTTTCGTAAATAATTTTTCCGTCATGGCTGATTCCCTCCTTTTTCCTTGATTTTGCCTGCATTCTCTGGCATAGAAGTACGGCCCAGGCCGCCATCTCTTGACACTTCGTGTCAATTCACCTTGTGCCCGCAGGGTGTTTCTGTAATATCAGTGATAAATTTTTCTGTAAAGGCTGTCGTATCATCATCATAAAGCGGCAGTCCCATATAGGCTAACACTTCTTTCACAAAATGATATTTATGATACAGTTCTTCCTCTGTTGCAGGGAATACCGAGGGCATGAGCCAGAAGTTGATAAGCGGCAAAAGCTCGGAAAGCTCCTTTATGTATTCCGTCTTGATAGAACCGTCCTTTTTTCCCTTCTCCAGCAATTCCAGCCACAAGGGAGTTAATACACGCCTGTTTTCTGCAACTGCCGCCGCTAAAATGTGCGGGTCTTTCAAAATCGGGACTGCCTGCATATTTATCTGGTTTCGTTCAGCGTCCGACTGATTCAGTGTAAGCAACAACCTGATTTTTTGCAGACCGTTCAGGTCATCCCTCCCCTTGACTGTTTCAAATGGGTTGTCCTCAAAAAACATTTGATTGCCTAATGCGTACATTATTTCCTCTTTGCTTTGGAAACAACGGTAAAACATTCCTTTTGCCCCGCCCACCGTATCCATAATATCGGAAATTGAAGTTTCCTCATATCCTTTAGAAATAAATAAGTTTTGGGCAGCATTTAGGATTTCTTTTCTCCATTCCTCTGGTGTCTTTTTTACAGGTCTAGCCAAATGTGATTGCACCTCCTTTGTATTTAGTTATTGACTTGAAGTCAATAACTATTTTAGCACTATTCTTATATTTTTGCAATAGCCATAATTTGCCATAGCACAAAAATCACTTATTTGCAAAATCCATAAAATTCTTGACATTACAAAAGCGACAGAGATTTCTCCCTGCCGCTTTTGTCCACTTATGCAAAAATGATTTCCTTATTTACAATCTCCCTTGCACAAACTCTTATGTTGCCTAACTGTCCTACCCATTCTAAGGTATTTTCAGCCTTTAGTTGTTCCGTTATGACTTGTGTCTGTTTCATGTCCTCAATGAGTCTTTCAAAGCATTCCTGCGCCTGTCTGTCAATGTCGGCAAGATAAGTGTTAAGTTTGCCGCTTGTGAGAAGATTGGTGTATGTAACTTTGCAATATTGCTTCAGATAGTCCAGATGCCGCTGTCCCCATGCGCCTATCGGCTGTTCTTCTTCGGCGGGCAATCGTAAATCTGGAATAAGATACCCATTTTCTTCGTGATATGTACCGCCTAACTGTTCAAATAATGATTTTTCCATTTTCTATTTCCTCCAGATAAGATATTCACTCCACATATTTGTGTCTACTGTCTTAAACACAATTTTTGAGTTTTGTCCTTATCTGGTTTCATACTTATTTTGCTATTATACATAAAGCCCTCTCTTTACTTAGTCTAATGTTTTTCCATCATTGCATTTATTTTTAGTTACAGCTATTTAAACTATAATATTAATAATCAGCAATCCCTTCAATTTCATAAAGCAGACGTAAATGCTCAGGATTAAATCGAAGTGCTATGCACTGCATAGATGTCTTAATAATACTTGTATTTCTTAAAATTTGAATATATACATTTTTAAGTGGCTTTTCATTTGTTTTTTTTATTTCCTTTATTAATTTAATGGTTTCAACAAATAGGTTGGATTTAAATCTTTCTGGTATATTTTCTGAACACGATACCGCTTTCTTCAAGGCTTTTTCAATATCTTTAATCGTATACCATATTTCATCAAAACCCATATCTTCATATGTAAAAACCTTTGGTATATTTATATCTATATCATCTAATGCTAAATAATATTGAACCCAACTATTGTACTGACCTGTTGATATTTAGCATTACTACCACCTCATCAAGAGGCAGCAGTAAATACAGGGTATAAGGAACTGAGCTTTATTCTGGCATCAGTAGTCCGGAACTGCCAGTTGACCTTTGCCGCCACTGTATTCCGCTCCGTTTCCCATGCGGACAGTTCTTTGCGTAACAGTCCTGTTTCAGCGATGCGGCGGCTGAGACATTGCCTGGTCATTACATTAAGCTCTATTTCTGCAATGTCCAGCCAGCTCCCATGCTTTGGCGTATAATGTATCTCCAATTTTTTTATGATGCGTCTTGCTTCTTCAGGCGGATACCGTTTGTACAGGGAAGCTGCTTTATGTGTGTTCAGATTATCCATCACAAGGACGATCTTCTCGGCATCAGGGTACATGATGTCCACCAGATACCTGATTTCCTCTGCCCAGTCGACGGCTGTACGGTGTTCCCGGACACTCACATGGTGCATCCCTCCGAGCGGTTCCACGAAGGCAAAGATGCTGACCGTACCATTGCGGACATATTCCGAATCGGTTTTCCGGTCACTTCCGGGAATCATTGGCAAAGGCTCCCTGGACTCTCCCAAAAGCTGATATGGTTTTTCGTCCATACACACAACCGGACGATTTTCATCATAGGGGCGTTCGTAAACATCAGGGATATCCTCCATGCAGGCTATGAATTCCGGGTCTTCTTTTGACGGGATGCACCAGTAGTCGTTTTTGTGAGGTCGAAGTTTGTTTTTTTTAGGGCATTGCGGATTGCCTCCCTGCCCACAGGGGTTTCCAGAACCACTTTGGATTTTTCCTCAAGCAGACGGATTGTCCACCGGGAGTGCCCTTCTGGAACGGGGCCGCAGGCAAGTTCAATCAGCCGGGCCTCTGTACGCCCGTCAACCTTGCGCCTTGCATTATCTGAATTTATGTTCCTTTTAAATTCAGTAACTGCGTCAATGCCGCCATTGATGTATTTCGTCACAGTATTGGTGACGGTTGCCATACAGACACCATTGGACTTTGCGCTTTGTTCATGAGTTAAAACTTTTCCATGCGCCTCGTCCAGATCAAGAATAACCTGGCATCTGCTGCGGATAGTTTTTGAAGTTTCCTTCTTACGGATAACAGATTTCAACTTTCTAAATTCTTCTTCTGTGAGATGGATATTATACTTTTTAGGTCTTGCCATAGGAATCACCGCCGTTTCTTTTATTATATATCAAAACAGCTGTGGTTACCAGAATTATTTGATTAAATATCAACAGGTCAGTACACTATGCTCGAATTTTGGGAATTTAGCTATATATTCTAAATGTTCTATTCGTTTTTCTAAGTCTAAAATATTATCTTTAGGAAAATAAATAGTATTTGTATCTTGTTTTCTCCAAGTGGGATTATCAAATTGCAATCGAACCCGGATATATTCCTGTAACCAAACATAGTAACATTGTTGAGGGTTGGTAATAGATACATAAACGAGTATTAATGGTGTTGTAAACATTTCTGCATATTGCAATTCCTTTGTTTTCAATGAAAACCTCGGATTATTAGTGTCAATTTCCTTTTCTGTTCCTTTTATTTGAAGTAAAAGAAATTCACTGGTTACATATTCATTTTCAAATCGTTCGACCATTTTATCAATTCCAAAATCACGTCCTGTTAAGTCACGTATTTCCCAATTACGATTAAATTTACTTGATACTATTTTACATGCCTCTGAATCTATCTCATGTTGTAAAATTCTATGTGACAACCTAATTTCTGATATTTTCAGCCTTCCTTTTTATTGAAAATAGTAAATTATTTCAGAATAAAAATTTTTTACTTTCTACCAATTGTTTTGATAAATCTCAATTATAACACTCATTATACTTTATAAATGCAAAAATATCAACTTACATAAACTGTAACACAACCATTGAGAAAAAATAATATATCCTTTCAGCTATGTAAAAGCTGGCATCAGCTCCACGCCAACACCGTCCCTTTCCTCGGTCAGTCCGTTATAAAATCCCTGCCTTTTTCAGATACCCTACACTGTCATAACAGCCACGGAAGTAAACCAACTGCATCTCCATATCCGTAAGTTTGTTCCTAAGCTCCATCACTTTAATAAGTGCGGCACATTCTTCCTCGGACAGTTTCGCCGATGTTTCCGTATCAAACACGCCTAAAACTTTCGGATATTTCTCATAAAGACTCTCAATCTCGACTCTTATGGCACGGTATTCCTCATTTTCTCTGAACAGCTTTGCCATGACAGAGCCGAGGTATTCATTAAAGATATTGCTATGGACATCTACAAAAGTTTCAAATCTGAACGCATCAGACATTCTTCCTCACCTCCGACTCTTTATTATCGCCATTTACTATATTACACCACTTTACAACTTTTCCATAAAAAAAATGTCATACAGGACTTTCTGATGTATAATAAGTTTGCAAACAAAAAAATACGAAAGAAAGTGATCCTGTACGACAGACTTATTATACAACGAAAAAACTATAATTGGTAGACTTTATCATTATTTTTACATTTATTTTGAGGCTTGTTCCATTCCTACAGCCGAGACATTGGTCCTGCTCCTGCTGTCCATACTGACACTGGAGTCAGCGGATTCCATCCGTTTCCTTTACAGACATTTCCTGTCAAAGCTAACAGATAAATCCCTGAATGCCTTTTACTATGCCTGCTCCTATGCCAAAGTGGATTATTCCAGGTTTATGAATGCAACAGCATCTATGGCATTGAAACTAATCCCGAAATCCTTAGAGACGCAGCCCGTTTTTTTATGCATGGATGATACCATTGTTCCCAAATATGGAAAGAAATTTGAGGATGTCTCAAAACTCTTTGACCATTCCGCGCACAACGGCAGCGGCTACCTGAATGGGCACTGCTTTGTAAGTGTCATGCTCTGTGTGCCAATGTGGGATAAAGGCAAGATTGTTTACCAGGCGTTTCCGCTTTCCTACCGTATGTGGCAGAAAGAAGAGTCAAAATTAAAGCTGGCTGCTTCCATGGTACGCCAGGCCATGCCTGAATTACAGGAAAAGGCGAATGTCATTATCCTATGCGACAGCTGGTATACAAAAGGGGATCTGGTTTCTGTCGTGGATGAATACCCAAACCTTGGCCTAATCGGAAATGCAAGGTATGACTCTGTCCTTTATGACCTTGCCCCGCAGCCGACCGGAAAAAGGGGCAGGCCTGCAAAACATGGGAAACGTCTTTCGGCGGAAAAAGATTTTACACTTTCGGATGAAAAAATAGGCGGTTATTATATTGGGATGCGCCGTGTCCTTACAAATATTTTCGGCACAAGGGAAGTTTTTGCCTATGTGACAGCCACAGAGAAGGAAGGCGGTTCCAGGCGCCTGTTCTTCAGTACGGTTTTCCCCACACAGCTGCAGATTTTTTGTGCATGGCAGGAAAAGACCCCCCTGAACCAGACGGGGAGTGCATGGATGGATTACATCCCCTTGTTCCTGTACTCATTCAGATGGAAGATAGAAGTCAGCTATTACGAACAGAAAACCTTCTGGTCACTATGCAGCTATATGGTGCGCAGCCGGAAAGGGATTGAAATGCTGGTTAATCTGATCAACATAGCTTATTGTGCGATGAAACTGCTGCCATATCAGGATGAAGCATTTTCAAAGTACCGTAGGGAAAGCGCACAGGATTTCAGGTTTGTGCTCAGCGAGCGGATCAGGCAGGAGGTATTTTTTGCCACTTTCGTGAAAAAGAGCGAAAGTATAATAAAATCATCTGCCCTTATGAGAGCCTTAAAATACCTTGTTCAGCAAAAGGAGCGCTATTTATAATAGTTGTAAAGTGGTGTATATTACTCAATGATAGGAAAACAAATTGCCGAATACCTTAAAATATGCTATAATTCGTAAATGGAGCAGCCGTGTTACAAGGTGGTAGCCTCCCTAACTTCACAGAAGACGGGAGGCGATGCATATGAGTACATACGAAGTTTTAAGCCTGTTATTTTTTGGTGGTTCGTTTCTCGTTGCATTGCTTGCCTATTTAGACAATAGGAACAACAAGCGAAAATAAATAAGCCTACCTTGTAATCTTGCCGGATGCAGGTAGGCTTATATAGCTATTTGCGGAGGCTAACCACTTTGTGGGCGGCTGCTCCTTTCCTATAATATAACATTTCTATATCTGAAATTCAACATTCTTTTTTTGAATCTCGGCAGATTATCTCATATCATATTAAAATGCCTAAACGCCGCCATAATCGCTTTTTCTTTCTCCGGCGGGCATTGCGGTACACGGCTTTTATTTTCGCCTACATTGTAATTCAGACGTTTCTCAATACCGCATTTATCTTTTATCTGTGCTACATACAGTGACGATACCTTTAAACCATACTCTGATTTTATCCATTCTTTGATTTCTGTATAGGTTGCACAGCCTTTGACATCCTTCAGATATTCATTATCTTTCGGCTCATAATCAACATAAGCATAGACTGTTTCAGCAGTGTTACTATTTCCTACCCAAAAGGACGCACGTCTCAACATGTTCACCGTTGTCCAAACCTATACTTAAATCATTTTCAATAATCGGCAGCTTAAACCGAATTGATTTAAGCCACTGACCATTGGGTTTGCGTTCCTCATAAATCTGTATTTCTGCAATCAACGCTTCGATAAGCTGTCGCCGTTCCACATCGTTCATAGCGAAATACAATTTGTCAAAATAAATCAATACCTTGTAAATATTATCCCCTGTGATTTTCTCGGCTTCGATGGATGTCTTTTTGGCTCTGGCGTCCATCAACTGCGATTCCAGTTCTTCTATCTTATCATACATCCGATAAAGCCTGTCATCAAGGTCTGCCTTTCTTCTGATATAATGTCTGTCATCGGGATTGAGGTTATCAATTTCCTCAATCAGCTTCGATTTGATGGCATAATCTTGACGGAGCTGTTTTTCATAATTGGTTATCTCTTGGTCTATGGCGGTCGTATCAACTTTCATGTTGATTTTTTCCTGCATCATTGCCGCAAAATGGGGATTACTGACTAGCTTTACTATCACTTCGGCTACGGCATCGTCCAGAAGTTCTTCCCTTATCTGCTTTCTGTAATCGCATTTATGCCCCCGCTGCATACCACGGTGTTTACACCCATAATAGAAGAAATCCTTGTATTTCGTTCCGTCCTTTTTGTATTTGATGCTCTTGTTCCCATACATCCCCGCTCCGCATATGGGACACTTCACAATCCCAGAAAGCAGATGCGTCCGCTCGTTCTTTCCCTTATTGACGTGTTCATACTTCTTCGCCTGTGCAATCAGTTTTGCCTGCGCCGCATTCCAGACATCTTCTGGGATAATCGCTTCATGCAGTCCGTCTACCAAAAGAAAATTTTCCTGCTCCACGAGATGGTATTCATTCCGTGTCCCGTGGACTTTTTCTGTTTTCCTGCGTCCATAAGCAATTTTACCGCAATAGACTGGATTTTTCAATATCAGTCGGACTAAGTGGGCATCAAAAAGAGGGTTCTTCCCATTCTGACGCTGTATCTTACGGATGCCGTGGTTTTCCAGATATTTTGAAATCCCATTTGAGCCAATATCCGTATTCACATACTGTTCATAGATGGTTCGGATTGCAACCGCTTCTTCTTCGTTAATTTCCAACTTGCCATTTACGAGCTGGTATCCATATGGCGCAAATCCGCCGTTCCATTTCCCCTCTCTGGCTTTCTGGATTCTACCCTCCATTGTCTGGACACGGATATTCTCACGCTCAATTTCGGCTACCGCCGACAAAACGGAAATCATCAGCTTGCCCGCATCTTTGGATGAATCAATCCCATCCTCCACGCAGATTAGGTTCACTCCGAAGTCCTGCATGACCTGCAAAGTGGAAAGGACGTCTGCCGCATTTCTCCCAAAACGGGATAACTTGAATACCAAGACATAAGAAATGTTATCTTTTCCTGACTTTACATCCTCCATCATCTGTCTGAATTGCATCCGCCCTTCAATGGATTTGCCCGATTTCCCCGCATCCTCATACTCGCCTACAATTTCATAGTCATTGAAATCTGCATACGCTTTCATCCTTGACCTCTGTGCGTCCAGTGAATAACCGTCAATCTGCATGGCGGTGGAAACCCTCTTATAAGTGTAAACCTTTATTCTTTCTTTGTTCATAGTATCAGCAACTCCTTTTTTACCAAAACCGTGATATTTATTTTCTGCACTTAAAATTGTATCAGCGATTCTCTGAAACAACAAATGTGCGATTTTGGTGAATATTAGAGTCGCTGTTATATTCTTTGTTATGACTGGCATCGGGCATACCGTCTATACCCAGTTCGGAAGCGTATTTTGCTATCAGATTTGCCAACAGGTCAGCTAATCCGTTCCACTCATCATCAATGAGCATATTCCGATACACCCCCCCTTTATTTCTTTGTCATGGCAAGGCTAATGGCAAGAGCCTTGTCAACCCTTGCCATTATATTATTGGGCATTGTACCCATATGGTTTTTAAGCCTTTGCTTATCAATCGTCCGTATCTGTTCAAGCAGGATAATAGAATCCCTGTCAAGCCCCTCAACATCTTTTACCTCGGTATGTGTCGGCAGTTTTGCCTTTGTCTGCGTCTTGCCTGTGATTGCCGCAATAATGACTGTCGGGCTGTGGCTGTTGCCTATATCATTGGAAATGATAAGTACGGGTCTTGTTCCGCCCTGTTCTGAACCAACAACGGGATTAAGCTCTGCGTAGAAAATATCGCCACGCTTAATAGTCCTATCCATAGTGTCTGACCTCCTATTTTGATTTAGGCAGGAATACCCTGCCTATGTAACAGCCAGACGCAAGGAAGCATTTAAGGTCGGGAGAATATAAAACAAACTCTGTTCCATTGACCGCCCTGCATCTGGCTTTATGATAAAAAGCATTTTCTATTTGTCCCCGACACCCCGAAAATGCTGATGCGTTACAACGCAAGGGAAGTCACCAAACGGTCAGCAGCGAACTGACGCCACGGGAGTTGCACCCCAACTGTCGGTCTGACAGAGCCGCCCCCATTGCCTGCGGCGGAGTGGTTACCGCTCGGACTGTGGCTGGACGGGAGTATCATTGTCCTCTTTGTGGGTCTTGGCGAAATCGGGAGCTGCCCGATATTTTCAGTCGGTGTTTTCCGCTTGCCGCCTTTCGGCGGGTCATGGCGTACCGCTGCACACGCTTACACTTATTACAGCCACAAAGAGAATGTATTTGGTGAATGGATATTCGGTTGTCAAAGAGCCGTCCCGTTCCTGCCATAAAGCGAAACAGGTGAAAGGGCTTAAGCCCCTTCACCTGTTTGCTCACTCACCAAAGGCTACGTGTAGTGCAAATTTTAAAAAATCTTAAAATTCTTTTTCAGCTTTTCAACCGCAATATCCACGCTGAATTTTACCGCCCTTTTCGTGCAGCCCTCCAACTTCGCAATCTGCTCATAGGTCAGCTCCCCGAAAAAGTACAGCTTCAGCCTGCGTCGCTGTACTTCGGGAAGTTCGGAAACCGCCCTATGTAGCTGCTCATATTCGATACTCTCCGAAACAATATCCTCAACCCGTTCTGCCTTATAAAAAGCTCTGTCATTCAGCGTTTCATCGGTCAGCTCGGAGTGTTCAATGTGCCTGCTCACCCTGTTCAGATGGGATATGTCCTCAAGCTCAAATCTGTCAAACGTCTGATACAGCATTTCGTCAATCTCAATATTCTGCTGCTTTCCACGCCCGTCCTTAAAAGAGAGGTAATAATGCCCCTCAGTTATCGTCAAAGTGTACGGGTTATACTTGTCCTTTTTTCGGTTTGGATGCTTTTCAAGCATTGTAATTTCCTCCAATCAATCTGAATTTTTTTGAAAATCCAGATTGACGGGCGGAGAACGGCATCCAATCCCAGAAACCGCCTTACGACGTGTTCTAACAAAAAACGACAAAAGAAAAACCGCAAAGGTTCTGTGACCTTCACGGTTTAGGGAGATTTTAGTTCTAATATGTAGAAATATGACTTCTACTTGCAGGGTGCAAAGCCCCCATACGCTGACGGGGATTTTTTTAACAGGTTACCAACCCATCCCCGACACGATATATGTAAATAAAAAGCACTTCCCGTATGCAAAAAAAATCCCTCCAAACTGAAAACAGATTTGGAAGGACTTTTATTTTTGGCATGGCAAAGCAGCCCACCAAACACTGTTTTTTTATTTGGTGGGCTTCCCCTTACCTCTGGCACTATTTAAAGATGTGCCTTTCACCTATATTTTCTTTTCTATGTCTATCACTTTCTGCGTCCATTCTCGATAAAACGCTTCCTCATGCGACACTAACAGCACTGTCCCCTCAAATTCTTCCAGTGCGTTTTTCAATGATTCTTTTGCCAGTGCATCAAGGTGGTTTGTCGGCTCGTCCATGATAAGGAAATTGCACGGCTTCATCATAAGCAGGCACATTTTGACCTTTGCCTGTTCCCCTCCGCTCAAAGTACCTATTTCCTGCATGGCGTGTTTGCTTGAGATGCCGCAGCCCGCAAGACGCTTTCTCACGTCTTTTATCGCAAGCGGTGGGTAAGCATCGGAAACAATCTGAATGGGCGTTTTTTCTATATCCGCCCATGCCAGCTCCTGCTCAAAATACCCAATCTTTACCTGCTCCGAAAAACGGAAACTCCCGCTTAATGAGGGTATTTGGCTGATAAGCGTTTTTAGCAGGGTGGATTTGCCGATGCCGTTAAATCCCGTCATAACAATTTTCTCTCCCCCTTTTATGGAAAAGCTGATGTCCGACAAAACAGGATAGTGGTAGCCAACATCCAGATGTTTTACTTTTAGATGCTCTGTCGTAGTCAGCGGGAGAGCCGTAAACCGAAAATGCGGCTTGATTTCTTTCTGCTCCAGAGCTTCCATCTTATCCATTCGGTCGAGCTGTTTCTGCCTGCCACGAGCCATTTTTGACTTTCTCCCTGCAATATTCCTGCGGATAAATTCTTCCGTCTTTTTGATTGTTTTCTGCTGTGCGGCATACTGTCTGATATAATCCTCACGGAGCAGTGCCTTTTTTCTCGTGAACTCTGAATAAGTGCCAAAATATTTTGTAATCTTCTCGTTATCAATGTCGCATATCCTTGTGGATATTTTCTCTAAAAAGTCATAGTCATGCGATACTACCAGAAAAGCGTTTGGCAGACTGGAAAGATACTCGGCAAGCCATGTAACGTGTTCCTTGTCCAAGAAGTTTGTCGGCTCGTCTAAAAGCAAAATATCTGGCTTTTCAAGCAGTAGTTTCGCCAGTATGACCTTTGCCCTCTGTCCGCCGCTCATCTGCTCAATCGGTCTGTCTAACCCGATTGCCGTTAAGCCCAGACCTGTTGCCACCTGTTCTATCTTTGTATCAATCAAATAAAACTCCTTGCGCTCTAATTCTTCCTGATACCTTGCCGCCATGCCTAGCTTTGCCATATCCCCATTCGCAGACTGGCAGTACAGTTCATTCATCCTGTTTTCTATCTCATACAGCCCAGAAAATGCGGATTGCAGGAACTCCCTCATCGCCACGCTTTTTTCAATTTGGGCGTACTGGTCGAGATACCCTATTTTTGTGTTCGGCTGCCATACTATCCTGCCAGAGTCGGGGATAAGCTGCTCCGTGCAAATTTTTATGAACGTGCTTTTTCCCGCCCCGTTCTGACCGACAATCCCGATATGCTCCCCTTTGTTCAATGTAAAATCTGCGTTTTTAAACAGATAATTTTCTCCAAAAGAATGCGTTAATCCCGTAACTTCTAATAAACTCATAATCATTATCCTCTCTTTTTACTGTCTGATTTTTCAAAATGGGCAAAAAAATAGCAGAAGTCAGATACTCTTGGTATCATGCCTTCTGCTATATCCGTTCCATCGCAAACCGCTTGCAGGAAACAGCCCATATACAACAAAAGGCTACGGACAAAACACTGTCCATAGCCTGCTGCACACAAATTTGTACGGAAAAAGAAACAATATATGAAAAAGACATAAAATCCCTCTCATGTACTGCTGCATTTCCCGATGAAATCCTAACGTGTTATATTACGCTATACTCTGTACAATGTTTCATCGGATTTGATTGTACAGAGCTGATTTTCTTTTTAGGCGGAAGTTCGTTTGTGATGTAAAAGCTCATGAAACTGTTCTCCTTTAAAATTAGTGCAAATTATTTTAGCATGAAAACCAGCAGTTTGTCAAATCCTATTTTTATGAAATTTTCAGACTTTTCATCTCACATAACTTGAGATTACAACAATTTGATTTTAGAAATTACAATTTTTTATGTTTCAATTACCACTCACTATCATGCTTGAATCAACTTCCCTTTCTTTACCCGAAAAATGGTGTCCGCCTGTTTTGCAAGGTCGTTCGAGTGGGTAACAATAATCACGCATTTATTCATTTCATGGGCGCATCCTTTCAAGATGGAGATAATCTCTGCCGCTGTATCTTCGTCTAAATTTCCAGTTGGCTCGTCCGCAAGTATCACTTTCGTATCGGAAGCCAATGCACGGGCAATCGCCACACGCTGCTGCTGACCGCCTGAGAGTTTTAAGACATTTCGTTTACATTCTTCCTCGGTCAGCCCGACACGCTCTAAAATTGGCTGCGGTGAAAGCTTTGCTGTCAAAGCGACATTTTCTTTTGGTGTTAGATAATCAATCAGATTGTAGCTCTGGAAGATAAATGCCACATTATTTTTTCTGTGATTGGCAAGCCCTAACTTTTCAATGTCCTGTCCATCGTATAAAATCTGTCCGTCTACGGGGCTGTCCAGACCTCCCAGCAGTGACAGAAGCGTGGTCTTTCCACATCCCGACTGTCCGAGGATAGCGTACATTTTCCCCTCATCTAATGCCATATTGATACCGTTTAATACATTCCGCTTATTGTCATAGGAATAACGGATGTTGTTCATTTCCAAAACGCTCATTGTAAAATCCTCCTAATCCATTTGTGATAAAATCTTTCTTGGTTTCATCTGTATGACCGTGATAGATGCAACTGAAACGGAAACAGCAATAAGTAATGCCCCAAAGATGTAGATGTAGAGCAAATCACTTGGTCTGACATTTACCCGAACACTCTCCACCGTTTCCAGTTCAGAAGTATCATAGGGGATATATTGCCCTGTTATGTCAAGATACTCTGAACCATCGTCTGGAACTTCTATTTCTGGTGCCTCCTGCGATTCGGCTACCCGATGGAAAATCAAATCGCTGATTCCCTGCGAAACAAAACTGCTTGCAACATAAGACAATCCAAATGCCAGAATTGCTATCATAAGGATTTCTATAATATACTGAAAGACAATCCTGCCTTTCGTTATCCCGACAGCAAGCAATATGCCCGTTTCATGCCGCCGCTGTTTTATCCACATAGACAAAATCAATGTTAAAATACCTACGCTTACCAAAACGCATCCTACAATCATCCAGATAATCAGTTTCTGCATCGCTGTCAAAGACGAAGCGACCGCTTCATAAGCAGAATTATCTACCGTGAGCTTAAAGCAGTCCCAGTCCAAATCAAGAGCTTGTATCTGTTTTGCGATGCCGTCAATTTCTCTGGGGTCGTCTACATAAAAATCAACGCCATTGTCATACTGGATTTCATCTCTCTGCATAATTTCACGCATTGCCTTATGGTCGATAACCAGACGGTTACGCTTGTCCGTTGAGGTCGTATGAAAAGATTCAGAGTCCCCCATATACTCATAAATGCCGATGATTGTCAGCGTTACATCGGGATAATCCCCACTGTCGTAACAGCACTGTACGGTAATGGTATCGCCTAGCTTTAACTTGTTGTTCTCTGCAACTGCCGTACTGATTAAAACAACATGGTCGTCGTCCTCTTTGATGTGCCGCCCCTCCACCAACCGAAATGCCTTGCGGGTAAAAAAGTTGAAATACTCTGAATTTGTTACGGATGGAAGCCTGCTGTAATCGCTTCCCTCCCCAAAGCTGAAACCCGATATAAACTCAAAATCCTTTGCAAAAACACTGCCATCTCCCAAGCCATTGTATGACTTGATTCCATCTACTGACAGTATCTCTTGAATATCCTTGTCAGTGATGGGAGTTCCCGTATAAGCGACCATCGTTCCTCCCGCCGCCTGCTGATACTGCCAGTTCGCACGGTTATTTTCATCTAATTCAAGGCGGATGCTCCCGCCTATGGATTGCCGCAGGCTGTATGCTGAATTGTCCGCTGCCTTATAGATAGACAGTCCAGTTAAGGTAAATGTGGACATTGCCAGCAGCAAAAAAAATAAAATAACCGTTTTTACTTTTTTCCGAACCGTATATAAAAATGCTCTTTTCCATGTACTCATAATTTTTATCCTCCTGTCAGCTCATTTTTGATAAAATATCTTTTGGCTTCATACGGGCAACTGGCAGGGATGCCAGAATTACCGTGAATATGATAACGAATGTTTCTATCAGAAATTGCAGCAATATGTTTTGCAGAGAAAGCGGCATATGAATGACTGTTTCCATACCTTTTAAAGCATTCTCTGCCTGCCCTGTGACAAAACTGCCAAGTGGAAAAGATACCAGAAACGCTAATACAGCCACCATTAAGATTTCATAGATGAACTGCATTGTAATCTGTGAAACAGATGTGCCTATGGAAAGCAATATCCCTGTTTCATGTATTCTGTTCCTTATCCGCATGGTAATCACAAGGAAAATTACAATGATACCGATAAGCATAACCACTAAAAGCATGATTCCCGTAAGCTGCTCCAATGTTTGGATTTGGTATGCAACTGACTGGTATTCCGATTCATTGATTCGGATAAAATAGTCCTCCCACGGAATAGATGCAATCTGTTTTACCTGCTTGACAATGTGCGTCAATTCCTCTGGGTCGGTCACAAAAAAAGCCACGTTTCCAGAATATGCAGATGTTTTTTGGTTAGACAGCTTCCAGAAAATATCATGCGTTGTAAAAATGGTGTCATTGTCATATTCCATTTTGCTGTCACTGATATAGATTCCTGCGACGAAAACTTTCGCCTGTTCCCCGCTGCCATCAGAAGCAGATTTCAATATCAACTCACTGCCAATCCCTAAATTATTTTCTTCTGCCAGTTTAGCACTGATAACAGCCGCATCCGTATCCTCTGCCGTAATATGCCTTCCCTCCGTAAGTTCCAGTATTCCGCTTACAAAATCTGCCTGATAAGCGGTTTCCGTATTAGCAGAAAGATTACCGCTTTCCATTCCAGAGAGAAACTCCATTCCCTCCACAAAAATGGAAAGATTTTGTTCGGCATTGTACGCCTTTATCCCGCCAACGCCTAAAATCTGTTTCACTGTTTCATACGGGATAGGAATTTTTTCAGCGGTATATCCCGTTTCGCTCCCGTCAAATTCCAGATGATTGATACTGCCACTCATCGTAAAGGACGCCCCTATCGTTTCCCGTAAAGCTCTGGCTGCTTTTTCTGTTCCGCTTCGGATGGAAATGCCGACCATAACGGAAACGGTCAGCAAAAGCAATAGCAAAAAAAGCGTCAGACTTTTTCCTTTCTTCCGTACATCATAAAGAAATGCCCGTTTCAAGCTGCTCAAAAAATTTTCCTCCTTTCGTTTGTTTCGCTTAAATTTTATACCTCTGGTGTGAGTGGGGTATCAGTCTAATGTGAATGGCATGTGAAATCACAAAAAAACTGCCTGTTTTCGATACAGACAGCTTTTTTATCCTATTCAAATTCAATCGTGAAACGCATCCCACTATTATCCTCTAAGGCGGTAAACATATAGGGGATTTGCAGCGTTTTCAATACCGTGTCTACAATGTATAACCCTAAACCATTCCCCCTTGTTTCCCTGTTTCCGCCGAATGGCATCATGGTATCCCCGCAGGGGGCTTCCTTAACTCCATATTCAAATCGGTAAAATGGTTCAAATATATGTTTTTGGTATTCCTGCGGGATTGGGACACATTCATTTTCCAGAACCAATTTCTGTTCTTCTATATAAATTTTTATAGTACCTCCTTTGGGCGTATAAGAAACTGCATTTGACAGTAAATTGGAAATTACTTTCCTTATCATTGATATAGGGTATTGGACAGAGAACTTTTCTGAAACATCCATTTCTATGCGAATACCCTTTGATTTTGCAATCATCTGATACGGCTCCGACATCTGCTCTATTAGTTCTGATATATCAATTTCAGTATCTTTTTCCTTATCATTCGTTGCAGATTTTGAAGCGTCTAAAATTTCTTTAATCATCACTGCAAGTTGTTCTGTGAGCATTTTGCATTTTGGCAGATAAATCGTATGGTCTTTGTATTTCCCTACGTTTAAAATCATATTTTCCAACATGGCATTGATAGCCGTAACAGGCGTTTTTAACTCATGGGATGCAGAGCGCAATAAATTTGTTTTCTGCACTTCCATTTCTTCTACCTTATAAATTTCCTGCTCTAAGTTATGGATTGTTTTTAGCAGATTATCATAAAGTGCGTTTACATTGTCCGCTAAAGTTTCAATTTCATCGTGTGTATGGACTTCGCAGGAAATCCCGTGCGTTAATCCCTGCATTTGTTTTGTTACATTAGTAATCTGCTTGATAGGCTTCGTGAGCATATGGGAATACAGCAATGCAGACAATAGTGAGATAAGCGTACAGGCAAATGCTGTAACAGGCAGGATAACTATGATGGCGCTGACTGCATCCTCAATCTGCTGCCTTGATATGACCGCCCTCACATACCCTTTCTGGTTCGGAAATATCTGTTCTGCATATAAATAATTTTTATCTCCTTTGGGACTTTGGGATAATGATATTTTTATCTTGTCATCCGATTTTTCTGCAATGATATTCACATCTTCCTTATTGCCACTTGGATTTTCGGCGTCCTCTGAACGCTTCAAATATCCGTTATCCCCCACGTTCAACAGTTTCATTTCATATGTGTATCCATCGTATTTTACCAGAATATCCGCATACCATTTCCCCGCAAAATCTGTCACGAAAGCGAGCCTGCCCGCATCTTCTGTATCTGCAATTTCCTCGCATAATTTCTTAATATCGGCTTCTAACGCATTACGCTGTCGGTAATTGTAAACAGTAGGAAGCAGGATATAGATTAGCAAATGGGAAACCGCCACAATAATTATCATTAGGCTAAATGTGTATAAAAAAGTCTTTGGAAATAATTTCAGTTTCTTCATATACCCACCTCTATCTTATAGCCAATCCCCTTTACAGTAACAATACAGTCAAGTTCCAGTTTTTTACGCAGGTTTCTAATATAACTGTCAACAATACGGTCTATCACATAAGAGTCATCTCCCCACACTGCATTTAATATCTGCGACCGTGACAGCACCAGACCTTTATGGTCAAGCAGGAGCTTTAGCAAGTCAATTTCTTTTGGCGTTACATCTATTTTCCCCTTTGAGTTGCAGGCAGAGTACCCAGAAAAATCGACTGTCAAATCACCGTATTTCCAAATTTTTGTTTCTTCTTTCCCACCTGCCCGACGGAGTAATGCCATGATGCGTTTCCCAAGCACTACCATAGAAAACGGCTTTGTCATATAATCATCTGCCAGACAGTCAAAACTTGATACCTGTGTGTACTCATCTTCCAAAGCCGTAAGCATGATAACTGGTATCTGGCTTGTCTTTCGTACAGCGTTTAATACTGCAAGCCCCGACATGGTAGGGAGCATAATATCAAGAACAATTAAGTCCACTGTATTCTGCGAAAAAAGCTCTAAAGCATCTGTTCCGTCATATGCGGATATGATTTCGTGACCTGCTTCCTGCAAGTATTCAGAAAGGGCTTCGTTTGTATCTATGTTATCCTCTACAATCAATATTTTTGCCATAAAGACCACCTCCAAGTTTATTTTAGCATTTCTGTGTGAATGGCGTATGAATTTTTATACTGAACCACTTAATACTCCCATTATAATTATCTGTTTTTTGTGATTCAACTGTGCGAATACCCACTTTTATCTCTCAAGACAAGAGATAGAACCTCTTATTAGCAGAGATTTCACATCGTTTTATAAGAACTTCCATCTCTGTAAAATAGATATTATAAAATTTTTTAGTATGGGCGGTGAAAAAATGGGTAATGATTTGGAAAATTTTGATTTTCTGGAATTAGGGCAGGCAATCCAAGATGCACGTGAAAAACAGCGGATTACAAGAGAGGAATTAGCCGAGGAGCTTGGAATTTCGGCAAGGCATTTGCAGTCTATTGAAAAAGAGGGGCAGTATCCGAGTTTTCGGCTGTTTATTCAGCTTGTGACAATGTTCCACATATCCGTAGACCAGTACATACACCCAGACAGTCCGATAAAGAAAACAACTTTACGTCGGCGTTTAGATGTGCTTCTTGATACTTTTGATGATGCGGAATTGACTATTATAGCAGGGACGGCGCAGGGGATATGTAAGGCAAAAGAGCAGCCAGAGGATTGACCTCTGGTTTCCTTTTACCTTGTTCAACTAATAGTTTGGACATCCGTAGCCGTATATTGAACCGCTCCCGACTGGATAGCTCCGCTGTTTGCAGGCGTCCCCAGAGTTGCCCTCCACGGTGTAGACCGTCCCATTCTCGCATTTTTCCACGATTCCCACATGGTCGATTGAGCCGTTGCTCCCCCAATCAAAGAAAATGAGGTCGCCTGCCTGCGGCTCATAGTTCTTATCCTGCCATTGCCCTTTGCCCTTGAACCAGTTCACGCCGTCCGAGCAGAGGGAGAATTTCGGGATAATGCCGCTTTCCAGATAGCCGCACTGGTCGGCACACCACGATGCGAAGCAGGCGCACCATTCCACACGCCCGCCAAAGCCGTACCAGCTCCAATAGGGCTGCCCGCCCTCGTTGCCGAGCTGTGTCAAAGCAACCTCCACAATGGCTTGGTTTCCTCCGCTTGTAAACGCCCGCCCGTATGGGTAGTAGCGCAGCACATGGGCGGGGTACTGCGTGTCGCCGTATTTCTCCCAACCGAGCCGCTGTGCCTGCATAGCGGAAAACTCCACCGCATTTGCATAGGAATAGCCGCCGTAGTTGGTCTTTGCCCATGAGATATACCCGTTGCCGAAGTTGTAGCCCTGCAAGGCGAGCTTGATGCGCTCCATGTCAATCGGGTTCTCCACCTCGGCTGAAATGAGAGCCGCCTTTAATCCCTGCACGCCGCACTCGATGGAATATTCGGGGTCTTTGATGCCGTTCGGCTCATGGGGGTATTTCTTGTTGAAGCTCCCCTCCGCCGCCTGCATCGGGTCAAGTCCACGTCCATCGCTTTCCTGCATCATTACCGCCTTGATAAGCTCCACATATTCGGGGATGCCGTACTGCTTTGCATACTTCTGTATCAGCGGCGTGTAGGCTTCGACCTCCGCACTGACAGGGGTATAGGATGTGCTGTCGCTGCCGCCCCCGAACAGGGACACGGCACACCCAAGCAGGACGACGATAAGAATTATCACAATGGCAATCCAGCCGCCTGCGATAAGGGCAGAAATTAACGCCTTAGTCCCTGCGATAATCGCCCTGACCGCCGCAATGGTCGCCTTGACCGTGGCTTTCGTCGCTTCGGCTGTCGCTTTTGCGGTGACTTTTGCCGTCTGCGCCGCTTTCTGGGCGGCTTTGGCAGATGCTTTCGCCGTTTTCTGTGCCGCCTTTGCGGTCTGCTCGGTGGTCTTAATCGCTGTCTTGGATGTCGCCTTTGCGGTTTTCACGCCTTTTTCCGTCGCCTTGACTGTGCCTTTTGCTGTGGTCTTGACGGTTTTTTCCGCATTTCTGGCGGTTGTCTTTATCGTCCGCTTTCCCTGCTGTCTGGTCTTTATCAGCGAGTTTGCCGCCGTCTGGGGCGTTTCGGTCTTGACAGGAGCAGCGGAAACAGCGGGACGGCTTGCAGTCCCTTGTATTTCCTGCAAGCCGTCCTGTCCCATTGTACGCATGGCGTTTTGTTCTGCCTTATTCCGCATTGTTTTCTGCTCTGCGGCTTTCTTCGCCCGCTTTGCCTTAAAATCGGCGATTTTATCCTTTGCCTTACCGATATTCTCCCTTGTAATCTGGGCGTTTTTCTGCCCCTGCTTATTAAACTGGTGGATGCCCTCGTCCTTAATACGTCCCGAAGCATGGGAAACCTTGTCGGCGGCATATTCCGTGGGGGAATTTTCCTCCGCATAATATCCCTGCTCCGCCTTGTCCTTTGTCTTTGCGTAAGCGGATTTCATGCGCCTGCCTGCTATGGCGGCTTTGTCTAAAGTCTTAATCGTTCCTTTGACCGCATCTCTGGTCTTTATATCAGCCATAAAATCCGACCTCCTTTCCCAGAAGATTTGCGGTCATGTCAGTTTACCTTTTTTGCCACGACGACAAGCCTGCCGTTCTGTGCCGAGTATTCGCAGGTGGAGAGGGTAATGAGCCTGTCGCCGTATTGGGCTGTCACGCCCGTATCATACAAGGCAAGCTCCTTGCACTTCCCGACAAAGGCATCAAATTCTTTTTCATTCTCCGCATTGACAAAATCATAGTAGCGGTAGCCCTGTGAGCTGTACGCCACGGTCTTAAACACGGCAATGATTTCATACTGCGCCTGCTCCGTGAGGGTGTCAAACTGAATGGTCTTATGCTTCTCATAAAAGTTCTTGGATTTATAATCTTCCAATGCCCCGAACATCCTGCCGCCTTTGATGTGGTGTCCGTAGATAACCAGATTGTCGCTTGTTAGGATGTCGCAGTCCTCTTGGATATACGGCACGCCTAAGTCGCTGTATTCCTTTTCAAAGCTGTGTTTCAGATAGAAGTTGGGATTGTTCTTGCTCTGCATGACGGGGTAGTTGATGCCTGTTCCGTCAATGGCAATCCACCCGACCATATCCTCATTCTGCAAATACAGTTCCTTGTATTTTGCCAATATATCCTCGCCCTCGCTGACGGGCGTATCCCTATCTTTTGGCGGTTCTTCCTCTGGCTCGGCGTTCTCCACAACCTCGGCAATCTCCGCAAAGGCTTCCGTCTGCTCGTCTATCTGCTGGTAATGGCTGTAAATCTTAAAGCCACAAAAAACCGCTGCTCCTAAAAAGGCGACAGCGGCGGCGGTACAGAGAATACATTTATAATTTTTCAGATTCATAGGCTATTCCTTTCCTTTTTATATTTTAACGTGTATGCTCCGCCTGCTTCTTGGGCGTTGGTAAATCCCTGCAATATTCGGGATACCGTGCCTTGATGCCCTCCATGAAATACGGGGCGAACTCGCAGCAGAACAATTCCTCTGGCGTGAACAGCTTCTCACGCCCCTCCTCGGCGTAACCGTTCCAGAGGTTAAAGGCAAGGTGGCAGACCTTGACCGTGCCGCTTGTCTGCCATCCTGCGTGCATCCCCTCTGGCTTGATGCAGTCCGTCTTAAAATCGAACATGGTGTGGATGTTCTGTCTTGTTTCCCCCGCAATACCCATCACATAAAAAAATGCCCTGTGGTAGCAGTCGTTGACCTTGCACTTCATCATGCTTTCCAGAAAAAAATCACGGTGGGCTGCGTTGCGAAACCTTATCTCCGACATAAAAATCCTTCCTTTCTTTAATTCCGCCCTGCTTTCTGGGCATAAAAGTATGCCCGCAGGGTGATTCTTAACACTCCCCAAATTTCGTCGTCATCAGCTTATACAACTCTGTATTGCGTGGAAATTTATTGACGAACGGCACGAGGGAGCTGCCGACTTTCAAAAGCCCCTGCCCCGCACCAACATTCGTGATATAGCTCATCTGTAAATCGGAGATGTTAAGGAGCTTCGCAAGCTCGATACGGTCTGTGGATGCTTGGTTCAGCATAATGATGAACTCGCTGTTGGCAAGCATCGTCCTCGCCGTATGGCTCTGCAAGAGGTCATCGACATTTTGTGTGATTCCAGTACAGTACGCCCCGTACTTACGCACACGCTTCCAGAGGGTAAAAAGGAAGTTGGCACTGTATTCGTGCTGGAACAGCAGATAAATCTCGTCAATGAAAATAAAGGTGTTCCTGCCTTTCGCCCTGTTCTGGGTGATGCGGTTTAAGATGCTGTCGAGGACGACAAGCATACCGATAGGCTGTAACTGCTTGCCCAAATCCAGAATATCGTAGCAGATAAGACGGCTGTGGGTGTCCACGTTCGTATGCTTGGCAAAGGTGTTGAGAGAGCCGTCCGTGAAAAGCTCAATCGCAAGGGCGATTTCCTGCGCTTCTGGCTCGTCCTGCTTTAACAGCTCCTCACGGAAGTCCTGCAAGGTCGGCGGCGTACCAATATAGTTGCCCTGCTGGTAGTAGCGGTAGACGCTCGCCGTACAGCGGTCAATGATGGATTTCTGCTTTGCCCCCAGACTTGCCCCGCCGATAAGTTGCTCGCACAAAGACAAAATAAACTCTGATTTCAAGATGACGGGGTTCGCTCCGTCGCCGTAATCAGAGTTCATGTCCATTGCGTTGATGTGGTTGTCGCTCGTCGCTGAGATGTGGATAACCTCGCCCTGCATGGCTTTCACAAGAGGGGTGTACTCTCGTTCGGGGTCTATGACCAAGACATCGGCGTTAGGGTCGGTCAGAATAATGTTTGTCATTTCCTCCTTTGCCGTAAAGGATTTTCCCGCACCCGACACGCCGAGGATAAAGGAATTGCCGTTCAAAAGATGGCGGCGGTTGGCGATTATCATGTTCTTTGAAATGACGTTCTGCCCGTAATACACGCCGTCCTTATGGTAGATTTCCTGCACACGGAAAGGGATAAACACCGCAAGGCTTTCCGTCGTCAGCGTCCTCAACGCATCAATCTTCCTCACGCCGAACGGCAGGGCTGTGTTCAGCCCGTCCATCTGCTGGTACTTCAGCACGGCAAACTGGCAGAGATGCTTCCTTGCCGTCGTGAGCAGGGCTTCCGTGTCGTTGTCAAGCTGCTCTTTGGTTTCTGCGGTATGCACCATCGTAAGCACCGCAAACATCATCCTCTGGTCACGGGTCGTCAAATCATCAAGGAACTCCTTGCTTTCCTTTCTCTGCTGCTCCAAGTCGTAGGGGATGACGGCGGAAAAATTGTTGTTCTGGTTCTGCTTCCTCTGCCAGTTCGTGATGTTGGTTTCCACGCCAAGCAGACGGTTTTCTACTTCTCTCACGGCTTCATCCGTCGGGACAGGCACAACGTCCACGGAGAGCATCATGTTACGGTTTAATTCACAAAGCTCCGCCACCATGCTGTCCTTGATATAGGCTGCGTACTCTCTGAGGAATATCACACGCCCGTACCGATTCCCCATCTTAAAATAATCTTTCTCAAACTCAAAGGAGTCGGGGCAGATATAGTCCTTGAAGTCGTGTCCTTTCCGCATGGTCTGCACCATGTCAAAGGAGAACGCCGTTTCCTCGCCCGTGCGGTAAAAATCATGGAAGATACGCAGCTTGTCGTTAGCGTCCAGTTCCGTACACTTCGAGCCTAAACGGTTAAAATGCCCGATAAGGTCAGCACCGACACGGGCAAAATAATTCCTCGCTTCCTCAATGTTCTTCTTGCAGACGGAAACCGTCACATATTTATCCTGCACGGTGGAGTTTGCCCCCGTTGCTTTATCGAGCAGCATCTTGTTATACTCTTTGCGGTATTTATCCAAATCGTCCTCCACCATCGGGATTAAGATGGTCTGCTCAAAGTCCGCTTTATTGAGCCTGCGATTGTTTATCGTGATTTTCGTGGTCGCCCCGCTATCGAGGGCGTTAAGAAGCTCCGAGTATTCGAGGAACATCGCTTCCTTGTCCTCACGGCTCGCCACGGCGTAGTTGATGTCCTCAAACTTAAATGTCTTTGCGTATTTGTTCCTGCCCACAAGGAAAATGCCGTCCTCCCACATGGTCTTTAACGGGATGACCGCCTGCACCGACTTCGGCACAATGAATTTCTCCCTGTCCTGCTTAAACAGCGTTTTCAGCGTCTTAATCATGGTCTACCTCCTTACGCTTTCTTGATTTCTTAGGCTGCTTTCGCCTGTCTGTCTTTGTTCTTTTTTTCCTGCGTTTCCTCTTTCTCCTTTTCTTATCCTGCACGACGGGCAAGCCTCTCTCATGTGCGTCCAGTGCCTGCTTCATCGCTTCATAATATAAATTCTCTGGGACAAATAAAATCTTCTTCGGCATCAGAAACTGCGACTTTACCCATGCCCAAACAAACTGCTCGGCGGTCATGCCGTTGTACCTTACAAATCCCATGACCGCAAAAGGGGAAGCCCCCAAGATGCACATCCAGCTTACTGTTTCCGTCCCAAACCTGCCACGGAGCAGGAAGAACAAGCCGACCGCCACGCCGCAGGCAAGCACAGAAAACAGGAACTGCCGCATTGACAGCCCGAAGAACATGGATTCCGTGTAGTTGCGGATTTCCTTATTTATCTTGACTTCCATATCAGCACCGCCCCTCTCGGACGTCTCCCGTCGAAATAAAGAGGATGCTGCGTTTCGGGATATATGCAAACCCAGAAATGGCATCCCCGATTTCAAATATCTCGTTATCGTCCGCTTTTCCAAATTTTCCGACCAGCCCTTTTTCAGCAGGCAGGTCATAGGCTTCGGAAGCCTCAATGACTTCTCCATTTAACAGATGGATATTATAATTCTGGTAATATTTCGTTTCTTTTTTCATTTCGATTTTCCTTTCCTGTTGGATAATTACAAGCCCATCATTTCCCTTACCACACGGTCTGCCATCTTGACCGCACCGACAAGGACGAGCATATTGAAAACCAGTTCCCCGATATAGCCCCACACCATCGTGACCGCCGCCGCATCGGGGTTGACTGCGGGCGGCGACGCCGCAAACACCGAGAAGATGATGCAGGCAAGCACGATAATCGCACCCTCTAAGCAAACGGCGGAGTAGCTCTTGATGAAGCTCTTGCCCACGCTCTGGCTCGGCTCTCCCGCAAACGAGGACAGCGGCACGGGGGCTATGGCGGTATATAAATATAGCTTGAAAAATCTCCCATACACCGACATTATCATAATGAACGACAATACCGTGATGAACAGCCCGCCTATCAGCGTGACCGCCCATAAGGGGATGCTCTCGAAAAAGCCGCAGTCCTCCACGGCTGTCACAATCTCTGTCGGCAGCACGGTCTTTTGCGCCGAGCCGAAGCCTGCGGCTTTCATAATGGCGGAAATCACGCCCTGCACGATTTTAAACAGAGCCATCATCAGCTCCAAGCCGTAAGTGACCGCACCTTTCGCAAGGACGAAGCGGATGAACAGCTTCAAGGCGTGTTCGGGCTTTTTGACCTGTGCGAAGTCGCCGCAGGTACGCATCACGCCCACCACAAAGAACAGCACGAGCAGGGCAAGCCCGATAGCCTGCAACGCCCCGTGGATGTCAACGATGACTTTCCATATCGTACCGCCCTTAAAGGTTTCTGGGGATTGGGTGATGAGCTGCCATATCTCGGCTAACTTTTCATTCCATGTGTCAAGGGCGTTCTCCAAGTTCTGGACTACCCAGTTGTCTGACATTCGACCACCTCCGTTCTTAAAATTTGATAGCGGGGCAAGTCCGCAGAGCGGATCTGCCCCGTTATCTTGTCTTGTGTCAGTCTGTTATTTCAGTCTGTTTTGGATTAGCCCGTGATGAGGGTTAAAATCTCTTTCGCAAAGGTAATCACTACGCCGCCCGCCAGTGTGAGGAAGCCGTTCGCCCTCTGGGACGGGTCGTGGGATTTCAGCGACAAGCCGACCTGCACGATGCCGAAGCCGAGCATAATCATCCCGACCGCCCGTATCAGACCGAAGATGAAATTGGAGAGGTTGTTGACGACGGCAATCGGGTCGTTGGCGGCAAAGACGGTCATAGATGTGCCAAATACCATCATAACGGCAAGCACTGCCACGCAGTAATGGCGGAAGCCCCTTTTTACCTTGCCTGTCATCGGCAGTTTCTGGGTTGCTTTCTTCTCGTTTTTCTGAAAAAGTTTCATAGGGTAAATCCTCCTTATAAATTGAATATTTCTTCCAAGTCCTCATCGGACAGAAGCTCATAGGAAGTGCTGACAGGGTTAAGCGCAACAGCGTCTTTTGGAATATCCCCGCCAAACACAAATGTTGCGACCGCCTGCGTCGGCTCGCCGTGGATATACGGCGGCTTCCCACCGTCGGCGGTCAGTTTCACGTTCGGGTGTTTCAAGATGTCGTACTTCAAATCCATGACGGGACGTTCCCCACGCACAAAAAGAAGTGCGTAGCGGTTGTCCAGCATACGCACCTCGTCTGGGGTTAAAAGCTCACGCCCCGAAATCTGGTAGTTGGTGGAATAGTTGCCGCTCCGCCCAGAGCTTTTCCCATAGGTGTTCGTGTCTATCGTGGCTTTTCCAAGAAGCTCACTTACAAACTTATGGGTACTCTGCTCGTTGCCGCCGAGATAGAGGAACTCGTCGGCGTTCCCGACGATGCTTTCCCATTGTTTCTCGAATAATGCTTTGAGCTGTGCCAGATTTTGCAGGATAATCGAAACGGACACGCCCCTTGACCGCATGACGCTCAAAATCTTGTCAAAGTCATCGGGCAAACTGACGTTCGCAAATTCATCCATAATGAACTGGCAGTGGACGGGCAGGCTCCCGCCGTACTTGTGGTCGGCGAGGTAGAATAACTGTTGGAATAGCTGCGTGTATAACAGCGACACAAGGAAATTGAAACTGGTGTCGTTGTCTGGTATCAATGCGAACAGTGCAACTTTCTTCTCGCCCAAAGACGGCAAATCCAATTCGTCCGTGGCGGTCAAAGATGCAAGGCTTTCCAGATTGAACTTCTCAAGCCGTGCGGCGAGGGTTATCTGGATGCTCTTTAGCGTCTTGGCACTTCCGCTGTGGTAATCACGGTAATATTTCAAAGCGATATGCTCTGGGTTTACCATCTCAAGACGGTCAAACAGTTCGTCAAGCGGGCTTACATAGCTGTCGTCGTCCTCCCTTACCTCGCCCGCCCTTAATAGCTCCATCACCATCGGGAAATTCTGCTCGTCTGGCGGGGCTTCGTATTTCAGATAGAACACGAGGGACAGAAGCAGCATACTCGCCGCTGTGTCCCAGAACGGGTCTTGCGACTGGCTTCCTTTCGGCGTGGTCGCCTTAAAGAGATTCGTCACAAGCCGCTGCACGTCGTTGTCATTTCTTAAATAGACAAAGGGATTGTAGCAATGGCTCTTGTGCATATTGATTAAATCAAGCACACGCACCTCATAGCCTTTCTTTTCCAGAAGCCCGCCCGTGTCACGGACAATCTCGCCTTTCGGGTCTAAGATTACCATTGACGTGTTGCACTGCATGACATTGGGCTTACAAAAAAATCTGGTCTTTCCTGCGCCAGAACCGCCCACCACAAGGATATTTAAGTTCCTCCTGTGTTTCTTCCCGTCAAGTCCGATGCGGACGCTCTGGGTCAGCAGCTTGTTCTCCGATGCGTTTTTATCTCGGTATTTTTTATTAAGCGTACTTGCATTGCCCCATTTGGCAGAGCCGTGTTCCTCCCCCTTGCGGTAGTTCCTGCGTGTGGAGAAATAAACGCCGATTCCCATGCCGTAGGCAAGCAGGAAAATAAGGACAATTCTGGGAGTGTCCTCACATACCGTTATGGAAAACGGGTTCTCCATTGCCACGGACAGGTTGCCGATTATCTCCACGATGCCGCCGCTGACATAAGGGGCAGTCAGCAGGGCAAGCCACACGACAGGCACGATTCCGCAGAGGGAGAGGATTAAGCCCGCCTTATAATCATCACCGTTCTTCATGGCACTTGCACGGGGCGACCTTTACTTTCTTGGTCGGGGCGTATGCCACCCTGCTTATCAGCTCGTCAACAGGCTCGGTGGGGCGTCCCTCCTGTATCTGCTGCGTCCGCAGGGTGTTGAGGGCATTGAGGACGATGTTCTTATCGTATTTGTCCAATGCCAGATGGTATCGTTCTTCTTTCATGGGCTGCACCTCCGATTAGCGTTCCTGCTCCTTATGCTTGGGCGGCTTGTTCTTCTCAAGGCTCCTATACATATCCGACTGGATTTCGCCCAGAACGTCACGCATTGAGCCAAGCTGCCCCTTAAATCCCTGCGTTTCCATGCCCGCAAACTCTTTCGGGAGATTGTCGAAGCGGAAGCCTTTGGTGTCCACGCCGTAGCGGGAGCTTACCATATAGGCGACGCAGAACGACTTGAACTCTGAAGCGTCACGGCTCTCCTTGTGTTTGCAGTCAAAGACCGCCGCCGACACTTCCTTTGCCATGCTGACAAAGAGCTGCTCCTCGGAAAGCCCCGTCTTGATGAAGATGGTCTGCTGTGCGCTGTCGAAAAAAGCAGGCAGCTCAAGGTCGTCCATTGGCACAAAGGAAACGGGGCTTGCGTCAATCATCGCCGACACAAGCTCCCGCATGGTTTTGGCTTCCTGCGGCTGCTGCCTGTCCTTTGCCGAGGTCTGGGAAATGTCATAGACTATCTTGGCGTTGTAGCCGACCGCCTTTGAGCCGTCCTCCCGCTCATATTCTTTCCCCGGCTCAAGGATGGTGACTTTCTGTGCGTCCTTGTCCACATAGGCACGGCTCTGTTTCCAACTGCCGTAATCTTTTAACTGTGTTGCTTCGGGCATCTGCGCCGAAACCAAGATGGCGTTGTTGATTTTGTCAAGATTAGTTGACACATTTTCCTCAGGGATTTTGTATCCTATGCTGCTTCTTTCAGGGAATCATAGTATCGCTGCCGTTTTATCATGGGAGGAAGGCCTCCATTAGAGGAACAGATCCTCCGGTTATTCCAATAGCTGATGAAATATCTCCAGATCAGGGTTTTCAGTTCATCCGTGCTCATCTTCTCTGTATCGTAACGGTCATAGAGTAGTTCAGATTTCATTCTGGCCCACATGCTCTCGCAGCGGGCGTTATCATGGCATCTGCCGCCTGCACTGTTCATGCTCTGCCGTATGCCATACTTCCGGATTACATCCCGGTAAAGCTGGCTCGTGTACTGGCTTCCCCTGTCACTGTGGATAATTGCCCCATGGATGTCCGGATATGTCTTCGCCGCGTTTTCCAGTGTCCGCGCACATAATGGAGCTTTCATATTAGTATCCATCGCCAGTCCAACCACGCTGGAATCGAAGCAGTCAAAAACAGCCGAAACATACAGCTTTCCATCGCTGGCTTTGATCTCTGTTATGTCTGTTACACACTTGACCAGCGGCTTCTCTGACTTAAAATCACGTTTTAACAGATCTTCTGATTTCCGGGCTTGCCGATCCGCTTTCGTGATTCCGTTTGGTTTGCGCCTGGGATGGTGGCTGATGCCGATATCCTCCATGACACGGTAAACAGTACGTTCGCTGGGAATATCCACATTTTCAGGCTGTTTTAACATTAATGCCTGATACATACGGATCCGGCCGTAGGTGTCATTACAATCATCTTCCTCAAGGATTTCCATCATGGCGTCTGCCAGGGGCTGATACTTCCATGGGCGGTCTTTATTTGCAAGGTACTGGTAGAATCCCTGCCTGCTGACATGAAGGGTTCTACAGTAAAAGAAGATATCCCCTTTTAATTTGCCGTCTTTGGTTTTAAGAGCAATGAACTTCATTCTTTCGTTTTTGCTGACCTCAGACGGCTCGCGGCGAAAAAAGCGCTGGCTTCCTCCAGAAAGTCATTTTCCTTCTTCAAACGGCGGATTTCTTTTTCCTGTTCCTTAACCAGCTGGCGGAGCTGAAGAAGTTCCTGGTTAAGGGTCATGGCGCTTTGCGGAGTTTGTGAACCTGCCCCAAGGTCGAGGCTGCCAGGGCGGTTGGCCCGTACCCAGCCATACATGGTATTCTTTGGAACCCCCAGTTCTTTAGCGGCCTTTGCTTGTCCGATTTCCTTTGCCAGTTTCACTGCCTGTACTTTGTATTCATGGTCGTATTGCCTGTTTTCTGCCATTTTTGTTCACTCCTTATCCTCTTGATTATATCTCAAATCCTTGAGAATGGGCTGTCAACTTTTTTTATACCACATCATTGTTGACGGAGTAGCGGTCAAAATGCCCCTGCACGTCAAGGTACTGCTGAAACGCACCTCCGTCCGCCATCATTTTTTCGCAGGTCGTGTCTATCAGCTCATAGGCTGCTTTCCGCTGCTCCTGTTTCTGCGCCGCCCATTCCTCTTTGTTAAAAGGTCTGCCTCCGCCGCTGAATACGTCATAAATGCTCATGCTTATCTTGCTCCTTTCGATTTTGGTTTCCGTTTCCGCTTCTGGGGCTGCTTATGCTCCGTCTTTCCTGCGGTCGGCTTTTTCGCCCTGTCGGGAGATTTCTCTTTGTCAAGATTCGGGGAAGCGTCCACTTCCTGCTCCTTGCTGCTCTCCTTGATTTTCCGCAGTTCCTCCCTGACTGACGGCTTCTCCGCCTTAGCCATAGTAGCCCCCTCTGCGGGCTTCCTTTGCTGCTTTGAGGTAGGCTCGGACAGAGGGGATTTTTCTGTCTTTGCCACCGAGGGGTTTGGGGCGTTTTCCTCCTTCTGCATGGGCTTTCCCATAAGGGCGTCCATGAGCCTGTCTTTCTCCGCCTTTTCCTCCACGCCGACGTCTGGCTCTGGCTGACCGTCCTTTGCCCCTGCGTCTTTTGCATCTGCGGTCTTGGCATCTTTCGCCTTCCCCTTTTCCCCTTTCGATTTCTCCGCTTCGGTCACGATGGAAGCGGTATCTACGGAAGCAAGATTGAACCGCTCCACGATGCGGCTGATTTTCGATGCGTCCTCCGCACGGGCAATCACGTCCACCTCCGCATTGGGGTCTTTGTTCTTGCGGTCTGCAAGGACGCAGTAGAGTACGCCGTACTTCTTCGCTTCCTGCGTGAACTTCTTCAAGTCGCCGCTCTTTACGGTAAAGACTTTTAATTCTTTCCCAGAGCGGAGCATGTTTGTGAGCCTTGCCTTTCCTTTGGTTTTCTGTTCCTCTTTTAAAATGGAGTAGAGCAGGATGGCGATGTTTTTCGCACCTGCCCCCGTGATTCTGGCTGCGACCTCAAATCCCTCCAAGCTCATCCTTACGATTTGCTCCGCCGCTTCGCCGCCTGTGTTCATGCTTCATCAGCTCCTTTCCTTTCTGTTCTTTTTCATCTGCCCGTATGGTCTGCAACTTCTCCTTGATAGTGTTGCTTCGGGCAAGCACACCGTCGCATAATCTGACCTCCCTCCGCAGTGTTTTCATCCTCTCCGTGATTTCCGAGAGCCGAGCCTTGACCGCTTCTTTTTCTTCCCCGACAGATTTTCGGGATTGGGAGTAAAGCCCCTTGCGCTGTTCGGTCAGCTCCTGCATCTCGGATTCCAGAGAGCTTTTATAAGACAAAAGCTGCCCCGCCGTGTCGATATGGTTGCGGCAGAGCAGCCTTGTTTCGTTTGTGATGGCATCCATCTTCAGCAAGTCGTCTTTCAGAAGATAGTGAAGCCGTGCGTAATTCTGTTGTTTCTTCTTTGGCAGGATGCCGAGCTTGTAGCAGTAGTGGAGATACAGCCCACGCAAGCCGCCGATTTTCTTGGCATCCTTTAATGCGCCTTTTACCTTTATCACTCTGACCTGCGGCTGTTCTTTGGAAAAGTTCTGGAACTTCACTGCATAGGAATTTTCCTTGATGCGTTCCGTTATCCTCTCGTTGGTGTAATCTTCGCCGAGCTTATAGAGACGCTTCGGTCTTTGCCACCCTTTGCCGATTATCGTCCAGTATTTTCGGTTGGGGTCAAAATTGATGCGGTATCCCATTTCCGACAACTGACGGTCAAAGTCTTTCAGCGTAAATGACTTGCTGATGGCTTCATCCACCGCCTGCCGTGCCACGGCATCCCTCGTAGGCAGACCGTTCTTCTCGGCTTGGCAGAGGACATAGGGCTTCTTCCTGCCGCTTGGGTGTTCGATGACCGATAGGGAATACTCACGGCACAATTCATCCGAACGCTGGCGGAGCAGCCGCAGGTTCTTCTTGTTGTCATGGTAATGCCTGCCGTCAATATAAGAAACAGAGTTTACGACAAAGTGGTTGTGCAGGCATTCTGTGTTCAGATGCGTCGCCACGATTACTTGAAACCTTTCTCCCCACATCTTCTCCGCCAGCTTCACGCCGACCTCATGTGCCTGCTCTGGCGTGACCTCGCCCGCTTTAAAACTCTGGAAACCGTGATAACAGACTATTTCGCTCTGGTCGTTCCACCCCGCTTTCGCAATCATCATCTCGTCCCTTGCGGTGGCGGGGTCGCAGTTTACGCCCGTGACGAAAAACTGCCGCTCGGTCTTGTCGCCGTTGGTGGCGTACTTCATCACGTCGCCCATCGCCTGCAAGTCTGCATCCGTGTATTTTGGGTTGGCGGTCTTTTCTGGGTTCTCCGCATAGTCGATGGGGTGGTCGAGCCTGCCTTTTACATCCCATATCTCGCAGACCGCCATCAGCCAGACATCTTCCTCGGCACAAGATAGCATCTGCCCACGTCCAGACGGAAGTCCCGCCAACGCTTCGCTTCGTCATAGAGCATCGGCGTGTCTACAAAGTTTAGGGCGTTCGCCTTTGCCGCAAGCTGGTTGATGCGGTTGCCGATGGCGGACAATTCCCGCATGATTTTATAAAACTCTGGGTCTGGCTTCTCGCACAGGCGGTAGCCCATGACCATCGACTGGAGCAGGGCTTGTCTGGAGTGTCCCGACCTCTCCGCAAGGGAGCAGAGGTATTCAGCTTCTTCCTCGGTCAGTCGGAACAGTATCTGCACGTTTCGTTTCCGCATCCAAATCCCCCTTTCCCTCGGAAAGCCTGTTAATCTGCAGCACGCACATACACGCCACGCCGCACATCCCTCCGAGCGTCGTGCCGAGGATAAAATATATAAATTCACTCATTCTTGGATTCCTTTCTGTGACCGCCGTGCCGCACACGGCATGGCGGTATACTTTGGCATTGTTCTTTTTACGGGGTATTAGGGGAGCTTTCCCCTAACAAGCGAATTTTGTTTCCATCGGCAGATGGATAACCAAATTCAGTGCTTGGTAAGACGTGTTCTTATTCCCCGCCCTCATACATACATTCTCCACACATCGGGCAGAAGTACGGGCAGTCTGAACAATCCACATCCTCTAAGCCACCGCCCTCTCTTTCCATTTCTTCACATCCGTCCTCATTTTCGTCCTTAATGTCCGCTTCCCCGCAGACAAAATCCTCATTGGAAAATGCGATAAGGTCGGTGTCAAACAGGATAATCTTTAACTTTTCCGCCGCCTGTTCGGGGCTGTCTGCATAGATGGAAACGGTCTTTTCAAAGTGACCTGTGAGCGTAATATCATACTGTTTCAATGGCAACTTCCTCTCTTTCTTTTTCGATTTTTCTTTGCCGTCTAGCTGTTCCAATCAGAAAAAATCATCCGACAATCAGCGGGCATCACTCCTTTCACAACTCATTTTCTGCCTTGCAATCCCAAGATACAACATTAAAAAATCGTTGAAGTCCTTGCCGACTGGCGGCGGTTCATCAACGATTCGGTAGTCTTTCTGCAACAATTCTTTTAAGGCTGCGGTACATAAGCGACCTGCCTTGTCCTTATCCAGATGCAGATAGATGGTATTGATTTGCGGGTTTGCTTTCAAAAAAGTCGTGAGGGCAACGGGGATTTTGCTGTCCTTTATCTCTTTCTTTGGCTGATACACCCCCGAAAGAGAAAGCAGGTTTTCCGCTTTGTAATCTTTCCCCTCACACTTTAAATAAGTGGCATAGGACAATAAATCAATGGCAGCTTCAAATAAATGCACCGAAGCACACGGTTCTCTCGCCAGAAGCCGAAACGAATACCGCTTGTCGCTGCCCGATGCATCACGCTTAAAGCTGCTGATTGTGCCACGGCAGGCGGCGTATTTGGGCGTTCCGCTTTCATCCTTGCCGATAAAAACGGCGTTGTGGTAGTCGGCACTCTCGAAAATAATCCCCTCGGCGATGCACTCCTGGATAAGCTGATAATCAATGCCACGCCCGAAAAGATACTTCGCCACCCTGTCGCAATTTTTGTTTTTCGGCGGCAGGAGCAGCACCTTTGGCTCGTCTTTTTTCACGGCAGGAGGCGGCGGCTTCCAGTCCGCCATCGTCTGCCCCGTGAGGATTTCCACGGCTTCTACAAAGCCGTATTCCTTAACTTTCATCAGATAATCAAGGGCGGAATATCCGCCGAAGCCCCTCGACCACCAGTACCATTTGTCGTTGGAAATCTTTAGGCTGTCATGCTCTGCGGTACAGTACACGTTCGTTGTGCCTTTGACCTTGACAAGATTGCTCGGCTCATAAGCTCTAAGATAGGAAAGCAGGTCTATCTGCCTTACCTGTTCAAGCACGTCTGGGTCAATCTGCACATAAGCTCTGCTACTTTTCAATAAATAACATCACCTTTCTTTCCCAGACAAAATCTTTTCCGTCTTAACCATATAGGACTTAAAATCAGCGATGGTCTGGCGTAAATCTTCCATGTGAGAATCGTCCTTTTCAAGCCATTCCTCATAAATATCCCGCAAAAGATTCGGTGACTTCATAAGGGCTTTTACTGCCTGCGGGGAATAATCCGCTTCGGAAAAGCACTCTGCAATGTCACTCTTTATGATAATTTGATATGCGGCATCGTAAACTTCCTGCGGGCTTTTGCTTAGAATGTCCTCACGGAAATCGGCAAACTCACGCTGTACTTTTTCAGCCAGTTTTTGATTAAGGGACTGTCTGTACGCTTGGTAATCCAATTACACACCTCCTTGAAAATAAAATAAGCCGAAGGATTTTCGTTGTGAAAACCTCTCGGCTATGTAAAATGAAATTTATTATTCTGTAATGGTATATTCATCTTGATGCTCTTGTACAAAACTTCTTAACTGTTCTGTCATTTCTTTCATACCTTTTTGGATACGATATGCTTTTGATTTTAATGGTTCATCTCTGCCATATTTAATTTCTAATATCCAATCATGCACCGTATATAAATACTCTTTAGTGGCATCTTTCTCAATCGCAATATCCATTGTTTGTATTAAATATATCCTCAAACAGTATAAGATAAGTTCAAAAAAAATAACCATTTCCATCCCGCTTTTCAACCTATCTATCTTTTGAGTTTCTTTTAAAAAATGAGAATACCAATTTCTGGTATCTGATACTATTCTCAAAAAATTATATCGGTTTTTCCCCAAAAATGGAATAATGCCACAATTATAATTAGAATGCAATTTAAAAAACGGTGTTAAAGCTATATCCGCATGAACTAAATAATTTCCTACTTCATCACTTGCAGGAATATTATATTTCGTTCTTAAATCATTTTTAATTCGATTAAGTTGATTCCTGTTTGTAGGTATGTATGTAATTCCGTCTATTATATGTGTAAGCAATGTTATCTTATGTGCTATATTCATATACTGGTAATGTTTCGATACTAAATACTGCATGGAATAAATCGGCATTTGTGGTATTTGCTTAAACTTATCATACTTTTCTCCACATATCGTCTGTTCCGAAATTTCACATATATAAGAATCCTTTCTCTCGAAATATGAATAAGAAACATACTTATTCGCAAATTTACTCACATCAACTCCTTGTTCCCCCACTATCCATTCTTCAATCGTTGGAAAACTACCTAAATATAAAAACATCATGGATAAAAGCTCAAAAAGAAAAGAATTCAGCTTTTCATTACCCTTTCTTCCAGTAATTGTAACTTCTACGGAAGAATCTCTTTGTTCAAATTTCACCATGTTGTTACTTATTTTCACACAAAAATTTTGTATTTTACTTCGTTCAAAATATTTATGTTGCAATTTTGCAAATACAATTCCCATACACATCATCCTTAATTTCTAATATGATTTAAAATTATAGCATACATATAAATCCTTTTCCAGAAAATTTTTATGTGTATGTATGACTTAAACCACTTCCTTATTTTTATAAAAAGACGGCATCAGCACTCATGCCAACACCGTCTTTTTCTCGGTCAGTCCGTTATAAAATCCCTGCCTTTTTCAGATACCCTACGCTGTCATAACAGCCACGGAAGTAAACCGACTACATCTCCATATCCGTAAGTTTGTTCCTAAGCTCCATTACTTTAATAAGTGCGGCACATTCTTCCTCGGTCAATTCCGCCGATGTTTCCGTATCAAACACGCCTAAGACTTTCGGATATTTCTCATAAAGGCTCTCAATCTCGGCTCTCACGTCACGGTATTCCTCGTTTTCTCTGGACAGCTTTGCGATGACAGAACCAAGGTATTCATTAAAAATATTGCTGTGAACATCTACAAAGGTTTCAAATCTGAACGCATCAGACATTCTTCCTCACCTCCGACTTTTTCTTATCGTCCTTTATTCCACGAAGCCATATTCCTTAACTTTCATCAGATAATCAAGGGCAGAATAGCCGCCGAAGCCCCTCGACCACCAGTACCATTTGCCGTTGGAAATCTTTAAGCTGTCATGCTCGGCGGTACAGTACACGTTCGTTGTGCCTTTGACCTTGACAAGATTGCTCGGCTCATAAGCTCTAAGATAGGAAAGCAGGTCTATCTGCCTTACCTGTTCAAGCACGTCTGGGTCAATCTGCATATAGGGTTTAGATGCTCTCATTCAAATAAAAATCACCTCCAGAAATAGAATTAGCCGAAAGATTTTCGTAAATGAAAACCTCTCGGCTATGTAAAATAGTATTTAATTCCAATCATGATTTACAGATAAACATAAAATAGTCACTTTCTATTTCGGTAAAAAGCGATACAAACAAGGGCAAATACCATTGGAATAATAGCATATCCCGCATTTATCTTCCCACCATTATACAAAACATATCCTGCACCAACAAAGGTTAAAATAATAAATATTATGCTCAATATAAGAGCTGCTTTCTTCATAATGTCCTACCTTTAGATTCTGCTTCATAAGTCTGCTTTTACTTCCAGGCTGTAAATTTTAAATTATCCCGTCTTTTATATATCTACCATATAGAAAATTTATCTCTATTTAGCTATGTATCAAACAATGTTCAATTCTAACTATTGGGCATTAACAAATTAGTTTTTGCTTACTTTTCTGTGATTCCCAAAATATATTGATATGCAAATCCGATTCCATTACAAGTCAAGTTTTCACACATATGTGGTGGGTCGCTCTCTGAAAAACCCGTAGGACGTAATTCAAAACATCTTAATGAACCAAATTCTCTATCAAAGGCAGACGCAAAATTATAGCAGGCAGATACAATTTCATCTTCTGATTTTCCTATCATATGAAGATAAATTCCAATGAACATAAGCGTACCTTCAACTAAACCACATTGTGCCCTATATCCACCCGCGCCATGCAATCCAACCGCAGACCAGATTGTTTGCGGCTCAATGACAATTTCAAATAATTCGCTCAAACAGACAAGTGCTGTCCTTGCACAATTTATATCTTCTTTCCAGTACAATTCATGTACCCGCTTTGTTATATATTCTTTCATTAATATGACACCTCTATGATTTCCACATTTTATATCAAAACCAATTTGCCTGTTCTTTTCTAAATTGTGGTACATCGCCATGTTGATATGGGTTATAATTATTTAAATTACAGCCAAATTCTTTTAACAATTTTATTTTGTTATCAGATGTCCATTCGATAAGTGACATACCATCAAATTCCTCAATGCTACCATCGTTCATCTCATTCTTAAAATACCATTCTACAATAGTTTGGCTTTCCTTATGGAAGTACTGTTTTATATCCCATACAAGAACTTTACCACGAGTGTTCCATTCTTCAAACCAATGTTTAACGGTTATACGGTTTTCATATTTCGGACTCCAACTTTCAATATAAATAACATCTTCCGTAAAAATATCATCTATCCCTAAGTCTTTTTGTTGCAGCCACATATCAAACCACAAACGGATTATCCTTTCTCTTTGATTCATTATTCAACACCTCTATAAGCTAATGTTGTCAACGGCATTCATTTTCACTTCGTCGTCCAGTGCCATGCCTGTAGTTTTCTAAACGCTGTTTATAGCTTTGAGCAATCAGACTTTTTTCAGTAATACTACCGTCTGCATTGATAATATTGCCGTCCTCATTATTCCATGCCTTAATTGCTATATCCATTAATGGCTCTACAATCTTCATTGGCAATTCATCAAGATTATCAATTGCAAGCCACGGAAATGCACGAAACATTTTATCATTACCAATAAGGAACATATAGCCTATCAGCTCTTTTTCTCTAAAAACAAAATAAAACTGTGGCATTTTTTCTCCAAATGCCTTATCCATTATCCGACGCATTGTTTTTATACTTCCATATGCAGGAAAAAAACCAATGGAGCTTAAAGAATTTAAAGCGAATTTCCGTTGCTCAAGTGACATATTCCGATAATTATAAAACCGTTCCATACACCACCACACCTTTCAAATAAAATTCATCTAGGCGTTTGCGAAACGCCAGAACCCACATAAATACGGGATTCTTTTTGTTACAAAATAAAACAACTCCTCACTGGTTTGTGGTAAAATTGAGATGTCGAGTAACAATCAACCATCCACCAGAAAGGAGTTGTACCTACATGATACCATACAAACAGCTCTCTTTGGCAGATATTTTTACCGATTGCCAAAATAAATTTGATAATGATAAATATCAGTTCCTTGCACTTCTCGAAAATACCATCAACTTAGATGAAATGGTCCCAGTGTCCTTTATTTCTCATTTCCATGCCGCCACTGGCAGGCCCCGTAAGCATCTGCTTTATCCAATGCTCAGGGCTCTGTTATTACAGCTTATCTTCTCAATCCCAACAACATCCCTGCTGATTGTATTCCTGAAATACTCTCAGGAACTGCGGGACTTCTGCGGGTTTGATGTTGTCCCGGATGCCTCTAAATTCACCCGCTTCAAACAGGAGTTTTTATCGGACTTACAATCCATGTTCGACCATCTTGTTGACTTGACCGAACCGATATGCCATTCTATTGATACACAGAAAGCTTCCATGCTTCTCTTTGATACCTCCGGCATTGAGGCATGGGTTACAGAAAACAATCCCAAATATGCCAACCGTATCATCAAACAGCTGAAAGCCTTCAAAAAAGCAAAAGGGATGGACGATTCCTTTGACCCTTATAAAGCCGCCTACGGCTCCATGCCTTCCCATGCTGCCGCCAGTCCAGCCATTCAGCAGATGTACATTAACGGGCATTTCTGTTATGCTTATAAATTCGGTATTATTACCAACGGACTCGGCATTGTCCGGGATATTTCCTTTTATAACAAGGACTTTCTTGCGGCTCATCCTGACATCATTGTTGGAAAAAAATCTGATTCCCCGGATGAAGATAAGAGTCTTGCCGATTCCAGGGCATTGGTTCCCACTTTAAAAGATTTCTTTCGGAAGCATCCGCTTATCAATCCGAAAACTTTTCTGGGAGACGCCGCATTTGATTCCATTGAAATCTACAAATACCTGTTACAGGAAGCTTCCTTTGAGCAGGCTTACATTCCCCTCAACGGCAGAATCTCCCTTCCGGAATCCGACTGCCCGCTGAATAAGGACGGCATCCCCTGCTGCCCCAAAGACCCATCCCTTCCAATGAAACGGGAAGGAAGCAAATCCCATCTCCGCTGCGGACTGCCAACCATGAAGTTTGTATGCCCGAAAATGAAATGGGAGTGGAACAAACTTACAAAGAAATCAAAACGTGTCTGCCACTGTGAAAATCCCTGTACTGAATCCCCCTGCGGCAGGATGTTTTATATTTATCCCGAGAAAAACCTGCGCGCCTATCCTGGTACGCTTCGTGGTACGGCCGAATGGGATTCCACCTATAAGCTCAGGGTAAACGTTGAGAAATCAATCAACCATTTCAAGGACAGCTTCTGTGTTGCCGGACGTAAAACGCAGAATGAAAAAACGCTTCATGCTGACCTGCTTCTCGCCGGGATTACCCAGCTTATTACTGTAATGGTGGCTGATAAACTGCACAGGCATGAATATATCCGCAGTTTAAAACCTCTGATTGCATAACCTTACATACCGCATACCATTTCACGGGCAGATATCCTTATCTGCTTTGTTTTCATGTCTTAAAATCCTTGTTATCCACATCCACCTCCTGTAAGTCCGGCTCAACCGGGCCTTTGCCCTATTGGAATCAAGATTTTGAACTTGTTTCGCAATTACCTAAAAATTCATCTTTCTCTTTGTCACTCTTGATAACCAATGACAGCAATGACTTTTTCTTCTTTTAAAATGAAAGCAACTTTCTTCCCCTCTTTCAGCAATTCATTTTTACAAGTCAAAATATCTTCGGATACATTATTTGGAAGTTCAGATAAAACAATGTATTCACTATTATAAATACCAGATTTGTAATCTATAAAAATCTGCTCTAATTGTTCCAAACTAATTTCTTTTGCAGGCAACCATGAAAAAATATCTAATACTTTCATTAAAACCATCCCTCTTTACTCAATCCCCATAGCGTCTATTATACTTTAATAAAATAAAAATTTGGTCGCATCATAGTCATAACAAAATACTTCCTTTTGAATAAATGACTGCATTTCCTGAAATTTTTATATTATTATTGCTACATTCACAATAGAGAGTGCCTCCTCTTTTAGATAATTGTTTTGCCAATAGTTTATTTTTTCCCAACTTATTGCTCCATATTGGTACTAAAGTGCTGTGGGCAGAACCTGTTACTGGGTCTTCAAACATCAATTCTGGACAAAAATATCTCGAAACAAAATCAGCATTATTACCCTTTGCTGTTATTACAATTCCAAGCCAAGAATCTAATTTTTTAAGTTTCGTATAATCTGGAATATAATTTTTAACTTCTTCTTCATTATTCATTACTACATATAAATCCCGTTCAGAATAAAGCTCAAGCGGCTCAAAACTGAGTGATTCAACAATATCTGGCTTTTTCATAATACTCTGTGCTATTCTTTTTGGAAAAGTCATTTCATACAAATCCCCTTTTCGAATAACGCTTAAAACGCCACTAACAGTTTCAAAATTAACTTTATCTGAATTGCAATCTAAGTGATTAAAGACAATAAAGGCAGCTGCTAATGTTGCGTGACCACAAAGGTCTATTTCAAATGATGGCGTAAACCATCTTAATATATAATCCTTGCCATTCTTATAAATAAATGCTGTTTCGGATAAATTACTCAAACTTCCCACACCGATTGGTGTGCTGAACCTTGAAAAATCAATACTTTAGTCCATAAAAAAGGCACAAACCTGCACTTGATGGTATAATTGAATTGCGAATAACAATCACACAGCAAGGAGATTTATGCCATGTCAAGTATACCATATAATGCTGAAAACGGAAATGAGATTTCTAGCTCTGTCACAAATTTTATGACCCAATTCCAAATCGGGAAACTTCTTTTCAAATGTAATGCCGGTAAAGCAAAAGGGATTCCGGTAATCGAAGTGTTTCGATACCTGTTCTGTCTCATTTTCTCGGATCGAAGCATGTATATGCAGTGGAAAACAGGCATATTTGATGGTTCATTCTGCAAGAACACCGTTTATCGCTTCCTCAATAATGCGAAGATTAACTGGTCTCGGTTCACAACCTTGCTTTCAAGCCGGATCATTAACGATTTCATGAAGCCGCTTACGGATGAGAGCCGCAAAGATGTCTTCATTATTGATGACAGCCTGTTTGACCGTTCCCGTTCAAATAAAACGGAACTTCTGGCGAAAGTCTTCGACCACTGCTCTATGAAGTACAAGAGAGGTTACCGTATGCTGACACTTGGATGGTCCGATGGCAACTCCTTTGTTCCGATCAACCATCGTCTTCTGTCGGCAGCCGACGATAAAAACCTGCTCTGCAAAGCTGCAAACTTCGATGGACGTTCTCTTGCCGGGAAAAGGCGGAAAGAATCCAGACGAAAAGCAACAGAAGTCTTGATTGACCTGATCAGAGCAGCACAATCATCTGGAGTTTCTGCAAAATATGTGCTGTTCGACAGCTGGTTTTCATCACCCAAGACCATCACCGCCTTAAAGACAAACTGCGAATTGGACACAATCGCAATGGTTAAGAAAAGCAGTAAAATCAAATATGGCTATCAGGGTGGCAGATACAGCATCAAGGAAATCTATAAACAGTGCAGAAAACGCAGAGGACGCTCCAAATATCTGCTTTCCATTGACGTAACCGTTGGTGACGAGGCAATTGAGGCAAAAATCGTCTGTGTCCGGAACAAAAGCAAGAAAAAAGACTGGCTTGCCATCATCAGCACGGATACAACTCTCTCAGAGGAAGAAATCATCCGTATTTATGGGAAGCGCTGGGATATTGAGGTGTTTTTCAAGACCTGCAAATCCTGTCTGCATCTGGTAAAGGAGTGCCGGAGCCTTTCCTATGACGCTTTGACCGCTCATGTATCCATTGTTTTTGCACGATATATGATGCTTGCAGTTACACAGCGATGCAATACGGATGACAAAACGATTTGCGAACTGTTTTTCTGCCTCATGGATGAACTGGATGACATCACGTTCAGTCAATCCATGAGGATTATCATAGATGCACTAATGGATACCGTTATGGAATATTTCCACATCACAGAACAGCAGCTGGAGGAATTCACCGCCAGCTTTATTCAGCGGCTGCCAAAGTACATGCAAAAAGCATTGGAGTGCGGTTCAGCGGCTGCCTGAGCGCTATTTTGTGAGCTAAAGTATTGATTTTTCAAGGAGCAAATCCCATTTTTAATGTGGGAAGTTTGAGTAAATTATTTTCAAATGCTATATTTTGCATAACTTCATTGGAAAGTGTTTTTTCTGACACACATATGCAAGCTGGATTGCCACTAAACAACTTATCAGTAAAAGCATCAACCACATAGTAATCCATATTAGGCACCTTTCACACTTTAAATTTTTGTTTATTTTACCATATACTTATGAAATTTTCCACTACATGGTTATGTAAAAGACGGCATCAGCTTTCACACCAACACCGCCTTTTCCTCGGTCAGTCCATTATAAAATCCCTGCTTTTTTCAGATACCCTACGCTGTCATAGCATCCACGGAAGTAAACCGACTGCATCTCCATATCCGTAAGTTTGTTTCTAAGCTCCATTACTTTAATCAGTGTGGCACATTCCTCCTCGGTCAGTTCCACCGATGTTTCCGTATCAAACACACCTAAAACTTTCGGATATTTCTCATAAAGGCTCTCAATTTCAGCTCTTATGGCACGGTATTCCTCATTTTCTCTGGACAGCTTTGTGATGACAGAACCGAGGTATTCATTAAAGATATTGCTGTGGACATCTACAAAAGTTTCAAATCTGAATGCATCAGACATTGTTCCTCACCTCCGACTTTTTCTTACTGTCACTTATTATACTGCCCAGAAATCCTCAATACAAATGTGCAAACTGGATTTTACCTCTCTCTGTCTGTGCTTTTTTTCTCTGGCTGCTCATCGTTCTGCTCTGGCTCATCGTCAATAACAGCATTGTCCTTTTCATTCAGATTCAGTTCGATATTGAGGGCGTTCAGCCGCTCCGTCTTTTCTTTCAGCTCATCTTCAAAGGCAAATGGTTTCTTTACTTCCTCTTTTGCGGTTTCAAGCTGTGCGATGGTTTCCTCCTAGTATAATAATGGTGTAGTCAAGAATGACTACTGGTTAATAGTTACAAAGTCCAATCTAATAAATCTATATAGATATAACGGAAGGAGGAGTTCCCCCTCCATCAGAAGTTATAAAGTAACATTATTTACCATGTCTGAGGTTTCCTTAATGCACCAGACAAAAGATAGAGGTATAATCACTGGAGGCAGGATCATTGACGACACCTCCTTGGGAACCGGCCTTCCGGCTGGTGAAACCTCTTAGAAAGTCTGTCAGTCCATTCGGTGGTGATTTATGTTTTGGCTGGTTGGGAAGCCCCAGGCTATACCTGTATAAACCGCTAGGTTGTGTATCCGCCCTCTGGAAATGGATGCCTGCCAGAAAGGATAAAACCATGAAATACCCAAAAGTACTTATGATGCTTGAAAGCATCCCTTATCTCTCAGTCGGGCTTGATGTCGGCGCAGACTTCACCTGGATGTCCATCATGCTGCCCAATGGCATTCTCACCGGGAAACCTTTTAAGATCATTCATTCTGATCCGCAGTCCCGTGAGCTTGCTGTCGCAAAAATAAAGGAAGCACAAGAGATGTATTCCCTCGAAAGCCGCTGCTTCCTTGAGTCCACCGGGATCTACCACATCCCGCTCCTGTACTTCCTTCGTGATAAGGGGTTTGACTGCTCAGTCATTAATCCTATCATCACTAAGAATAGCACAAATATGAACGTAAGGAAACTGCATAATGATAAATTTGATTCAAAAAAAGCTGCCAAAGTCGGCCTGGATGCTTCCCTTAAGACTTCCATCATACCAGATGATGAGGTCATTGACCTGCGCAACCTGGTACGGGACTACTATTACTTCAAAGACCTGCAGTCCGCTGTCGTCCTGAAGCTCACGGCGGAACTGAAAGTGTCCTTTCCCGCATACCGGAAGGTGTTTAGCACGGTCACTACCCAAACTTCCTTAAATCTTCTGGAAGCTTACCCCTTTGCCGCAGACATGCTTGCCGCCCCAAAAGACATACTTGTGGAAACCATACGCAAAACCGCACGTTTCGGTGAAAAATATGCCGTTTCCAAATATGATGCCATACGTGCTGCCGCAAAGGACGCCGCTGTTTTCGGACGTGCGCTTCAAAGCAGTGCACTCCGGATCCGGCTGTATATCAAAACCTACCGGGAATACCAGGAGCATCTGGACAATATACTTGAGGACCTGCATAAGGCTGTTGATAAGCTGGAAGGGACGCCGGTTTATGACCGTATCTTCCTTCTCCAGTCCCTACGTGGTGTCGGTTTTCTCAGTGCAGCCGTCCTGATCGCTGAAATGGGCTCCTTTGACCTGTTTTCTTCCCCAAAGAAGCTTTATGCTTACTTCGGCTTGGATCCTGCCGTGAAGCAATCCGGCAAGTTCAATGGGGATAAAGTCCACATGTCCAAGAGGGGTTCTAGCCTTGCCAGGCGTATCCTGCATATGGTGGCTATCAATAATCTTAAGGTGGATAAAGGGACAAAAACACCAGTAAATCCAGTTATCCACGGCTATTATACCGACAAATGCAAAAGCAAGAAGAAAAACGTGGCTGTCGGGGCTGTCATGCATAAAATCTGCAATATCATTTTTGCCATGCTCCGGGATAATAAACCATTTGAGATCATCACTCCTCAGGAACACTGTGAGCGGTATCTGGCAGCGCATCCCGACAAGATACAGAACGCAGCCTAACAGGTTTATCATGAATTTTAAAGATTTCCACATGGGTGGGCTTATTAAAGTTACCCTTTTTTACATCAACTGCTTGAAAAAAACTTTTTTAACATTTTTCACTTTACCTATTGACATTTCTTAGCTGGACTTTCCGAACTGCTCATAAGCTGCGGCTACCTTGCCGCCTTTGTCGTAGGCAAAAATGCTCTTTCCCTCTGCGGTGGCTTCTACCGCACGGATGGAATGGGGTATCTGGGCATCAAAAACTTTAATTCTCTGCCCATAGGCACTCTTTACCGTTGCCATAATCTCTTTTGAGATGTTCGTGCGTGGCATTACCATTGTCATTAAGATACCGTCAATCCGCAGATGGGGATTGATTTGCCGTTTGACCTTAGACACGGAGCGAAGCAACAGCTCTAAACCCTTTGCAGAAAGATAATGTGGCTGTGTCGGGATAACCACGCTGTCAGCCGCCGCAAGAGCATTGATTGTCAGCATCCCCAAGCTCGGCATACAGTCAATAAGGACAGTATCATAGTTCTTCTTTACCCCATTGATGCAGGTTTTCAATACGCTTTCACGGCTTATGGCGTTAATGAGCCTTACTTCCAGCCCCGACAGTTCAATGTTGGACGGGAGCAGGTCAACGCCCTCGTCATGGTGCAGGATGCTTCTGGATACATCGACGGGTTTATCGTCAATGATGTCCTGCATGATGGTGGAGAGCGTGTCGGGCAAGTCGTCGGGGCGGCTGTAACCAAGCGACATGGTTAAATTTGCCTGTGCGTCGGCATCAATAAGCAGGACTTTTTTGCCTTGCTGTGCCAAAGCCACGCCCAGATTGACCGCCGTGGTGGTCTTTCCAACTCCGCCTTTCTGGTTGGTTAAAGCGATTACTTTGCAATTTGACATAGGGTGCGTCCTCCTTTCATTTAGATTTAGCCACTTTGTCAAGGTGGCTATGTAAGAGTACCAGAGAACGCAAAAAAGCCGCTTACTCTTAAAAAACAATAAGAATAAGCGGCTCTGTGATGTGCCTTAGACATATTCAATTTTCATTCTCTTAATCGTTGCGTTTACTACCTTAAATATCAACTCGTCAACGCAGTCCGTATATTTGCCTTACTGTATAAGCTGTTTTTTCAATCCCACAAGGCTATGTAATAAAATTCTTCTTTAGTCATTTATTTACAAACACTTGATGATAGCTTCAGATAAATTCTCACTCATTTACTAATTCTATTCCTCAAAATATAATAGTATAAAATTTCTTGTAAGAATCAATTTCATCTTCTAAAACTATCTTTCTATTACTCCTGCTTATATTTTTGTAAAGCATCTTTATACAAAGCAATGCTTTCGTCATAAAATCTTGTTCTATTTTGGAGTAACTCTTGAAATTTATCATATAGATTCTCATATATCACTTTATGTGCTTGATTATCAAGTTTACATGTTTCAATATTATCCATCTCGAAAGATTCATCTATATTTGTTGCTATATCTAATAAATATAACAAATCATCTTTTTTCATTTTATCTAGTTCAACCATCTCGCCATCTGCATTCAGAAAATATCCTTTGCCATTTTTAATCTCTAAGCATTTCATATTCTTTTCCTCTTTCCATGTAAGCACTCTCTCCCGCCTCCAAACAATCAAGAGTAGCCTGTAAATTTTTGATTTGTTTTCCTTTGTTGTTTTTCAAGTTTCTGTTAGTCGGATGTCCATAATATATTTCATATGAAATATCCTTATTGTTCTTAATAAATCTTTTTGTATGGACAAGAAAATCGGGTTTGATAGATGCACCCACTGTGCTATTATGGGTTACAATTATAACTGGCATCTCTTGTGATATTTCTCTCAACATATGATTCACTCTATTTCGTAGAAATATATTGTCAAAAGATGATTCTGGTTCGTCTACCATCAGAATATCATATTGATAAGCATCATTCACTTCTTGCAATAAATTAAATTCAGCTCTTTCACCGCCTGACACCTCAAAGCCAAACTGATTCAATATTCTATATTCAACATCTACAAAATATTCATAATATGCTGTATCTTCCAACATCTCTATCTCTTTTAATTTTTGTAAAAACATATAAGGGTCTTCATAGCAACTAAAAGCATCAGAAAAAGCAATTTTCCTTTTACTATGATTTTTAAGGCTACTTGCTCCAGAATACGGCTTAGTTCTTACTTCTATATTAAAGCCTTCTAAGTTCTTACAATATATCTGCCGTTCTTCCTTTAAACCTTTTACGATATCTTCAAATTTCTTGATTTTCGTACGATTCATTTGTACTGTATAAAAATTTACATCTGTTACACGAGTTGCTGCAGTTTTTGATTGCAATCTCTGTTTTATATTGCCGATTATATCATTCACCCATAGCTTTTTTAATACCACTTGTTGCTCTTTTACATATTCGTTAATTAAATCATTATGCAAAGCAATTAAGTTTTCACGTTTTACACTTTTCTCTACAATCTCTTTATACTGTGTAGTGCTTAATAGAACATCAACCGATTCTATTAATTTCTTTAAACTCTCCAAATCATTTATTTCAAACTCATTCTCAGCATAAAATTTACATTTGGAGAACATATCCGCTCTTTCTGTTTCCGAAGCATGTTTTTGCAATGAAGCCAAATAATTTTCTATATGTTTTTCATCTTTTTCTAATGAAATATCCTTTACATCATCTACAACTCTTATAAAAAACTCAAAATATTCTTTTGTTATTCCACTCTGTTTAATTGCAATTTTATCCGTAAAATCCTTTGCAGCTTTTTCTGGGTCTGTTTCCAAAAGTTCAAATTGTCTAATATATTTGATATTGTCAAAATATTTATATATCTGATTCAATGTGTGAGTTTTTCCAGACGACCTTTCACCGATAATAACATTTAATCCTGTTGACAACTCCAATTCTGGAAGAGCATAAAATTTCTTGTGACCTTCTGATTCAGATAAAGTAACTTTTTTCTTATCAGTCAGACACTTTTTAATTGCTTCTAAAGTAATTTCATCTACATCAAAAAAAGTCTGTCTAATTGGAAATACATCTACATTTTCTTTTGCCCTAAAGTCACTGAAATAAACAGGTGTTAATGACGGGTTATCCTTTTGGCAATAAATAAATTTCTTAATACTATTAACTTCCCCGCAAATAATATTATCTTTCAATTCAGCTAAGATTTTTTTATCTATACTTGGCTTTTTATCATAGTGAGGAATCAACAAAAACCTATCCAACTTACCAAAAAATCTTTTCAATTGTTCCACTGTTATGCTATCTTTTTCAGACTGTATTTCTTTTTGAACACATTCACATTTATGACTAAATTCTTCTACATCATCTTGTTTTGCTATAACAAGCAAATGCCCTGCATTATTTCCGATATTTATTTCTATTCCTGGAAAAACAATGGTATCGGACAACTTTAAAGCTATTTCTCTATATTGTGCTAAATCAAACATATTATGATTAGTAATAGCAATGGCATCTATTTTCCTCTCTTTTACATATTGTTCCAACATTTCCATACTAAATGTAAATGAAACATCACTTATAGTCGACAACGTATGGATGTGCAAATCAAACTTTTTCATAATCTTTACCAGTACCTCCCTCATCAAATTACATTTTAATCATTACAAGAAGTATCCTACCAGTTCTAAACTACCATCAAATCATACGAAAATGTTCCAACGCCTCCCTTATAGCAGCTTCTTTCTCTGGCGGGCATTTCGGCTGTCTGGAATTTTCCGATTTCGGCAGGTTATAATTTGCCCTCTCAATAATGCCGCATTTCTGCTTTACCTGTGCAATATACAAGTTGCTGACTTTCAATCCCGTATGCTTCAGTACATAATCCTTGATTTCCTCATAAGTGGCTTTGCTCTCCGCAGCTGTCAAATCAAGCTCGTCCATCTGAAGCTCCACCTCGATATGTTGGTCTGCATGAAGTTTGGACAATAAACATACCGTCTCAATATTAGCGGTGGCGGGGAACATGTCCACGCAGCAAATCCGCTCTGCCATATACCCGCTCGCCTGAAGCACTTCCAGATCTCTCGTCAGGCTGGTGGGTTTACATGAAATATATACCATCTGTTTTACTCCATAACGGATAATCCGTTCCAGTGTCTTCGGATGTATTCCTTCCCGCGGAGGGTCCAGTACAATGAAATCCGGTTTTTCTTCAATTTCATCCAGCACCTTCAGCACATCGCCTGTCCGAAATTCACAATTATCCAGCCCGTTTAATTTTGCATTTTCCCTGGCCGCTTCCACTGCTTCTTCCACAATCTCCACACCAATTACCTTTTTCGCCACAGGAGCCAGAATCTGGGCAATCGTCCCGGTTCCGCTATACAAATCGTATACCACCTTGCCTGTTCCGGCATCTGCAATATACCCTCTGGCTGTTTCATACAGAACCTCGGCTCCCAGTGAATTTGTCTGAAAAAAAGAAAAAGGTGAAATCCGAAAACGCAGCCCCAGCAGTTCTTCATAAAAATAATCCACGCCAGACAGAATTCTGGTTCCATGATTAATCACCGCATCAGCCAGACTGTCATTATGGGTATGCAGAATTCCCACAATCCTGCCCTTCAGTTTCAGATTGAGCAGTTCAGAACAAAATCCCTCTAATACATTCTGTTCTGCGGCTTCTCCCATTTGCGTAGTGGTAACCAGGTCTATCAGAATTTCTCCTGTTTTTTCTGCCTTTCGCACCAGAAGATGTCTGAGATATCCGGTATGGCGCATTTTATGATAATATGGAATACCTTTTTTCCCTCCTGTTTCCTCCATGGGATTCTCACAGTTCCGGAACCAGAACAGCGTTGCCGATAAAATATCAGAATAATCCTGGTCTACAATTTTACAGCCTTCTGCGGTTACAATATCATGAAAACTTCCTCTTTTATGCATACCCAATTCCAATGGCCCGTCTTTATAGCTGTCTCCAAAAGAAAATTCCATTTTGTTGCGATATTCCAATTGCCTTGGGCTTTTTCTAATTCCCTCGAATCGTTCATCGAACGGTTTCATCGCATATGCTTTTTCATAAGGAGCACAGACCGGCTCCAGCAGTTCCCGAACCTGCTGTTCCTTTAATTTCAGCTGTGTTTCATAAGCAAGATTCAAAAATGTGCAGCCTCCGCAGGCTCCGAAATGTTCGCAGGGCACATGCTCCAGTTCCATAGGGGATTTTTCCAGAACCTCCAGCAGTCTTCCCTCACCTTTTCCTTTTCGCACCTTAGTAATGGAAAAAGAAACTTTCTGTCCTGGCACTACATTTTTCACCACAACGATTCTCCCATCCTCTGCTCTGATAATTCCTTTATTGGGAAATACCACTTTTTCCACCAGGCCATCATATATCTGTCCTTTTTTCATAACTTACCTCATTTCTGTGTGTAATCTCCAAATACAGGAAATACGTCAGAATTTCCCATACTTTAAAAAAGAATTTCGCTTTACGAAATTCTGCGCCGCAAATGTGTCGCCCTGGCGACATATTTCCTTTGCATTTGCGTGTGCATCTTTGTTTTTCTCTTATAGGAAGACACTTTCACGCTTTAGCGTAACAAGGTATTTCCTGTAAGAGAAAAAAGCGGACAGGTCCGCAGGGGCTCCCTGAATCCCTCAATCATAAGGGGCGCCGGACATCCTGTGGATGTCCGTTTAGCGTGGACCGAAGCGGAGCGTAGACCTGGACGGTTTGCTGCGCCATTTGCGGTGTGTCAGAGCATACGCAGTATGCTGAACGTATCGCGTTTAAGCACAATTGCGAAGCAATATTTTCCTCCTGTGCGAGTACGCATCCCGCCCGCAGGGCCTTATCTTATAGGAAATCTATACATTTTAGTACTTCACAGTAGCACGGTATTTCCTGTAAGATGAAAAGACTCCCGCATTCCATGCGGGAGTCCAGACATCTGATTCTTATTCTTCTGTTTCATCCTCATCATCAAAGAAATCATCTTCGAAATCTTCATCAAAATCATCTTCGAAATCTTCCAGATAATCCGGTGTGAAGAAACGATAGATACCATAAGCAATCGCTGCAACTGCCACAACCGCTCCTGCAATGGCGCATACCCAAAGTACCTTTGATTTCTTCTTTTCCTCTTCCTGTCTGTGTAACAGCTCATTCAGTTTTACTGTGCTCAACAGTTCATCAATCTTTTCTCTATTCATGATTACCGCTCCTTCTCCTCTTTTTTGTGGTTGGATTTCCAACCAGTTGTTGGTATAAGTATAACACATATTTACTCATTAGCATACCAGTTTTTTGAAATTTTATACTTTTTTTAGTTTTGCAAAAGAAGCAAACATTTTTTTCGTTCCCACCCGGTCAAAATCCACCGTTATTTCATAGTCTCTGCCGCCCTCCACAATACCGGTCACCGTACCTTCCCCAAATTTCATATGTTTTACCCGATCCCCGCTGGTATACTCCAGTACGATTTTCCCTGTGCTGCTGCTGGAAAATGAAGTACTCTGATACGGGTTTGTCTGATATTTATTCCTGGTACTGAACACGGGATTTACTCTGGAAGCCGCCTGGCGAAAGGATTTTTCCTGTATTCCTGCGGAAGAATCCGTTTCCTTTTTTCTTACCATTCCCCCCAGCAGACCGACAGGAATCTCCTTCACAAATCGCGATACCTTATTATACTGGGTTTCTCCCCGTATCATGCGCTGTCTGGCACAGGTAATTGATAAATCTGTCATGGCACGGGTAATTCCCACATAACAGAGTCTCCGTTCTTCTTCTATCTCAGAAGGGTCATCCGATACAATACTCATATAACCAGGAAAGATTCCATCTTCCATACCGGTAAGATATACATTGGGAAACTCCAGTCCTTTTGCACTATGTAATGTCATTAAAACCACATAATCACTGCCTTCCTGCAGTGTATCAATATCCGCAACCAAAGCTACCTCTTCCAGAAATCCGCTCAGAGTGGGTGTTTCCTCAGATACCTCATAAGCCACGGCCTTACTGATTAATTCATCAATATTCTCAATACGCGCCTGAGCTTCATCGGAATCCTCCGCCTCCAGCTCGGCCACATATCCGGTTTCCTCAATGATTTCCTGCAAAAGTTCGGAAACGCCCAGATATTCCAGCTTACTCCGCATGGTCTGAATCAGATTCACAAACGGTTTTATTTTCGCTCCGGCTTTTCCAAGAGATGTTATATCATCCGCCTGCCTCAGAGCATCGTAAAAGCTCAGGTTATGTTCCTCCGCATAAACCTGTACGCGTCCCAGAGTTGTAGCTCCGATTCCACGCTTTGGCACATTGATAATCCGCCGGACTGCCAGGTCGTCCTTCCCATTGTCTATGGTCTTCAGATAAGCAAGCAAATCCTTGATTTCTTTTCTTGCGTAAAAATTAATGCCGCCCACAATCCGGTAGGGAATATTCGACACTACAAATTTTTCTTCAAATAAGCGGGACTGAGCGTTGGTGCGGTAAAGAATGGCGCATTCTCCGTAATTGCAGTTTCCCTCCCGTACTTTTCTCTGTATATCTCCCGCAATATATTCCGCCTCCTCATACCCGGTCTCAAACTGACTGAAATTAATCTTTTCCCCCTCATCATTATCTGTCCACAGCTTTTTGGATTTCCGGCCCACATTATGGGCAATCACACCATTTGCCGCATTCAGAATATTCTGAGTGGAACGGTAATTCTGCTCCAGTTTAATCACTTTTGCTTCCGGATACACCTCCTCAAAATTCAGTATATTTTTGATATTGGCGCCGCGGAATTTATAAATAGACTGATCATCATCCCCCACCACACAAAGATTCTGATATTTTCCAGCAAGAAGTTTTATCAGATGAAACTGTGCTGTATTCGTATCCTGGTACTCGTCCACCATAATATAATGAAACCGTTCCTGATAGTAATCCAGCACCTCCCTGTCATTTCGGAAAAGCTCCACAGCCTTTACAAGCAGATCATCAAAATCCAGCGCGTTATTCTTATGAAGGGCGGCCTGATATTCCCGGTACACGGCTGCCTGCCTTTCTTTCACGAAATCGCCTGCTGCACGCAGGGTAAATTCCTCCGGGGATATCAGTTCATCTTTGGCCGAAGAAATTACACCCAGAAAATTCTTCTCTTTGTAAATCTTCGTGTCTATCTGCAGCCGCTTACAGATATCTTTCATCAGCACTTTCTGATCATCCGCATCATAAATGGTAAAATTCGTATCATACCCCAAACGATCTATATAACGTCTTAAAATCCTCACACAGGTGGAATGAAAGGTGGAAACCCATACACTCTCCGAGCCGAATCCCACCATTTTATCAATACGTTCCCGCATCTCTCCCGCCGCTTTATTGGTAAATGTAATTGCCATAATATGCCAGGGATTCACACCCCGTTCTCCAATCAGATGGGCAACTCTGTGGGTCAGCACTCTGGTCTTTCCGGAACCGGCTCCTGCCAGAATCAGCAGGGGCCCTTCTGTGTGCAGCACAGCCTCCTGCTGCATGGGATTCAACTTATCGTACATACTCATATTCTTTCCTCTCAACTTCAAACGTATGTTTATTATAGTAAATATTCTTCTACATTTCAACCTGTTTCCGGCTATATTTCAGAAAAACTCACAAAACACTTGTTATCTGGTTTTTAATACTATATAATGTACTTTGAGGTGAAACAAATGACAATAGATGAAAAAGATTTACTGAACAGTATCCTGGAAAGTCTGGCACGTATTGATTACATCAAGCCGGAAGAACTTCCCAACATAGATTTATACATGGATCAGGTCACTACCTTTATGGACGCTCAGCTCTCCGTATCCAAGCGCCGCCCGGAAGACAAGGTTCTTACCAAAACAATGATTAATAACTATGCCAAGAACAACCTGCTTCCGCCCCCGGTAAAAAAGAAATATTCCAAAGAACATCTGCTTGCTCTGATATTTATTTACTATTTTAAAAATATTCTGAGTATCGGCGATATACAGGCCATACTGAATCCTGTCACCGAACGCTATTTTGCCTCAGATTCACAGCCGAATCTGGAAGACATCTATTCTGAGGTGTTCCGCCTGGAAGAAGCTGAAATACGGAACCTGCAGAAAGACATTACCAAAAAATACCACACCAGCCAGCAGACGTTTTCTGACACTTCCCCGGAGGAAAAAGAATCTCTGCAGCATTTTGCTTTTATCTGTATGCTGAGCTTTGACGTCTATATCAAAAAGCAATTAATTGAAAAATTAATCGACGCAAAGAGTGTGAAACACGAGAAACCCGCCGGAAAACATTCCAAAGCTCCTGAGAATAACTGATTTACCGTGAGGATGCGGCAAAATAAGAAAGTATTTCCATATGCAGGAATACATGTGGATAATATCACAGCTGCCTGTTGCGGCATTTCTCATTTGCAGCACCCTCATTCCATTTTTCCGCAGATTCTTACGCTCTGTCACGCTCCGGATTCCTTTTCTTCTGTTCCCATACCTGTCCTGGCAAACACCATATCATACCCGTCATTCCCATAATTCAGAGAACGATTTACTCTGCTGATGGTCGCTGTGGAAGCCCCTGTTTTTTCGGCAATATCCAGATATGTTTTCTGAGCCCGAAGCATTCTTGCAACTTCAAAACGCTGGGATAAAGACAGCAGTTCATTTACCGTACATACATCTTCAAAAAATGTATAACACTCCTCTTTATTTTCCAGACTTAATATTGCTTCAAATAAATGGTCTACGGCTTCTGTCCTTAATTTTTTGCTCATATACCCTTCTCCTTTATGTATTACTTCTTTTATAATCATATCTTATAAATAATCCTGTAGTGATTTTAACATACTAAAGTCATGAAGTAAACACATATTTTCATGTTTTCTTTTATTCTGTATATACTCTGTTAAGATACCCTTTCAGAAGTTCGCTGTGAAAATTCACCACCAGTTCTTCCGGAAATTTTACCATATCCAGCATCTTTCTGGCATACCCATGTTCTCCCACCTGTACATCCACATGGGCATCTGAATCCATCACTACCGGCACCTCATATTCCGCACACAGGCCCAGCATTTCCTGATATCGTTCCACCGGATCACCCCGAAAACTTCCGGGAGACAGAGAGGCATTGTTCACTTCCAGAAGAACATGGTATTTCTTTGCTCCCTGAACCAGCCTTTCATAATCAACAGGATAACGCTCGTCATCCGGATGGGCAATAATATTGACATAAGGATTTTTCATGGCTCCGATATATGCATCTGTATTTTCCTCCCTGGTACCTGACACATAACAGGGTGTGTGGAGGCTGGCCAGCGTCAGATCCATGCCCTTCAATATATGTTCCGGCAAATCCACATGCCCCTGATAATCCAGAATATTCAGTTCCGCCCCATACAGCACCGTCATATTCCCATGTTTTCTGGGCAGTACCCGGAAATTCATAAAATACATGTTATGACAGCTTCCGGGCATGGCAGGCGCATGTTCTGTCACTGCATAGATTTCAAGTCCTTTTTCTTCCGCCGCCCTTATCATTTCATTTCTTGTATTATAAGCATGTCCGCTCATAATCGTATGGGTATGCAAATCTACTTTATCCAACATATCATTCCTCTTTTCCAGCTCCTGTCTGCTTTTGTTTCTGCTACTATTCTAGCTGTTTTATCAGAAAATTGCAAGCAGGCCAAAGCAGAGATATCACCGGATTCAAAGACTTTGCACACACTTTTTTCCTTTTCACATATTTTATAAAAAAGAAAACTGCATATAATTATGGAGGAAATTATGAAAAAAAATTTATCACGCTTTATGGCACTGGCTTTATGCCTTACCGGGGCTCTGATGGCCTTTGCAGGATGCGGAAATCCAAAAAAGGCAGACAGCAAAAACACTGTGACCGACGTAACCTTAAATGAAGTGGCTCATTCCATCTTCTATGCTCCCATGTATGTCGCCATCGAGGAGGGCTATTTTAAAGAAGAAGGCATTAATCTGGAACTGGTTACGGGTTTCGGCGCCGATAAAACCATGACTGCCGTTCTCTCCGGCGAAGCTGACATTGGATTTATGGGACCGGAAACCACAGTCTACACCCGCAACGAAGGTTCTGACGACTATGTTGTTAATTTTGCCCAGCTTACTCAGCGCGCCGGCAACTTCCTGGTGGCCCGTGAGGAACTCCCGGATTTCACCTGGGATGACCTGCGTGGAACAGAAGTACTTGGCGGAAGAAAAGGCGGTATGCCGGAAATGGTATTTGAATACATTTTAAGGCAGAACAACATAGACCCTGCGAATGATTTGTCCATTGACCAGAGTATTGATTTCGGCTCCACTGCAGCGGCATTTTCCGGCGGAAAAGGAGATTTCTCCGTTGAATTTGAGCCGGGAGCTACTGCACTGGAAAAAGAAGGAGCCGGCTATGTGGTCGCTTCCCTCGGCGTAGATTCCGGTTATGTCCCCTACACTGCTTTCAGTGCAAAATCCAGCTATATGGAAAAACACCCCGACGTGATACAGAAATTTACCAACGCTCTGCAAAAGGGGCTGGAATACACCCTTTCCCATACACCGGAAGAAATTGCAGAGGTAATCTCTCCCCAGTTCAAAGAAACAGATATGGATACGCTTACTACCATCATTTCCAGATACCATGAACAGGAAACCTGGAAAGAAAATCTGATTTTTGAAGAATCCGCTTACAATCTGCTCCTGGATATTCTCTCTGAATCGGGAGAACTGACTGACCGCCCTGCTTACAAAGATTTAATTGATTCCTCCTTTGCAGAAAAAGCTGCAAAATAATATGTAACATATCATACAGGAAAGACCCCGTCACCATAAGCGTGAAAGTGTCTTCCTGTATGATAAAATTAAAAATACGCCGGGTTTTCGCCTCCGTTTCTGTCGTTGCCTGTCAGTTCACATTGTCCGAAAATCAGCCTGACAGCCTGCAGCGTGAAAATCGGACCTGAAATTCCTGATTTGCCTTCTGTCCAAATTTCCAGCTTCCATCTCCTGTTATCCATTCCTGCGCATCCTGTATATCTTCGTGAGTGAATTTCCAGACTTCCACAGGTGTTTCATTGCTGAGAATACGCTGCAGATATGCATAATGTTCCGGCTCTCTCCAGGCTGAATTCTTCTCCAGGGTATCCAGATATTTATCTGAAATATAACGGACATAGTACCTGGGCAGTTCTGCCACCAGGGCATCCTCATCCATTACCCTGAGTTTCACCGTCCTGTATGTAGTTTTCCGATAAGCATCCGTCACCTCATAAATAATATCAAACTCTGCTCTGGCTTCTGTCTGCATTTTCAGAATCTGCGAATCAAAATCCTTCAACTGCAGTTTCCCGGTCAGATTCCCGTCTTCCACATCTTCTGCCGAAGCGCGCTCCACAAGGATATCCGCTGTAATCTCTCCGCGATTCGCCTCTTCTTTCAGATAATAAAAAATTTCTTCGCTGTGAATTTCCGGATAATTGTTATATTTTACTTTCACCGGAAATTCTTCCTCCGTAGTATACCCGTTACTGTCGGTAACCGCAAATTTTATGCGTACCGTAATGGTTTCATCCTGCTCCAGTTTCAGATAATAGGTATCCAGCAGAAAGTCTTCCGGAACGTCCTCATCGTATACTTTCTCATAAGCCTCCTGGCTTCCGTTTTCTGATTTGGGATACGTAATTTTTACAATTCTGATTTTATCATTCAAATCCGGATAATCCGGATGATTTTCCCTGCAATTGTCTTCTTCGTCATGGGCAGTCAGACAGGCCGTCAAATCCTCTTTTGTGACATCTTCCCCCTCATAGAATTCCAGACTGCTGCCCGGTGTTACCACAATCGTGGGAAACGCATTCCATTTTGCCAGAAAATTAAGATACAGGGATGGAAAAACCGCCTGCTTATTTCCCGGTGCCAGAACTGAATCCACAGGCTGATACGTTGCAGCCGGTTCCAGAGTCCTGTCCGAAACACCATGCACCCCTTCTGCTTCTTTGTAAATATGTGCTGCAACGTCCTGATGATGTTCCTGATATAATTTGTTCTGAGACAGATTCCATCCCTCAAAACAGTATTTTACCCGGCAGTCATAAGGCTTCCCATCCTGTGTATATTTCCTCTGATTTTCTTCCCTGGCAAATTCATTTTTCCGGAACTGGTAAAGATTCTCCATGGAAATTCCATATTCTATCATATTGGTTCCGGAAGTAGCTCCGTTGCCGCTGTAGGCCATATTGATATCCCGATATCGGAAATAGCGGTATACAACGCCCGGCCCCTGTATGTTTTTAAGGTTGGAACAGCCTGTATACTGATACAGGGGATAAGAGGTATCCTCTGTTCCCCAGGCAGTCCCGGCAATTTCTTTCCCCTGGGCCGCTTCTTTTTTCTCTTTATCTCCCAGTTTTACAAGGGTACGAAAACGCCCGTTTTTGAAATATACCGCCCGTTGAAACTGTATCGTTCCCTGTGCGGTCACCTGAAGCTGATATGCAGCCCCTTCCTGCGGCACCATGGATAATCCGGCTGTCTGCGATACTCCGGCAAAAGCGGAAGCAGAACTGCCTCCGGCCTCAGACTGAAACTGCCCGATTTTTGTTCCGGCAGGCAGGCCGATAAGAGATACCGTCACATCTGGCTGTCCGGTCTTTGCCGTTACCTGTCCCCGTTCCTTATCCCAGGACAGCAGCACACCTGTGTATTCTCTGGCATCTCCTGCTGTTTTTTCAAAATCACAGGGGACGTCCGCGTAATCTTCGCAGGAAATCAGAAAATTATATCGCGCATACCATATAGCGTCACCCAGTTGCCGGTAATCTGCAATTCCGGCCGCTGTCAGTTTGCCGTCTGCCGCAATCATCTGAGTGCCGCCGACAGGAGCATTATCGTATCCCTGAAACACATATCCTGTTTTTCGTGGAATTTCAATGCTTCCCGTCTGCTCTCCTTCTTTCAGAATACTGGTACACTCCGGGTTCAGATACCAGCCATGTTCATATTTTTCATAAACATTCCCCGTTCCTGGAGTCTCCGGAGTATCAAGACGCCTGTCAAGAGTAACCGTGTATATATTCGGCATCCATTGGGCATATAGGGTGACCACTCCATTTTGTATTTCCGTAAGATTTTTCACGCTCTGTCCGCTTTGATAATACCTCCCAAATGTCTGCATCCCCCATCCCAAAAAGGTATAGCCAGGACGGCTGAACTGATTGCTTTTCAGGGTAAACGGCTTATCATAGACTGCGGACTGGTCTTCCATGGTTCCGCTTCCTCCATTGGCGTGATATCTCACCGTATATTTATTCGGAACCATCTTAAAACCAAACACAGAATTATGGTATTCCCCGGAAGCTCCATAGTTGGTGATTCCTGTATTATTGGTATCTATGGCAAATTTAAAATATCCGTCTCCCGTCCAGGACGCCTCTCCTTCTTTCAGCTTATCATCCGGTTTCTGTATCCGCTTATTTTCCTCTTCAATGTCAAACCCCTCCAGATCCTCATAAATGCTGTTATCAAACCGAATCTGATATCCCCGGTAGCCATACAGGAATTTTCCGCAAAGTTTAAAATAATATCCATTGTTGTGGGCGGGAACACCTGCTGAACCAAGAATGGGAGAAGCGCCTGCGCCGTTCTGCGCGGTTTTTTCCCATTTCTTTCCCGATTCAACATCAAAGGAAAATGGATCATGCAGCTTTATCACAGTATCGGTGGTCCATTCCCAATTGTCAATATTGGAAATATCCCCTTTCTGATTTTTCAGATACCGCAGACTCCAGGAAATATTCTGACTCTTATAGGAAGAAAGGGATTTCACACCCATATTAATCCTGTACCATCTTCCCTTTTCCACTTTATCGCCTTCTTTTCTCAGAAATATATAGAAATGGCCTTCTTTCTTCCTGTAGTCCTGCTGCTCTGCATAATATTCTTCCTTTGTATTATACCGTTCAGCCGAAATCACTTCCTTTTCTGATAAATCCGGCATTTTCTCTTTCCCTTCCGGATTCTGTTTTTCTTCTGTCCGTTCTGTCTCTGATTCCGAGCTGACCTCTGTTTTTTCTGTCTTCAATTCCCATTTTTCTTCCGTCAGTTCTGATTGCGGTTCCTGGCTTTTTTCCGCCCGTTCTGCATCCGGCTCCTTCTCAGATTTTTCTTCCATATTTTCCTGCTGCCTTTGTCCGCAGTTCGGATATGCCTCTGTCATTTCCGCAGATTTCAGATTCCCTGTCATCAGCACAAATGACAACAGTATACAGGCAATTCTCAATCCCGTTACCTCCTTTATTTTTATTCAAATACAGCGTCCAGTATCAGATTTTCTTCTACTGCTGCATGGGCCGGATCCCATTCCTGGCTCTCTCCCTGTTTCACCCAGCAGCGAAATGTCTTACCATCCTTTTTGGGTGCTTCCGGCAGAACAACTGTGCCGCCTTCATACAGAGAATACCTGTCATACACTTCCCCCTCTGACAGAAATGTCACGGTATGGTACGCCCTCTTTTCGGAATATTCTTCCAGAATCACAGATTTCCGGCAGACAGCTTTCTTCTCATTCCCCAGAATATTCCGATATGTCTCTGTAATTCTCACATCCAGAACTCCCCGCTTTGCATCCGCACTCAGAATCTCCACCTGCAGCTCGGAATCCGATTCCACCTGCAGAAGCAGAAGCTGATTAAACCGGGCAACCAGCTCCTGCGGTGATTCCGGGCCATTCTCTTCTTCATTCTGCAGTTGTTCCAGGGCCTGTTCAATAGCCGTATTCAGTGATGTTTCCATTTCATTTTCCCGCACATGCTTTCCGCTGACTGCCAGTGTAATTGCCAAAACCAGCATTGCCAGAACGGCCAGTGCCAGGCCATATACCGTCTGTTTCATATTCCTCCCTGCCTGTAGTCTGTCAGCAGTACAAATTTCCTGACCGCAGATTTTCTCTGCCCGTCTGTGGTCTTAAGTTCCAGCAGATACATGCCCCGCTCAGAAAATACCATTTTATGTGCTGCCCTGTCATAACAATCCATTCTGTCGTTTCCGTGTTCATCCTGAATATCCAGCACTTTAATCTCCGTCTGTATTCCCTCTGCATCCCTTCCCTCAAACACCTGGGCAATTTGGATTTCCTCCCCTGGTTTCCAGATTTTGGAGGTTCGGCGGATGATTTCAGGAGATTTGCGGCTGCAGATTTTCTTTATTTCTCCGGAATCTGCATAATCCTCATAACGTTCTTCCGGAACATCCATATGTTCTCCCAGCCTGTCCGAAAATGACAGGGCAGACAGAACCGAATATAATGCCGCAAATATCAGTCCGGCCAGCAATATTCCTGCCATGATTCTGTAACTTTCTTTCATTTCAGCTCCTTCTTAACAAATACTCCGGGAAAAAGACAGAAGCATCTCGTATAAACCTGCTCCGCCCAGTACAAATTCTGCCGCCATTCCCGCTATTACCACAGCCGCCGTTCCGCCCAGCAGTATTCCTGCATATTCGTCTATGATTTCTCTCATATCAGTTCCTCCGCTTCCTTTCACTTTATCGTATCACACAACCATCGTTAATATATAACAGAAAATTCCCACAAAACCGCCTCCGGCAATCGCATAGACAATGGAACCTCCGAATTCTTCCAAAATTACTTTCATACTGCCTCCTATCTTGCAAATCCCCGTATTTCATGATCAGATACCAGATTTAACACAGGGATGGCATAATCAAAAGAAAGTATCACTTCTGCCATCTGCTGCCTCTGCTCCGTATCATACACCAAATCTGCAACTGTCAGTTCATAACCTCTGCTGACTGCCTGACTCTGACAGGCCGCAATCACACCGGGATTAAAGTTACTGCACTCAATTTCACTGATTACATCAGCATGATAACTTCTGGCTGCCGCTGCCTCCATTCCCGCTGCCACCACGCCGATTCCCACAAGCCCCATCAGCATCAGAAAAAACAGCCCCAGATACGTTTTCAATACCTGCCCCATCTTCTCCTCCTTTCGCTCAAAGCTGCATCTGTCCCAGAAACACTATCATAAATACCACCATATTGACGATGGTATGAAAAGATACGGTAACCTGAGGAAGATAAAAAACGCCATTGATTCCCGCAAGATTTTTCTCATTGGTAAATTTTTCCGCCTTGTCCAGCATTTTGCTGTTGCGCTGTACCAGAATCCGTATCTGGGCCTGCGCATCCCCGCTTCCTGACTCTGAAATCGCATAGAGCATTTTCATGGAAGACTGCACCGAAGAAAGCTGAAATTTTGTCAGGAAATTCAGATAAGGTTCCATGGAATCCGGCTTTCTTTTCAGATTATCCGACAATATCTGCAGCTCTTCTCTCAAAACTGCCGGAGCATGTTCTATGGTCTTTTCTATGGAGACCTGTACATTATTTCCCTGCATCAGCAATGCCATTTCCATAAGCCATGCCGGAAATACACGATTAATTTCCTTTACTACCCGGTCGTATGCCAGCCGATAACCCATTTTATGCTGGTTGGCCAGAATCCCTCCTGCTGCCGCAGCCAGCAATGCCCCGGCGGAATGCCCTGACAGCCAGATAACAAAACTGACGGTAAAAAAACCGCCGCCCAGAATCAGGCTCTTTTTTCGCTCCGTTTTTTCATCAAATTCCATCACCATATGATAATACCGGAACCATTTTTCTTCCTCTTCCGGATTGTCCTGCACCATCCAGCTTCCGGCAATTTCCCTGCTGGCTCTCCGGAATATCAGAATATTCAGCAGCAGATAAATGGTCGTGCTGATTTGAGTAACCGGATGCTCCACAATGGCATACTGTTCCGGCATGGAACGATACACACTGTGAAAAATAACAGCCAGTATCATGGTCACTGCCAGAGAAAAAATGACTCTGGTACGGGCTGCCCTTTTATCCTCCTGCAGCAGAAGAACATTGTCCGCCCATACTGCCTTATCCTGCAGCAGCAGGTCTATTCCCTCGCTACAGGAGCCGCCGTTGCTTTCCACCATCCGCAGATACTCATGAATGGCCGGCAGGCGGCTGGCAGGATACTCCTGTTCAATCAGCGCAAAGGCCTCACGGTACAGCTCCCGCTGATACTTTCCCTGCTCAATATAATCCACAGCCTGGCCAATTACCATATGCATCCGCCCGCTCCCGAACAGGGCCCAGGTATCTTTCAGGGCACTGATAATCTTCTGATTCGCACGGAAGGAATACAGAATCTGCTCCATATAGTCCGACACATCCAGAAAACGTTTATGCTCGTACCTCTGTTTATATCCGTCCAGAATCAGAAACGGCAGGATTCCGACACATACCAGCCCGGTCACCACCACAAAATACCAGCGCAGAGAAAACAGCATACCGCACCCTGTAATTCCTGCCGCAGCAGTCAGAACAAACAGCACATACCTCCCCATGGAAAAATGATAGCCATAACTGTCAATCTGTTTCTGCAAATCTGCAGGATGGAACAGATAAGAGAATCCCGTCCTGCGGAAATAATTTTTCTTCTTTTTCAGATTCTGTTTCATACTTCCTTCCCTTCTGCCTTCCTGGCAGTTCTTACCAGTTCCACATCCAGAGGTTCGTAAGGACATGTTTCCGGACATTGAAAAGGTTCTGATATTCCGGCCCGCATCATCCGTTTTAATATATCCCCCGGAATATTTTTGGAAATCAGTTTTCCGTCTTCCACCAGCATATAAATGGCGTTCCGGCCATTCAGGCGGTCGTAAAAACACATCTGGTCAATATACCGCTCCAGCATCCCATATTCGTTTTCATACTGCCTGAGCAGTACGCCCACGCTGATAAACTCATAAATATAATTTTCCAGCCGGTCCGCATCTCTGGAGCGTCCAATCATATTCATAATCCGATCCGGCAGATTACGCAGATCATCCAGGTGCAGAGTGGTAAACCCGTACACTCCGGTAGACCACTGCTCTAACAGATACTGCACCTCTGTGGACCTGGCTTCAGACAGAATAATCCATTTCGGATTCTGTCTGAGACAGAGCTTAATCGCATCCGTATAGCTCAGTTCTTTACTTACCTGCAGTTCCACACAATCGTTTTCCGGGTTGATTTCATGAAAATGCATTTCCAGATTATCCTCAATGGTAATTGCCCTCTGATTTTCCGGAATAAAACGGGAAAAGAATTTGGCGCATTCTGTCTTTCCCACTCCCGGCTCTCCGCAGAAAGCAAAATTCATTTTCGCTTTCACACAATTGATTAAAAGGCTTAAAACCTCTATGGAACAGTAGCCGCTTTCCAGCATACTTTCTACGGTATGCCGCACTTTGGGCAGAGATTTGCGTATACAGATACTTCGGCCTGACACTGCCGCTGACTCATGCACAATGCTGATTCGAAGTTCATTTGTCTCTGCTTCCAGTACATTACTGGCTCTGTTAAAGGGCTTGTTCACCCGATTGGCAATCCGGTGGGTAAATCGTTCCACAAATTCTTCTGTTACCTCTGCTTCAGCCCGGTACCTTCCCTTTTTCAAATCGGCAATCCACAGTGTTTTCCCGTTATAATCAATATCTGTCACATTTTTATCCTGAATATAGGGATAAAAAGGACCAAATTCTGCCTCTGTTAATTCCCAGCTATATTTCATTATTCCTCCAATCTGTTATTATGGAACAGAACCTGCTGCAAAATATGAAGATTCCGTATGATATACCTGGCGTATAGCCGCAGGTCCGTAATATATTGTGACAATCCATTATTTTGCAGCAGTCCCGTCTCAGCCGAAGAAGTTCAGTCTGACCTTTCGGCAAAACATTCAGGCACACGATGGGATTCAGGACATACCTGTTTTTGCAAATAATTCACTGATCATTTTTGCAAAAGCAGTATGCACCGGCCCTTCGGCTGCCAGCAAAAATCCCACTATTGCAATCAGAGCAACAATGGCAACTGCTGTAACAATAATGCCGCTGTATTCCTCGAAGATTACTTTCATACTTATTCCCTCCTTTCTGCGGACAGAATAATCCACGATTTTGCTGTACATTTCATGCATTGGTAATCGGCGAAATAAAATGCCAATTGATTAAGAACAACTGTCTGTCATTCCTATGCAGAAAATAAAAGATTGTGATGTGCCGGCAAAGAAATTACCGGCGGTAAGATAATAAAGTAATAAGTTGTAACCAGAATTGCTTCTGTGATGGTATTGTAACTCCTGATTCCGGAAATTGCAATTAGGCACTATTAACAAAATTTTTCTGCCGAAAAAAAGCCCTGGGAAAGGAAATCCGCTTTCCACAAGGCTTTTTGCATGTCAAAAGGCTTTATAAATTTTCTACTTTTTTCACTGCTTCTTCCAGGTAAGGATTCTCTATTTTATGGAAATTTCCTTCATCTGCCAGTCTTGCATACTCCGGCTCCAGAGGCATTCTGCCCAAAACCGGCAAATCAAGTTCCGCTGCCGCTTCTTCCAGATGGCTCTCTCCGAATATTTTTATTTCCGTTCCGCAGTCCGGGCATTTCAGAAAACTGTAGTTTTCCACAATGCCAAGTACCGGAATATCCATCATTCCCGCCATATTGATTGCCTTTTTCACAATAAGCTGCACCAGTTCCTGCGGAGACGTTACAATTACAATCCCGTCCACCGGAAGAGACTGGAACACGGTCAGGGGGACATCCCCGGTTCCTGGAGGCATGTCCACAAACAGGTAATCCAAATCTCCCCAGTACACATCATGCCAGAACTGTTTTACGGTAGATGCAATCACCGGCCCGCGCCAGACTACGGGAGACTCCTCATCATCCACCAGCAGATTCAGAGACATGATTTTCGTACCGTCCTGGGCAGGTATGGGAAACAGACCCATATCATTTCCTTCTGCCGGCCCGTGAACTCCAAACATTTTCGGAATGGAAGGCCCGGTAATATCCGCGTCTAAAATTCCCACTTCATATCCCTGTTTTCTCATTGCTGCCGCCAGAGATGCGGTAACAAAAGATTTTCCCACACCTCCTTTGCCGCTTACAACGCCAATTACTTTTTTCACACTGGAAAAGGGATTCAGTTCCTCCAGAAAACTCTGAGGCGTACCTCCGTTCTGACTGGGACATCCTTCGCAACTTTCTCTTGAACAACTCGATGCACTGCTGCATTCCTTATTCTCTGCCATTCTGATTCCTCCTGTAACATAAATTTCTTTTCATTTTGATTAAAATGCTGTCAGATTTATTAAATTTCATGCCCAATATTATGCCTGCATACGGTCTTTCCATTTCTTCCGTTCCACCAGGCGTCCCATACAAAATGCAATAATTCCAACGCCAATTCCTGTCTGAACGCAGAACAGCAGGCTTTCCACTTCTCCCGGCAGTTCTCCGCCAATCAATGTTTCCAGTACAGGCGTAAACCAGGGCTCATAATCCTCCTGAATCCCTTCCACTACCTGGCTTCCCGCATCATCCGAACCGCCAAACTCCGCTCCCTTTAAAGCCAGTAACGGTATTACTACCAGCAAAACTGCCGCCGCCAGAAGAAGTATCATAATCTTTTTATCTGTCTTTTTCATTTTTATCCCTCCTGTACCTTTTTTCTCCCGGAAGTTCCTTTCTCCAGATATCCCACACTTTCCAGTTCCGGCCGGGCATAATTTTCCAGTGTAATAATAATCACCGTGGTGAGAAATCCTTCTATCAGTGCAAGGGGAATCTGGGTTGGAGCAAAAACACCCAGAAATTTTCCGGCAGACGCCAGAACACCGCCCTGCTCGGAGGGATACGCCAGGGCCAGTTGGAAGCTGGTCACACAATAGGTAAAAAGATCCCCCAGCGCCGCCGCCAGAAATACGCTGACTCTGCGGTTTACCTTACACTTTCTGCACAGTCCGTAAACGCCCCAGGACAGCACAGGCCCCGCAATGGCCATGGAAAAGGTATTGGCTCCCAGACTGGTCAGCCCGCCATGGGCAAGCAGAACCGCCTGGAAAATCAGCACGATAATGCCCAGTATACTCACCGCACCCGGTCCGAATAAAATGGCTCCCAGACCTGTCCCGGTCATATGGGAACAGCTTCCGGTAACAGAAGGAATTTTCAGAGAAGATATTACAAAAATAAAAGCCCCCGACATGGCCAGTATGGTAATGTTCTTCCGATTCTCTTTCAGTTTGTTCCGAATGGAAAAAAATCCTCCTGCCAGAAAAGGTATGCACACAATCCCCCAGGCAATACAGAATCCTATGGGCAGGTATCCCTCCATGATATGCATGGCGTTTACTTCAGGCGCCACTGCGAATCCCGCTGCAAAGGCAGTGAGCATTATCAATAATTTCTTCTGTTTCTCTGTCATATTCCTTCTCCTTTTCTGCTGAATAACAAACAGGCAGCTGCGAAACAATAAACTTCATCTCTGCGAACTGCGCATACTATTTTTATCTTATAGGAAATCTATATGATTTAGTGCTTCACAGTGGAACAGTATTTCCTGTAAGATAAAAAAATACCGCATTTCCTGCATTTCGTACAGCAAACCGGTATCATCTGCAATTTCCCGTTCTCACACAGAAAACCGCACCTGGATAATCCATTCCGAAAAACCTTTTCCCGGATATCTTTCGGAACGGGTAATCTGCAACCAGTTATCTCTCGTAACTATTTGCATTCCGTTACAAAAGGCAGGTCTTCTGACTCAAGTTTCTGCATTTTCTTTCACCTTCCCGGTTTCCCAGTGGTATCTGACAATGTATCTGAACCATACGCTGTCTGCGAAAGAAAACTCCGCTTTTACAGTGGCGGGACCGTATGAGATTCACACTCATTTCCCTATTATCCTGCAATCCTGCAGGCACCTTCCGTAATTATATTTTCTGATACTGAATATCTCTCAGTATTTTATAATCATATCACGGCAGCAGAAAAATGTCCAGAACTTTTCTTTCTCTCCTCCGGGCCAGGGTAACAATGCGTAAAAGCAGAATTACGGAACATCAAAATAAGGGCTTCCAATCATTAAATCTTCTGCCAGTATATCTGCAAATTCTGCCACTATCCGCTTTTTTTCCTCCCAGAATTTTCTGGCTTTTTCCGTCACCATAGGATTCACTTCCTTTTTGTTGGAATTCTCCATAATATGATAATATGCGGCTCCATAGCTTGTGGCATGTATATTTCCCATAGCCATACAGTCCCACACAATTCCCATGGCCCCTTCCTCATCCAGTAAATCTGCCTCCATCAGCAAAATCAGTTCCAGACTGGTATCTTTCTTCTTCAGCAGTTCTTTATTGGAATGGGCATAAATCAGACGTTCTACCCTGTCACGAAATGTTTCGTCCATATGGTGGCACACTGCATATTCATGAAATGCTTTTCCGCTCCGCAGGGCATGGCGGTTATTATCCTGATTCATGTAGCCGATGTCATGAAAAACAGCCGCTGTATATAAAGCATCTTTATCCACATGTTCCATACCTTCCGTCAGACGGAAACACCAGTGCAGCACCCGAATGGTATGCTGAAAACGGGAACGGAACGGATGTCTGGGATTGGGTGAATCTATACCATGATTTCTGGTAAGATATTCTTTCACATAAACCAGATATTCCATATATTTTTCGTTCATCATATCTCCTGCCCTCCCTGTATGTTATGGATATTTTTACAAATGCATGGCTTTTGCCAGTTCTTTTGCCTGTCTGGGATAACTGTTTTCCCGTATCAGCCCTTTTTTCAGAAGTATTTCATACACCTCCAGCAGTTCCGGCTTTCTCAGATGCGCCCGCTCCAGAACAGATTCATCCCGGAATACGGACAGTGCTTCTCCGTCTGCTATCACCTGTCCCTGGTCAAAAACCAGTACCCGCTCTGCCCAGCGGTACGCAAAATCCACATCATGGGTGGAAACCAGCAATGCTTTACCCTCCCCGGACAGTTTCTCCAGAACTTCTTCCAGCATATCTGCACTGAGCGGATCGAGGGCCGCCGTGGGCTCATCAAACAGTATCACTTCTGAATGCATGGCGATAATATCCGCAATACTGACCCGCTTTTTCTCCCCGCCGCTTAAATAATGGGGCGGCCTGGTTCTGTACTCCTGCAAATCCATATACTCCAGCGCCTGATTTACCCGCTCTCTTACTTCTTCTCTGGACAGTTTCAGATTCATGGGGCCAAAGGCCACTTCTGCCTGCACGCTGGAGGCAATAATCTGACTGTCTGCATCCTGAAACACAAATCCCACATGCTTCCGCAGCTCATTCAGATTTTTTTTCCCTGTTTTCTGCCCTTCATAAAAAATTTCTCCGGTTTCTGCCTGCAGCACACCGTTCAGGTTCAGAAAAAATGTGGATTTTCCGGCTCCGTTTGCGCCCATCACTGCTATTTTTTCTCCTCTTCGAACAGAAACGTTCACATCCTTCAACACGGGATTTCCGGGATGATATCCATATGATAAATGCCGTACCTGTAAAATTGTCTCCCTGGATTCCACAGCTTCCTCCTCACAAAATCATGAATTTCTATACTTCAAAGTAAAAGGGCCCTTCCTACCGGAGAATCAAAAGCAACATAATCAGGCTGCCTTCATAAGCCGCCAGCAATGCCACCTGCCATATTTTCAGCTGCTTTTCCTCCTCCCAGAAAGGCAGTTCCCCTTCGTAACATCTTGATATCATGGCATCATAACAGGCATTTGCTTTTTTCAGGGAAAGCAAAAACAGATTTCCGCCTGTCTGGCCAAAAGAATAGCAGGAAGTCTTAAAATCCGTATACCCCAACCGTGACATGGCCGCAGTCTTCATCCTGCCCTGTACTTCTGTTAAAATAAAAATGAAACGATAAATCATATCCATCAGTTCCACAATTATTCGGGGAACGTGAGCCTTTTTCAACACACCTGTCAGTTCATGGGCCGGCGTTGACAATGCCAGAAAATACATGGCGCTTACCGCTCCCATAGCTTTCAGAACCAGCTCCGCAGCCTGTTTTATCCCCTCTTCTGTTACATACAGATAAAACCAGTTCAGTGAAATCCTGTAATCTCCTGCCGGAGACCTGGATATGCCGCAGGCTACCGCCGCACTGCCCAGTATCAGAAATGCGACCGGAATCTTCAGAAATCCTGTATAATCGTAAAAGGATACGCCGTTTACCTTTACATTCATAAATCCCATGGTCAGAATCACTGCAATGGAAATTACCGGCTGATTCAGCAGAATGCACAACAGCAGGATACTGCAGGCGGATATTACTTTATAGCTGTCATTCCAATGACGTATTCCCGACTGGCTGGCATAATAATCCATGCTGTTCACGCTGTGGGAATGACGTCTGTGACGATGAAATATCATTTCTGGCCCCTCCAATTGCAGGTTGAACTGAGTCTTTCCTGTAAGAAAACAAAGCAGACAGGTCCGCTTCAACTCCCTGAATCCCTCAATCATGAGGGACCTGGACAGTTTGCTGCGCGCGAACGGATTGCCTGGCAATAAATTTCCTCTCCGCGAGCTGCGCATCCCGCCCGGAGGGTTTTCTCTTATAGGAAATCTATATACTTTGGCACTTCACAGTAACATGGTATTTCCTGTAAGATGAAAAAGAGAACTGCTGCTTTGCAACAGTTCTCTCAACTTATCAAACTCTGTTCTCTTAAAAATAGCTGTTATAATTACTTCCATAAGAATAATTATAATTATAAGCTCCGTTGCGTCCATAAGTATTCGCCTTACTTGCCTCATTCTGCGCGTAATAATCTACCATGGAAGCCTTTGTAGATACGGAGTAGCCATAAGAACCATTTCCGTTAAAAAGTCCCTTCACCACATCCATATCTGCTTTCATGAATGTCTCTTTGTCAAGGCGCAGCGTATCATCTTCTGCTATGGAGATTCCGATTTTATCCAGAGTCTTCTCATTGGTGTCTGTCAGATGAGTCAACTGCCGAACCGCCCGGTCGATGGTAGACGTATTGGTATCTTCTGCATTATTAATCAGAGCATTGTAATCATCCACAAAGGATTTCACTTTATCGTAAATCGCATTTACATCATAGTCTTTCTTCACAGTGCCGTCTGCCTGTTTTACATCTACCTTCCGGAATACATTTTTATTTCCTCTGGTAAGCAATGCATCTGCTGACTTCTTCAAATCATCCGCACTGTTCTCTATCTTGGTCAGTTTCTTCGTAGAATCTTTCGAAACGGACGTGGATGTGGATGGACGCATTGTCTGTGATACGCTGGAGGGTCCCTGCCGATTGGAATGTGTCCCGTAATATGCTTTCAGCAGCTTATAATACCCGCCGTTGCGAATGCTTGCATAATCAGCCAGAAAATTCCCGGAACCAATTCCGGATGAGCCTGAATTCAGGCTGGAAAACAATGTGTTTACCGAATTAGCGTTATTTAATCCAAAAAATGCCATAAACCTCACTCCTTTGAATCGGGCGGACATCCCTGTCTCTTCCCCTGCTTACAACTTTCTCACTGTCTGAAATTACTGTTTTCTGCTCACAGTTATAAAAATCCCATTTACAGTTTACTTGTATGTATTATACCATTTTTCACCGATATTGGCAATATTTTTCTGAAAATCTGACTAAACTTTTGTAAAAGGGGCGCGGACTGAACTGTTGCGAACTTTTATCTCCGTTCAGAGATCTTCAATCTGCCAGTCCACCGGTTCTACCCCATTGGCCTGCAGGAATTCATTGGCCTGACTGAAATGTTTGCAGCCGAAAAATCCCCGGTATGCCGACAGAGGGCTGGGATGGGGAGCTTTCAAAACCAGATGCTTCGGATTCGTCAGAACAGAACCTTTGTTCTGAGCCGGCCTGCCCCACAGCATGGACACAATGGGCCTGTCCTGTGCATTGACTGCATGGATAATCGCATCCGTAAACTGTTCCCATCCCTGCCCCTGATGGGAGTTGGCCTGATGGGCCCGGACAGTAAGTACCGTGTTCAGCATAAGCACACCCTGCTCCGCCCATTTAACCAGATATCCGTTATTGGGTATCCGGCAGCCCAGATCCTCATGGAGCTCCTTATAGATATTTTCCAGAGAGGGGGGCGCTTCCACCCCTGGTTTTACTGAAAAACAGAGACCATGGGCCTGCCCTTCGTTGTGGTAGGGATCCTGCCCCAGAATCAATACTTTCACCTTGCTTAAAGGCGTCAGATGCAGAGCGTTGAATATATCGTCTGCCGGCGGATAGATAACCCTTGTATTGTATTCTTCCCGGACAAATTTGTAGAGTTTCGCATAATAAGGCTTCTTAAATTCCTCTCCGACTGCCTCTACCCAGTCGTTTACCAGCATTCCCATCGTAAATAACCTCCACTGTTTCCTTTACTGACAGCGGCCGCATTCGGACCGCTATATCCTCATCGACACGCCTTTCTGTGCCAGGTATCGTTTTAAATCCATAATTTCCAGTTCTTTGTAGTGGAACAGGGAAGCCGCCAGCGCCGCGTCTGCGCCGCCTTCTGTCAGCGCCTCATAAAAATGCTCTCTGGTACCTGCGCCGCCGGATGCAATCACAGGAACGGAAACATGATTCGCAATAGTTCCCGTCAGTTCCAGATCATAACCGGCTTTTGTACCGTCGCAGTCCATACTGGTCAGGAGAATTTCTCCTGCCCCCAGCTCACATGCCTGGATTGCCCATGCTACCGCATCCAGTCCCGTGTCAATCCGGCCGCCGTTTTTATATACATTCCATCCGCTGCCATCCGGCCTTCTTCTGGCATCTATGGCAACTACCACACACTGGCTGCCAAACTTGTCCGCTGCTTCCTGAATGAGATTCGGCGTATTGATGGCAGAAGAATTGATGGAAATCTTATCCGCTCCTTCCCGCAGCAGCACACGAAAATCTTCCACCGTACGAATACCTCCGCCTACCGTAAAAGGAATAAACACCGTCTCCGCCACTCTGCGTACCATATCCACTACCGTATTTCTGGCATCGGAAGACGCGGTAATATCCAGAAACACCACTTCGTCCGCCCCTGCCTGGTCATAGGCCGCCGCAACCGCCACCGGATCTCCCGCGTCTTTCAGATTCACGAAATTAACTCCTTTTACCACCCGCCCGTTATGTACATCCAGACAGGGAATAATCCTTTTTGTAAACATGTTCAATCCTCCCCTGTTCTGGTAAAATTCTGCAGAATCTGCAGTCCCACGGAACTGCTTTTCTCCGGATGAAACTGGCAGGCAAATACACGATCCTGCTCCACGGATGCATGAATATTCACACTGTATTCCGTGGAAGCTTTTACGATTTCTTCATGTTCCGCTTTCAGATAAAAGGAATGGACGAAATATACGAAAGCTCCCTCTGCCACCCCTTCAAACAGCCTGCCCTGATTCTGAAGATGAAGGGAGTTCCAGCCGATATGGGGTATTTTCAGTCCGGGCCTGTCAGGTATCTTTAAAATTTTTCCCTTTAAAACACCGAGCCCTTCCACTCCGCTGTTTTCTTCGCTTCCTTCAAACAGTAACTGCAGACCCAGGCAGATACCCAAAAAGGGCGTCTGCCTGTCAATTACTTCATGTATTACTTTGTCCAGCTCAAATTTCTTCAGTTGCTCCATTGCCACCCCAAAAGCGCCGACTCCCGGAAGAATCACTTTATCTGCTTTCAGGATTTCTCTGAAATCCCTGGTGACAATACTTTCTTCTCCCAGGTATTTCAGAGCTTTTTCCACACTTTTCAGATTTCCTGCATCATAGTCAATAATTGCTGTCATCGTTCTGCTCCTGTCTGTTACTCGGACTCTGAAAGGCCCAGGCTGTCAATCACATCGTACAAAGCATAAGTGTAATCTTCCTTTTCATGTATTGCATACAGCGTTCTGGCCTGTTCCAGTGTCATACTGTAATTTTCAGACAACAGCTTCTCCAGATCCATCAGCATTTTATCGTATTCTGCTGTGGCTCCGGCCTTGACCGCATCAGAAACATTTTTATCATATCTGCCCAGACCGCAAATCAGCGCGTTCAGTGCTTCCGGATGCATATTCTGTTCCCGGTACATATAATAATTCCGGAACTGCTGCTGTACATAAGCAGTATATTTTGCCTTATTATACAGTTCTTCGTCCGCTGCTTTTACCTTGGCTCCCTGGGTAAAACAGGTATATGCTTCCACATAGTCCCCCTGCTCATAATACTTCTTCGCATTTGCCACATCTATGGTATAACCTACCTGGGTGGTAATCAGATTAATCAGAATTACCAGCGAAACGCCCACCAGCATGATGAGGAATACCGGTTTCTTCGGCAGCGGTTTGGTTTTTATTACTGTTTTTGGCTCTTTCGGCTTCTTTTCTTTCTTCGGCTTCGCTGCTTTTTCCTGGGCCTTCTGAGCTTTCTTCTCTTCTCTTTCTTTCTTTTTCTGTGCTTTCTTCTCTGCCTTTTCTTTTTTCTTCTGAGCCTTCCGGGCTTTGGCGTCATCTTCCTGCTTTCCTTTTTTCCTTTCCAGTTCCCTCAGAATATCAATATTTTCATCCGAAATATTCTCAATATCTCCGATTTCCGGAATTTTATCCTCTTCGCTTACTTCCACTTCCTCTTCGCCAAATAAGGCCAGGGACAGTCGTTTAAAGAATCCGGGCTTTTCATCGCCCTTTTCTCCTTTTTCTCCCTTTTTCCCTTTTTTCTTCTTTTTGCCTTTTCCAGGCTCTTCGTCCTCTTCCGACAGAACTTCGTCCAGTTTTTCCTGCTCTTCTGTGTTCTTTTTGCCGGCTTCCCTGCCCTCTTCCATCTCGTCCAGTCCCAGCCCGTCAATTTCTCTGGACAGTTCCATAGCCATGGATTCCATTTCATCCATGGGCATGTCACCCTCCTTTGGAGCTTCATTATCCGGCGCTGCCGCCATATCTTCTTCCATTTCAGGAATCATATCATCCAGCGGTTCCATACCAAAGGATTCGTCATTGCCTTCATCCATGGTGTTAATCATGAAATCCTGTTCTCCGTCGCCAAAATCCGTACTGATTTCGTCCAGGTTCGATTCCTCATCTGAAAAATTCTGCAGAGATTCCTCGATGGGCAGATCTCCTTCTCCCAGGGTATCCACTTCTCCCGGCTCATCTTCTCCTCCGAAAGTGTCAAAATCCCCGAACGTATCCAGGTTCCCGAAATCATCAGGAGCTCCAAAGGCATCCATTTCCTCCGGCTCATCCATGGTGTTCTGTTTCACATTGTTCACAATATGGTCGATATCTTCCATATCGAAATCCATACTTCTGTCTTCCGCGAAATCTTCTTCCGGTTTATTCCTGCTTTTCTCAAACTCCATCAGAAAATCATTTTCATCATCTTCTGAAAAGGAATTATTAAATTCTTCTAAAAAATCTTCCTCTGTTTCCTGAATATCTTCCGGACTGTCTTCCACTCCCCGCAATAATCTGTCCAGGTAATCTTCTCTCTCGTTCAAAGATTCCACCTCCGGTGCTTTCATTATTTATACGGCGTATCATATCTTTCAATATTATATCATAATCATTTTCATTATACAAATTATTTTTAGTTCTTAAAACTGTGCACCGGCGCAGGTATTCTGCCGCCGCGGCTGATAAAGGCCTCGCAGCCGAATTTATTGACAGGCATTACAGGCGCATGGCCCAGAAGTCCGCCAAACTCCACCGTATCGCCCACATTTTTTCCGATTACGGGAATCAGGCGCACAGCAGTGGTTTTCTGGTTAATCATACCAATAGCCATTTCATCTGCAATCACACCGGAAATTACAGAGGCGGGTACGTCCCCTGGAATGGCTATCATATCAAGTCCCACGGAACATACGCAGGTCATGGCTTCCAGTTTCTCCAGCGTCAGCGCTCCGGCTTCCACCGCGTCAATCATTCCCTGGTCCTCACTGACCGGAATAAATGCCCCGCTTAATCCTCCCACATAGGAGGAGGCCATAATTCCGCCTTTTTTTACCTGGTCATTCAATAACGCAAGGGCGGCCGTAGTACCTGGCGCACCGGCATATTCCAGACCGATTTCTTCCAGTATTTCAGCTACGGAATCACCGATGGCCGGCGTGGGCGCCAGAGATAAATCTATAATTCCAAAGGGTATTCCCATTCTTCTGCTGGCTTCCTGAGCCACAAGCTGTCCCACACGAGTGATTTTAAAGGCTGTCTTTTTGATGGTTTCGCAGAGCACCTCAAAATTCTCATTCCGCACCTGCTCCAGAGCCTTTTTCACAACGCCCGGCCCGGAAACTCCCACGTTAATAATGGCGTCTGCTTCCGTGACTCCGTGGAATGCCCCTGCCATAAACGGATTGTCGTCGGGTGCATTGCAGAAAATCACCAGCTTTGCGCAGCCCAGAGAATCATTTTCCTTCGTATATTCTGCTGTCTGAAGCACAATCTCACCCATGAGCTTCACTGCATCCATATTAATACCGGTTTTTGTGGAGCCTACATTGACGGAGCTGCAGACGCGCTCTGTCTCTCCAAGAGCCATCGGAATGGAACGAATCAGATTCTCATCTCCCTTTGTCATTCCTTTTGACACCAGTGCGGAATAACCGCCGATAAAATTCACACCTACTGTTTTGGCCGCCCTGTCCAGTGTTCTGGCAATAGATACAAAATCCTCCGGCGTCCGGCAGGCTGTCTGTCCCACCAGTGCAATGGGGGTTACGGAAATCCGTTTATTTACAATGGGAATACAGTAATTCCGCTGGATTTCTTCTCCTGTCTCCACCAGACCGGCTGCTGTTGCGGTAATTTTTTTATAAATATTTTCATTTAATTTTTCCAGATCAGAATCCATACAGTCCAGCAGGCTGATACCCAGAGTAATGGTGCGGACGTCCAGATTTTCCTGCTCTATCATTTTATTGGTTTCTTTTACTTCCCAGATATTTATCATTGTGCCGCTCCTTAAATTCTGTGCATTTTATTAAATATTTCTTCCCTCTGACATTTGATGGACACGCCGATGTTCTCTCCCACCTGCTCCAGTTCTCCGGCACACTGGTCAAAGGAATTGGTTGCATTACTCATATCCACAATCATCATCATATTAAAAAATCCCTGTACTATGGTCTGACTGATATCCAGTATATTAATGTCATGTTCTGCCAGATATGTACATACCCCGGCAATGATTCCCACGGTATCTTTTCCTACAACTGTAATAATTGTTCTGTCTGTTTTCTTTTCCATTCTTTCCTCCAGTTCTTAAAATTCAATAATATCGGAAACCATATCGCGTCTGGCCACATAAATAGGAAAATCTCCTGCATGGTAGGGATTATCTGCAAGATCTATTTCCAGACGTACCGTCTCATAGGCCAGCTTTTCGTAATTATTCTCCTTACTTAAATGCCCCAGAATCACTGCTTTAAAATTATCGTGAAGCACCTCGCTCAGCAACCGTCCGGACAGTTCATTGGACAGATGGCCCCGGTCTCCCAGAATCCGCTGCTTCAGATAGTAGGGATAAGTGCCCACCTGCAGCATATGTACGTCATGATTGGCTTCCAGCAGCAGCACATCCAGATGCTGCAGCCTTTCTATAATATAGTCATCATATCTTCCCAAATCTGTCATAACCGCCATGGATTTTGACCCATGGCGGAGAATAAATGCAGTGGGCATTGCGGCATCATGGGAAATAGACACGGGATTTATTCGGATATCTCCCAGAGTAAATTCCCGGTCCGGTTCAATTTCCCGAAAGAGTTCTTCCGGTATCTGCCCTGTGGTTTTACACTTTAAAATAGCTTCCCAGGTTCCCCTTGTGGTATAAATGGGAATTCCGTACCGTCTGGCTATCACCCCCAGGCCGCTGATATGGTCGGAGTGCTCATGGGTAATCAGAATACCGTCCGCATCCTTTGCTGTGTGTCCGATTTCATTCAGTCCCTGCTCCACCCGCTTCCCGCTGATTCCCGTATCAATCAGCAGGCTGGTGGTATCTGTTCCTGCAAAAATGCAGTTTCCGCTGCTGCCGCTGGCAATGCTGCACAGTTTCATGTTCTCTAATCCTCCCAGTAAATTTCAATCACATCTCCATACTGGAGAGGAGCGGTATAAGAAGGCATTGCATTATTCAGTCTGGTAACAATGGCCCTTCCGTTTCCTGCGTTCAAATCAAAGGATATTGCGTCAAATACATCCACAAATACATAGGACGATTTGCCGGTGAGAGTAACTGCCGCATTGTTTACAATTACCTGCAGGGAAACCGTTTCCGGTTTCGCCTTTACCGTCTTCACTTCCGGTTTCTTTATTATAGTGGGCCGGATATCACTTTCCACCGTCTGCTGAGACTGGAGAAACTTTTCTTCCAGTTCTTCCTGGGTCAGTTCCCGCTCCTCCGGCTGAAATTCTGAATCCTCCGGCTTTACAGGCTCCGTCTGAATTGCTGATTCTTCCTGTTTTACCGGTTCCGGCCGGGATTCTGCTTCAGGCGCTTCCGCTTTCACCGGCTCCGGCTGTGGTTCTGCTTTGGGCGCTTCACTTTTCACCGGCTCCGGCTGTGGTTCTGCTTTGGGCGCTTCACTTTTCACCGGCTCCGGCTGTGGTTCTGCTTTGGGCGTTTCGCTTTTTACTGATTCCGGCCGGGATTCTGCTTTAGATGCTTCGCTTTTCACCGATTCCGGCCGGGCTTTTGCCTCTGCTGTTTCCGCTTTCTCCGGCTCAGACTGAGAGTCTTCTGCTATCACCGGTTCCGGAACTTCCGGTTCGGAAAGTACTCCTTCTTCCATTACCAGCGGTTCGGAACGTTTATACACATTCTCAATCTCTGACGGGGGCGTCCGATAAGAAATCACATCCCATTCCACAGAAAAATTCTCATAAACCAGCGTGTCCAGATCTGCCGGCTTATTATTTACCAGAATTTCGCTGTCCATATCAATTTCCACGTCCATAAATTCCATAATCTGGGCTACTGTATAGAAATTGCGCATTTCCACCCAGTCGTTTTCCTGTATTTCATAATAAGGCGGCTCCAGACTGCCGTTTACTTCTGCAAATCTGGGACAGGTAATCATCCTTCCGTTTACTTCAAAGGTAATGACTACTCTTCCGTATTCCTCCAGTTCTTCCAGACGGCAGACTGCCGCCTCTCCCATGGTGGAAGGCTCAATTACAATATCGCTGTTGGGCTCCAGTGTAGCATTGATACTGGTCACTCTGCCATTGACACGGACTACCGCGGACTCTCCGGGCTCCCCGCGGACAATCCGCTTTTTCCCGTTGACATAGAAATTAATTTCCTTTCCTCTTCGGGGGAACAGCTGCTCGTTGGGGAAGCCCGCCCGCAAAGCGGCGTCCACAATGGTCAGTTTATTATTGTCATATAATTTAATCCGTTCCCCGTTAAACCGTACAAATACAAAATTATTTTTCTGGTCATAATAACTGATACAGATACCGATGGGCGTTACCAGCAGTGGATCCTTTTTAATTTCCGGCTGTTCAAAATGGATTTCCTGCAGCACTTCTTCCCCTCTCAGCGCCACGCGCTCCAGAGGCAGTTCCAGTTCTTCCGCCAGGTGCTCCACGAATCCATGGACTTTTCCGCCGCCGCCTACCACAAAGGTGGCGCTTACGGTTTCCCCGCCGTTGAGTTCTTTGATTTTAGATGCAATATCTTCTGTCAGATTATACACCAGAGGCTGAATCAGATCCCATACTTCCTCTGCAGTCACCGTATGTTTAATCATCATGATATCCTGATATTCAATTTCTTTTTCCGTGGTGGAGCTGAGCTTGATGTGCTCCGCTGTCTTAAAGTCTACCAGATAATGCTGTACCAGCAGTTCCGTAATCTCATCTCCGGCACAGGGTATCATGCCGTAGGCAATGATGCTTCCGTCCCTGGTAACGGAAATATCGCTGGTTCCCGCTCCCACGTCTACCAGAGCAATATTCAGCATCCGGAACGTTTCCGGAATGGCCACATTGATGGCGGCGATAGGCTCCAGCGTAAGGCTGGCAACCTTCAGACCTGCAAGGCCTACGGCTGAATACAGACCGTCCACCACGTCTTCCGGCAGGAAGGTTACAATAATATCCGCACTGATAACTTCTGCCTTATGGCCTTCCAGATTGGAAAAAATATCTCCGTTCAGGTAATATTTTACCACGGAATATCCCACACAGTAGAATTTAAAATTGGTATCGTTATTTTCATTTAAAATCTGCTGAGCCTTCTCAATTCCCAGTAAATCCAGGGTATGCACATCTTCTCCGGTCACCACAATTTCTTCCGGAAAGCTGTATTCCACTGTGGTGGTAACGGTTTTCAGCACGCGTCCCGCCGCCGCAATACATACTTCGTTCAAAGAAAGGCGGCTCTGCTCTTCCAGTTCTTTTTTTACAGCATTTATGGTACGCCCTACCCGGCCAATATCATGAATCTGGCCGTCCAGCATGGAACGTGTGGCATGTTCCTTTACATACTGGGCAACTACATAAAAATCATCGTCTTCTTTATAGCCTACGGTACCTACCACATTTCTGGTTCCGATATCCAGTCCAAATACCAGTGGAACTCCGTCTAACTGCTGCTCCATCTTATTTAACTCTCCTTTTTCCTTAATGGCCTGAGCTACCTGATAAAAGGTCTCTTCTCTGGTTCCGTTATTTTCAATGATGACCTGACAGTTCTTCCGGTATTCCTCATCAGAAAGCTGGCTTACGAACATCTGCTCCACCTGTTCTTCCGTGTAGCCTCTGGAACGCATCAGACGTTTTTTCCTGACTTCCTCCGAAGTACGCACATACCAGAGTTCATCACAGATTTCATCGTAATTGTCTTCAATCAGAAGGGCTGCTTCTATTATCACAAAGTCCAGAAGGCCCATGCGCTTCTGTTCTTCAATCTGGTTCAGAATGTATTCCTTCACCACCGGATGCATGACGTCGTTCACACGTTTCCGCAAATCTTCCGAAGTAAAGATTGCCGCCGCCAGCGCAGAACGGTTGATACTCTCATCTTCGTTATACACTTCCACCGGAAGAAATTTCAGCAGCTTCCGGTAGCATTCGCTTCCCGGTTCCATCATCATCCGGGCAATTTTGTCCGCAATCAGATTTTTTACTCTGTAATTCTGCTCCAAATATTCCAGGATAGCAGATTTTCCTGCTCCTACTCCGCCTGTAATTCCAATTACCTGCATACCACAAAACTCCTTTATCTTTGATTGATGGCGGCAGTTTCTCCTGCGCCACCTGCAAATCTGTTATTTTAGTGTGCGTCGTACCAGTCTTTTCCCTGCTTCATGTCAATCTCCAGCTTAACGGAAAGGTCGGCTGCCGTTTCCATTTCCTGCTCCAGAATGGCCTTTACCTGCTCTGTCTCCTCCTCCCAGGCTTCGATGAGAAGCTCATCATGTACCTGCAGAATCAGCCGGGAACGGAGCCCCTGTTCTTTCAGCTTTTCACTGACACGAATCATGGCAATCTTAATGATATCTGCCGCGGTTCCCTGAATGGGTGAATTCATGGCCACCCGTTCTCCGAAGGACCGCTGCATGAAATTACCGGAAGACAGTTCCGGCACCGGACGTCTCCTGCCGAACATGGTGGTAACATAGCCCTGCTCTTTTGCTTCCTTCACCTGCCTGTCCAGAAATTCCTTCACCCCTGGATACGTCTCAAAATAAGAATCAATATACTGTGCCGCTTCTTTTCTGGTAATACTTAAATCCTGGCTCAGACCAAAAGAACTAATTCCGTAAACAATGCCGAAATTCACAGCCTTGGCATTTCTCCGCTGCAGAGATGTCACTTCCTCAAAGGGCACATGGAATACCTGGGAAGCTGTAATCCGGTGAATATCCTGAGCCTTCCGATAAGCCTCGATAAGATTCTCGTCTCCCGACATGTGGGCCAGCACCCGCAGTTCTATCTGGGAATAATCCGCATCAATGAGAACACGGCCTTCTCCGGGGATAAATACCTTCCGAATCTGCCGCCCCAGTTCCATCCGGATTGGGATATTCTGCAGATTGGGCTCCGTACTGCTGATTCTGCCCGTAGCTGTAATGGTCTGATGGAAAGTGGAATGAATTCTTCCATCTTCTCGGATACAGCCCACAAGCCCCTCCGCATATGTGGATTTCAGCTTTGTCATCTGGCGGTACTCCAGAATCTTCGATACCAGCGGATAATCCCCCGCCAGCTTCTCCAGTACATCCGCCGCTGTGGAATAACCTGTTTTTGTTTTCTTTCCATAGGGCATTTTCAGCTTGTCAAACAGAATAACCCCTAACTGTTTGGGAGAATTGATATTAAATTCTTCTCCGGCTTCCTGATATATTTCCTGTTCCAGCTCTGTGATTTTGCCGAAAAGATTCTCCCCATAGATTTTCAGGGCTTCTCCGTCCACCCGGACCCCTTCCTGCTCCATCTCATACAGCGTATAGACCAGAGGCATCTCAATTTCCCGGAAAAGCTGTTCCATACCGGTAGATTCCAGCTTCTGAAACAGAACTTTTGCCGCCTGAAATCCTGCTGCAGCCATAAAGCAGCCATACCGGAACAGTTCTTCCGGCTTTTCCCTGGCTGCCTGAGCCAGAGACAGTTTGCCCAGCAAATCCGTCCGGGAAGGCACCATCCAGTCCAGATGTTCCTTCGCCACGTGGTCAAAGGCATAATCATTTTTCAGAGGATTCAGAAGATAAGCCGCCAGCAGCAGGTCAGCCGTTTTTTTCCGCTCCTCCTGCCCCGGAGAAATCCAGGGAAGCTGCTGCTTCAAATCAAAGGTTGCCGCCCAGCCTGTCTGCTTCAGCAAGTCAGCCAATGCCTGCCTCAGCCATGCGCCTGTCAGCTCCGGCCCTGTTTTTACAAAAAATATCTGTTCTTCTCCAAAGGAAACAGCCGCTCCCAGAATCTGTTCCCCACGCCGGGACGCTTCCTGCTCTTTTGGAGTTCTCAGAAGGCTGTCCATGGAAATCTGGCCCTCCTGCTCCGTCGCTGCCTCCTGGTCTGCCAGGAGCTGAAACCCCACGCCCTCTGCTTTCCCGGCTTCCGCAAACAGTTTCTCTGCCTGAGAGAATTCCGTTATCTCCTGAAAATACTGTTCTGACGAAGTCGTCGGCGCCTCCACCTGAAAGCGGCTCAGCATATTCTGAAATTCCAGCTTCTTCATCCACACATAGGCTTCCGGTGTGAATAAATCACCCAGCACCGCCTCCTCCAGGCTGTAGAAAATGGGTGCGTTTACCTCAATGGTGGCAAGGGTTTTGCTCATCTGCGCCTGTTCATAAAACTCCCGCAGGTTTTTTCTGGCTCTGGGCGGACTGAGTTCCTCCACATGCTCATATGCATGTTCAATGCTTCCGTAAGCTGCTATTATGGCGGTAGCTGTCTTTTCGCCGATTCCAGGCACTCCCGGAATATTATCGGCAGTATCTCCCATCAGAGCTTTTACATCAATAAACTCTTTGGGTGTTACCTGATATTTTTCCTTTACATCCGCCCCGTAATAATCCTCGATTTCCGTTCCGGTACGTTTTGTTTTGGGAATACGAATCTTAATATGCTCACTGGCAAGCTGCAGCAAATCCCGGTCCCCGGATACCAGGGACACTTCCAGTCCTTCCTGCTGGCAGCGGGTGGCAATGGTTCCCAGAATATCATCGGCTTCATAGCCCTCCTGCTCCACAATGGCAACTCTCATGGACTTCAGAACTTCTTTTATCACCGGCACCTGCTGGCGCAGTTCTTCTGCCATGGGTTTCCTTGTCCCCTTATAATCCGCGTACATTTTATGCCGAAAGGTAGGTGCGTGCACGTCAAAGGCCACCGTCAGGTATTCCGGCTTTTCTTCTTCCAGTATGCGGAACATGATATTCAGGAATCCATACACCGCATTGGTGTGAAGTCCTTCCGTGTTGGTCAGATCGGGAATTCCGAAAAAAGCTCTGTTCAGAATACTGTGCCCGTCAATTAAAACTATTTTTTTACTCATAAAAACCGATTCCTCTTATTTTCCAGCATTCAATTCATAATCATTCTCTATTCTACACCATATGGGACCGTTTTAAAAGTTATAAATTTACAAAAAATATATTCCTTTACCTTTTTTGTGAAATATGATATAGTTTTATTGAATTTTACCGGAAATTATTTCCACAACAGAATCGAGGTAGCGGCATTGAACAGATTACAGGAAATCGGCAAACGGATTCTTACCGGAGAACTCCCGATTACGGACAAAATCAAATACAGCTTTACCATCTACTCTCTTGCGGCTGTTCATACTTTTTTTCTGTTCTTTTTCCTGTATATCCGCATCCCTTCCATGGCTGTCTACAGTCTGTTCAGCACACTGACTTACCTTTACTGCCGAAGGCTGCTCCGGAAGGAGGCCTACCCTCTTATTTATTATATTTCCTGCGGGGAGATTATTCTGAACACCATTTTCACCACCTGGACCATCGGCTGGGAAAGTGGTTTTTCTCTGTTTCTCCTGGCACTGGTAGCCGCCGGATTTTACGTTTCCTACACTTTTCCCCGGCATAAAATCATAAGTCCTTTTGTCTGCGGCATATTATCTGCCGTCGCTTATTTCGGATGTTATTTCATGGGACGCTCCACGCCTCCCCTGCACACCTTTCCGGACAGAAGAGTTTTTCATGTTCTTTATACCTTTAATTCCCTGTGCACCTTTGCATTTATTACGATTTTCTCCATTCTGTTTATGATTGACGTACGTGCTTCTTTCAGCAAACTGTTCGAAGAAAATAAAATGCTGGGACAGATTGCAGGGATTGACGCCCTGACCGGACTTTACAACCGCTGGAGTATGGCCAGATTCCTCTCTGATGCTTTTCAGGCAGAGCGGCCGTTCTGTCTGGTTATGTGTGATATTGATGATTTTAAGAAAATCAATGATACTTACGGACATGAATGCGGAGATGAAGTACTGAAGCATATTGCCAGGATGATTCAGAGCTTTGTGCCGGAAGGCAGCTATGTATGCCGCTGGGGCGGCGAAGAACTTCTGCTTCTTCTGAATGAATATACCTCCGATGAGGCTGCCGCCCTGGCGGATAAAATCCGCAGCACCATTGCCGGAACCGACACTGATTTTCAGGATTCCAGAATTCATCACACCATTACCATGGGCGTTGCTCACCATCACAAAAACCAGACGGTGGAGTCCACCATTGCCAGGGCAGATATGAAATTATACATCGGCAAACGCAACGGCAAAAATGTGGTAATTCAGTAAACCGGCACAGGTGCGGGCATGACCTGCCTTTCCGCGGTCTGCGAAACCTGTGCCGATTCTCTTTTCAGAAGGAATCAGTACAGGTTTTTCACCTTAAATTCCCGCTCGGATTCCCGGCGCATATCTTTTTTCGCAATATCCTGACGTTTGTCGTAAAGTTTCCTGCCTCGTGCCAGGGCAATTTCCACTTTCACCAGGCTTCCCCTGAAATACACCTGCAGGGGCACCACCGTATACCCTTTTTCCGCCATTTTCCCTGCTATTTTATGAATTTCATGGCGGTGGAGCAGAAGTTTCCGGGTACGAAGGGGGTCCTTATTGAAGATGTTTCCCTTTTCATAGGGACTGATATGCATTCCGTAAATAAAGACTTCTCCCTTTTCCACCCGGATAAAGGACTCTTTCACAGAGCATTTTCCCATGCGCAGGGATTTTACTTCTGTCCCCGCCAGACTAATCCCCGCTTCATATTTGTCTTCTATGAAATAATCGTGATATGCCTTCTTATTATTGGCAATTAATTTTATACTTTCCTTTCCCATCTACAGCTCCTTTTCTTCCTGCGGTCCTTCAGACTCCGGCATGGCAGCGAGGTCTGGTTCTTCCCCATCCTCAGGCAGTACAAAGTTTATGGTGCGCATCATCCGGTCTGTGTCCGCCACCACAATCCGGATTTTCTCTCCCAGCCGGTAACGTTTCCCGGCAGCTTCTCCCACCAGTTCGCAGGTGTCTTCATGATAATGGTAGTAATCGTCTTTCAGGCTGGTCACATGAATCATGCCTTCTATCGTATTGGGCAGTTCCACATACATTCCCCAGGATGTAACGCTGGAAATCACCCCATCAAAGGTTTCTCCGATATGCTCCGACATGTATTCCACCTTTTTCAGTTTTTCCGTCTCCCGCTCCGCCTCATCGGCCCGCCGCTCCATCTGGCTGGAGCGGACTGCCACCTGGGGCAGAATTGCTTCATAATGGGTAATCCGTTTCTCCGTCATCTTCCCTCTGAGGGTTTCCTTGATAATCCGGTGAATCTGTAAATCAGGATAACGCCGGATAGGCGAAGTAAAATGACAGTAATACTGGGCGGCAAGGCCGAAATGTCCGGTATTAATGGTGGTATACCTGGCCTGCTTCATGGAGCGCAGCGTCAGCCTGCTGATTAAAGGTTCTTCCGGAGTATCTTCGATTTTATCCAGCAGCTTCTGCAGTTCTTTCGGATGAATCTCTTCCTGACCGATTCTGATGGAATACCCGAAGTTATTGATAAAAAGGCCCAGTTTCCTGATTTTCTCCGAATCAGGTGTATCGTGGGTCCGGTATACAAATGGAAGCTCCTGCCAGAAAAAATCCTGAGCCACGGTCTCGTTTGCCAGCAGCATAAAATCTTCAATGATTCTTGTGGCCACATTGCGTTCGTATGGTTTGATTTCCAGGGGTTTCCCCTGCCTGTCCAGGATAATTTTTGTCTCAGGGAAATCAAAATCAATGGAGCCGCGTTTTCTCCGCTTCTCTCTCAATATGGCCGCCAGTTCTTCCATTCTTTCAAACATGGGCACCAGTTCCTGGTATTCGGCCCGCTCCGCTTCGTCCTGGTCTTTCAGAATTTTCCGCACACTGGTATAGCTCATGCGGCGGTCTGACCGGACTACTGTTTCCGCCAGCTCGTGGTCCACCACATTTCCCTTTTTATCAATCAACATAATGCAGCTTAAAGCCAGTCGGTCCTCTCCTGCATTCAGGGAACAGATGCCGTTGGACAGAATGTGGGGCAGCATAGGAATGACCCGGTCTACCAGATAGACGCTGGTGCCCCGGTTTAATGCTTCCGCATCCAGCGCGCTGCCCTCCTGCACATAGTTGGTTACGTCTGCAATGTGCACGCCCAGACGGTAGTTCTCTCCTTCTCTGGTCAGGGTGATGGCGTCGTCCAGATCTTTGGCGTCCTCGCCGTCAATGGTCACTGTCTGCCAGTCCCTGATATCTTTTCGTCCTGCCATATCTGCTGTGGTCACGGGTCTGGCCACGTTTCCTGCCTGTTTCAGAACTTTTTCCGGAAATTCCATGGGCAGGTCATATCCTTTTACAATAGACATGATATCCGTTCCGGGATCATTGATATGCCCGATAATTTCCACCACTTTTCCTTCAGGTTTCTTCCGGTCGCCGCCATATTCCGTGAGTTCCACCACCACTTTATGGCCGTCCGCCGCTCCCCGGCAATACTCCCTGGGGATAAATACATCCTGCGCCAGTTTCAGATTATCCGGCACCACAAAACCAAAACTGCTGTTCTTCTGAAAGGTACCTACCAGACGTGTGACACCTCTTTGCAATATTTTCTCCACCGCGCCTTCCCGGCGTTTTCCTGACGGTTTTCCCGGCGGCAGGGAAATCTGTACCAGGTCTCCGTCCATGGCTCCGTTCACCCGGGCTTCCGGTATGAATATATCTTTCTCTTCCCCCTCCACACTGACGAAACCGAAGCCCCGCACATTTCCGGTAAAAGTCCCGCACAGGAACCTGCTTTCTGCTTTGGAGTATTTACCCCGTCTGGAAACTTCTATTTTTCCTTCTTTCTGAAGTTCCGAAAGCACCTGTTCCAGGTCATCTCTGTCTTCTCTGGGCACATCCATCAGAATGGCCAGTTCTTTGAGCTTCATGGGCACGTAAAGGTCACTGCACATGAATTCAAATATCATATTTTTTCTGCTTTCCAATAATTCTTTTTCCATATATATTCTCCATAAATAAGAATGCGCAAGCACATTCTTCGCGCGCGAGCGGATTGCGCAGCAATAAATTTCCGCTCCGCGAGCTGTGCATAATGGTTTTATCTTACAGGAAGACACTTTCACACGTTAGTGTGACAAGGTCTTTCCTGTAAGATAAAAAAGACTGCCGGAACAAAACCGACAGTCTCTTCTGTACCACATATACGCTGCCTGCAGCTTCGCAGACGGCTGGTTAAAAACTTCCAATATTCAATACAGCGGCAATCACCAGAAACAGAACCACCAATACCCTGGTAATCTTCACCAGAATTCCCTCTCTGGAACGTCCCTTGTTCCTGCCCCAGTAAGTGTCTGCCGCACCGCTGATGGTTCCAAGTCCTGCCGATTTTCCTTCCTGCATCAAAACAATGACTGTCAGTCCAATACTTATTAAAATAAATATTACCATTAAAATCGTTTTTAATACTGCCATTTTCCGTACCTCCTGTGACTGTTCTGTTCACAACCTGTTTTATAGTATCACATTCAGGAATATTTTTCAAGAAGTTTTTACTGAACAGTAACAAACTGTTACCAAAGAACATCACCTTCAGAAGAAAGCACTTGAAACTCTGCACAGATTATGGTATATTGGACATAAGAAAAGCACCCACTCCCAGGGGTGGATGCCTCTTGATTGGGAAAATGCTCTATTGAGCACCGCCTAACCTGCTGGCAGACAGGTTAGGCATTTTTATTTCTTCTTACTTCTCTTATCGAGAAAGGTCAGAAACGCAACAATCAAACTTCCAGAGGATATCAGCAAGCCAATAATCCCAATGAATATTAAAATAATATCCGCAGCTGTCATGATACGCACCTCCCTTCCTATGTATTCCGAAGAACCGGTCATTGGTTCGGGAGGCTGCCGCCCCTGTCATGGGCACTTTTCCATAATCGAAATATTACCACAGTTCGACAGGAATTTCAATCATGTTCTCTTTTCATGGAATATGTGGAAAGTGTTTCAAAATCAATCTGAAAATAATCTCACAGAGCAAAAAGAAAGTCTGTAAACTGTTGCTCTGCAATATCATTTCAGATAACAACAACCCTGTTTTTCCCATTCTTCTTGGCTTTGTAGAGGGCTGCATCCACACGGGTGCACAGCTTATCCAGCGTATCGTCTTCTCTGGCCTGAGTTACCCCAAGGCTGACTGTCTGGGTCCGCATGGCCGGGAAATCCGTATTGGCAAAACACTGGCGAATCAAATCCGCAATATAGGAAGCGGCGGAAAGTTCCGTATCATGAAGCAGCATCATAAATTCTTCCCCGCCCCATCGCCCGGAAGAAACATTCCGCATATAATCCGACTTTTCACTGTTCAGAAGATTGGCCAGTCCAATAATGACCGCATCTCCGGCCTGATGGCCGTAAGTGTCATTCACCTGCTTGAAATTGTCTATATCGAGCATGACCAGCGAAAATTTCCGATTCGGTTCACCGGCAATGGCCGCCTCTATCTGTGCCTGTATTTCCCTCCTGTTATAAAGCCCTGTCAGCCCGTCAATAATGGCCGCTGTCTTTAATTTCTCATTGGCCTGCTCCAGCTTCTGATTAATCTCCTCCAGTTCCAGGGATGTCATACTGATGAACGTGGCCAGACGTGACACCAGCGGCACCTTTGACAGGGAATTTTCCTCCGGGGAACTGCCTGCAGATACGGAAACCTTTTTCTCCCCTTCCCGCATGGCGGCGATTACAAGGGTTACATTGTGCTGATTCAGGTTCCCGCCGGTCCGCAGAAATTCTCCATGGGAAAAAAATCCGCTGGAAGATGAAATTTCCCGGAAGGGATAAATCTCATAAGTGGGTTCTTTGGTGGTCCAGAACGTACGTCTGGCGGCACAGGAAAAAATATGTAATAAATCAGGTGCAAATTCTGCAATCTTCCTGCTGTCCTGTTTGATACTCTCAACAATAGTACCCGGATCTCCGTAGGAAATCCGTACCACCGAGCCAATGTCCATATCTGAGGTCATGGTAATGGAGCCATCCTCGTTGCTGGCTACGGGAGTACGCAGTATGGTGGTATCATTATGCTCATAGAATAATGGAAATTCCAGCGTATTATAGAAAAAATTCTCATCATTTTTAATATTCAGATATTTACGGTACACATCATAAGCAGGAATTCCATCCAGTTCCTGTAATACCGAACCATTGGATTTGGTCACATGGAACTTCCGGCCCAGCGGTTTCCATCCTGTTACATTTATAGATTCCACATGGAATTCTTCACCCCCGTAAAACAATATCACGATGGACCGTTCGGAAATGTCCGCCCCTTTGGAAAACACACAGGAATCATCACTGGTTATATCATCGCTGCAGGCAACACCGCCGAAAATCTGAATATCCGGCCGTATATTTTTCAGTCCGTCGCAAAATCGAGTCGTAGAGCCTTCCGGAATGGTAAAAAACATTTCCATGGCCTTCACCCAGGGATTTTCTTCTGCTTCCACCAGAATCTCATCGGTAATGTGCCCCACACTGTCCTTTGACAAATCATACTGGAACAGCTTCACCTGCGTGGAGGGAAGCTCAAACACCGTACACACCACCGTAATGTTTCCGGACAACCGACAGTCAATAATATTTCCGCTGGTGGAACAGCCCATATAGGGCGTGTCCGGAAATATTTCTTCCACTGCCGCACATACAGACTGCAGCACTTCCGGCTCCAGTACTTCGGAATATATCTGAAATATCTTTTGGGAAATCCGCTGTTCTTCACACCAGCGTCTGGATTCTGAAAGTTCTCCGGAAAATACTTCCGGATCATGATATTCAAATTGAAATTATTTCATAACCGCCCCGTACCTTTCTGCAAAAACACCGTCTCTATCTGGTTTTTATTATAACAGATTCCGGGGCTTTTTCAATGAGAAAGCTCCGGAATCCATATTTGAAATAAATGTCAGAATATCAGAATTTGTTAAAAGGGTTCTTATACTCGGCCACAATGCCAAGCTGTTCCTCCACTCTGAGAAGCTGGTTGTATTTGGCCGTACGTTCTGCCCGGCAGGGGGCTCCCGTCTTAATCTGGCCTGCATTTACCGCCACTGCCAGATCGGCGATAAAGGTATCCTCCGTTTCGCCGGAACGGTGGGAAATCACAGCCCGGTAAGCATTTTTATGGGCAGTTTCGATAGCTTCCATGGCCTCTGTCAGCGTCCCGATCTGATTAACCTTAATCAGTATGGCATTTGCAGTTTTCAGCTTGATTCCCGCGTCCAGACGTTTCGTATTGGTTACAAACAAATCGTCGCCCACAAGCTGAATCCGTTCACCCAGGCATTCTGTCATGGCCTGCCATCCGTCCCAGTCCTCCTCATCCAGACCGTCCTCAATGGAAATAATGGGAAATTTCTCAATCAGCTCTGTGTAATATGCAATCATATCGCCGGTATTGCGGGCAACCTTTTCCCCTTTGACACGGGATTCTCCCGGAAAATGATACAATCCTGTCTTCTCATCGTACAGCTCGCTGGCTGCCGCGTCCAGGGCTATTTTAAAATCTTCTCCCGGCACATATCCGGACGCCTGCACGGCCTGAATAATCAGTTCCAGCACGGAAACAGTATCCGGCAAATCCGGCGCGAAGCCTCCTTCGTCTCCCACTGCTGTGGAGAGGCCTTCTTTTTCGCAGATTTTTTTCAGATTATGATATACCTCCGCGCACATGCGCAGTCCTTCCCGGAAACTTTTCGCGCCCACCGGCATAATCATAAATTCCTGAAAATCCACGGTGTTGTCTGCATGGCGGCCTCCGTTTAAAATATTCATCATTGGAACCGGCATCTGTCTGGCGCTGACGCCGCCCAGATACTGATACAGAGGAAGCTCCATGGCTTTTGCAGCAGCCCGCGCCACCGCCAGAGACACACTCAGCATGGCGTTGGCTCCCAGATTGATTTTGTCGTCTGTTCCGTCCTCCGCAATGAGAATACGGTCAATTTCCACCTGATTCAGAGCGTTTTTGCCTGTTAATGCCTTGGCAATTTTATCATTGACATGCTTTACGGCGTTCTGAACCCCCAGTCCGAAATATCTGGGTTCCCCGTCTCTTAATTCCACCGCCTCAAACTGCCCGGTGGAAGCTCCGGAAGGCACCGCCGCCCTTCCTGTGGTTTTCTTTCCATTGCTGGTGGTTTCCACCGTTACATCTGCCTCAACGGTGGGATTGCCTCTGGAATCCAGAATTTCCCGTGCATGGACCTCCGTAATTTTCAAACATAAGCTCATATCCGTTCTCCTTTCGCATATTCCTGTCTGCTTCCAGTATCTGCAAAATTACAGAAAATATGCATAAAAACGAATATCAGGACTCGTAAGGCTGCGCCAGGGCGCCTCCGGCCTGCCGGAGAATGGTCAGATTCCAGTTTTCCCGTCCTTTCAGCAAATCCAGGGTAGTTCCGTCCGTCAGGCGAAGCTGGGGCCGCAGCAGATTCCGGGGATAATTTTCCACCACAAGAGCCTCCCTGCCGTCTGACAGTTCCACCATGGAACCTTTGGGATAAACCGGTACATAATTTAAAAATGCTTCTACCACTTTTTTATCAAACATGGTTCCGCAGCCGCCCATCAGATACTCCAGGGCTTCAGAAAAAGAACAGGCTTCTTTATAAGGGCGTTTGGATGACAGAGCGTCATACACGTCTGTCACATGGATGATTTTCGCAAAGGGATGGATTTTTTCACCGGTCAGACCTTTCGGATAGCCGCTGCCATCCTCATTTTCGTGATGGCACAGTGCGCCCATCCGCACTCTTGCAGGTATATTCCACTTTTCCGCCAGCATGTCATAAGACAGCTGAGGGTGCTGTTTCATGATTTCAAATTCCTGTGGATTCAGCTTTCCCGGCTTGTTCAGAATATCTTTGTCAATCAGCATTTTTCCCAGATCATGAAAAACTGCCGACACGCACAAATCAATTAAATCCTCTCTTCCATACCCCATTCCCATGGCAATTACCGTAGACAGCACAGCCACATTGACGGAATGGCGGTAAGTATAATCGTCAAAAGAACGCATATCCATCAAATCCAGCGAGACGGTTTTCGCCTCCAGAATCTGGTCCACAATTTTCTCCGCAAATTCCAGGGCCTTCTCCAGGTTCAGCTCCTGCAGAGAACGAACCGCAGCGTTGCGCAGTTCTGTGGAAATGGCCTCCTGAATACGGATGTCTTTGGACAGCTCATCCTCTATATAAATACCTGCGTAACCCAGCTCAGCCAGCCGGTTAATCAGCTCCTCTGTCAGCATTTTTCCATCTGCCAGCAAAATGCGGTCGGAAAAATCATAAATGCCCTTTCCCAGAATCATCCCCGGTTCCACTTTGCCTGTTTCTATATATCTCATTTTTACCACCCATACAGCAAGAATGTATCAGGGCTCTTTCCGCCCTGATACATTCCCTTTTTCTGAAAACCTATACATTAATCTCGGCTGTCATGCCAAGAATCTCTTTATTCTTCTCCAAAACCGGCCGGACCTCCTGTGCCAGGAATTTCTCCACCTGGAGAGGCGCTCTGCCCACATATCTGGAAGGCTCCATGGACTGCTCCAGTTCTTCCAGGGTCAGGTTAAAGGCCGGGTCTGCCGCAATCAGATCCAGCAGATTATTATCTTTTCCTTCTTCTTTTACATGCTTTCCTGCTTCCATGGAAAGCTGACGGATTTTCTCATGCATTTCCTGACGGTTTCCGCCATTTTTCACCGCGTCCATCATGATATTTTCCGTTGCCATAAAAGGCAGTTCCGCCATCATATGTTTGCGGATTACTTTCTCATATACCACAAGACCGTCCACCACGTTCAGGCATAAATCCAGAATTCCGTCTACCGCAAGAAAGCCCTCCGGTACGGAAAGGCGTTTATTAGCAGAATCATCCAGGGTACGCTCAAACCACTGGGTAGCAGAGGTAATGGCCGGATTCATTGCATCCACCATCACATACCGGGCCAGGGAAGCAATCCGCTCGCTGCGCATGGGGTTCCTCTTATATGCCATGGCGGAGGAGCCAATCTGGTTTTTCTCAAAAGGCTCTTCCACTTCCTTCAAATGCTGGAGCAGACGGATATCATTGGACATTTTATGAGCGCTGGCGGCAATTCCTGCAAGGACGTTCAGCACTCTGGTATCCACTTTCCTGGAATAAGTCTGTCCGGACACAGCATAACACTCTGAAAATCCCATTTTCTCTGCAATCATGGGGTCAATTTTGTCAATGGTTTCCTGATCTCCTGCAAACAGCTCCTGGAAACTTGCCTGGGTTCCGGTGGTTCCCTTGGAGCCCAGCAGCTTCAGACTTCCCATCACGTATTCCAGATCTTCCAGATCCATCAGAAATTCCTGCAGCCAAAGAGAGGCCCGTTTTCCTACGGTGGTGGGCTGGGCCGGCTGAAAATGGGTAAAGGCAAGGGTTGGCAGATTCTTATAGGTATCGGCAAATCTGGCCAGTTCCGCAATCACATTCACCAGCTTCCGATGCACCAGCTTCAGGGCTTCTCTCATGACAATAACATCCGTATTGTCTCCCACATAGCAGGAGGTTGCGCCCAGATGGATAATACCTGCCGCTTTGGGGCACTGCTGCCCATAAGCGTATACATGGCTCATCACATCATGCCTTACCAGCTTTTCCCGTTCCCTGGCCACCTCATAATTGATATCCTCCGCATGGCTTTTCAGTTCCTCTATCTGTTCCTGTGTAATGACAGGTTTTCCGTTTTCACTTAAACCCAGTTCCAGCTCTGTTTCCGCAAGGGCTATCCAGAGCTTCCTCCAGGTACGGAATTTCATATCCGGTGAAAAAATATACTGCATTTCCTTACTGGCATATCGCTCTGATAAGGGGCTGTTATATCTGTCTGTCGACATGGTATGTTCTCCTTCCTTTGTCCGCTGCACTGCTATCTGTCATAATCTCCTCTGATGTCTTCTGTGGGTGGCTCCAGGGGATATTCTCCTGAAAAACAGCCTTTACAGATGGGCAGTCCTTCCGCCATCTCCTGAAGACGCGAGATATTCAGGTAGCCTAATGTATCCGCACCGATAATCTGGCGGATTTCTTCCACAGACCTGTTGTATGCAATCAGCTGCTCCCGCTCCGGAATATCCGTTCCAAAATAACAGGGCCACAGAAAGGGCGGCGAAGAAATCCGCACATGCACCTCAGCGGCTCCTGCCTCCCGGAGCATACGCACGATACGGTCCGAGGTGGTTCCCCGGACAATGGAATCGTCAATCATAATGATTCGTTTACCTCTGACTGCTTCCCTCAGCACATTCAGCTTCACCCGCACGCCGGACTCCCGGCTGCTCTGCCCCGGTTTAATAAAGGTCCGACCCACATAACCGTTTTTTACAAAGGCTGTCCCGTAGGGAATTCCCGATTCCAGGGAATATCCAAGAGCCGCCGCATTGCCCGATTCCGGTACTCCCGTCACCAGATCCGCCTCCACCGGAGAATCCATGGCCAGAAAACGCCCTGCTTTGATTCTGGCGCCATAAACGCTGACGCCGTCGATATGGCTGTCCGGCCTTGCGAAATAAATATACTCAAAAATACATCTGGCCTCCTGCTCTTTCGGCAGACAGAGGCTGGTATCGGATTTGATTCCTTCCGGTGTAATGGCTACCACTTCTCCCGGCAGTACGTCCCGCACAAACTCCGCTCCGACCGTTTCCAGCGCGCAGCTTTCCGATGCGATGATCCAGGCATTATCGCGCTTTCCGATACAGAGAGGTTTAAAGCCAAAGGGGTCCCGGACGCCAATGAGCTTTCGGGGGCTCATAATCACCAGGGCATAGGCTCCTCTGATTTTCTCCGCCGCCCGGCGTACCGCTTCCTCCACGGTATGGGACTTTAAACGCTCTCTGGCAATGTGGTATGCAATCACTTCCGAATCAATGGTGGTCTGAAAAATCGCTCCGGTGTATTCCAGTTCTTTCCGCAGCTCGCCTGCGTTGATAAGATTCCCGTTATGGGCCAGCCCAAGGGTTCCTTTTACATAGTTCAGTACCAGCGGCTGTGCATTTTCACGGGTGGAAGCCCCGGCAGTGGAATAGCGCACATGCCCCACGCCGATATCTCCCTTCATTCCCTCCAGTGATTCCTGGGTAAATACTTCATTGACCAGTCCCATGCCTTTATGGGAAGTCACCTTCCCTCTGGGGCCTGCGGTCTCGCTGACTGCAATTCCGCAGCTTTCCTGGCCTCTGTGCTGCAGTGCAAACAGCCCATAGTAAATGGTGGAAGCCACATGGTTGCCGTCAAAATCATACATTCCGAACACACCGCATTCTTCCTGCGGTTTATCCAGGCTAAAATCCCTTTTTCTGTTATCCATATATTCTCCAGTCAGTTTTATGCGAATTTCTCTCCGGTTAAAAGTTCATATGCCTCTTTATATTTGTCCACTGTTTTTGTGACAACTTCCTCCGGCAGCAGGTAATCACTGTCCGGATTCTGCTTTAACCAGTCCCTCACAAACTGTTTATCAAAAGAGGGCTGGGATTTTCCAGGCTCATAGCCTTCCAGAGGCCAGAATCTGGAGCTGTCCGGGGTCAGCATTTCATCTCCCAGAACCACGCATCCATTTTCATCCAGTCCGAATTCAAATTTGGTATCGGCAATAATGATTCCTTTGCTCCGGGCATATTCCGCACACTTTTCATATAACCGAATGGTATATTCCTGAATCTGTTTCGCATAATCCGCGCCTCTGCCCGGATGGAGCTTCTCCAGAATCTCCACACTTTCCTCAAAGGTAATATGTTCGTCATGAAGTCCGAGCTCCGCCTTGGTGGTGGGAGTATAGACGGGCTCCGGCAGTTTATCGGATTCTTTCAGCCCTTCGGGAAGCCTGATTCCGCATACGGTACCATTTTTCTGATAGCTCTCCCAGCCGCTTCCTGTAATATAGCCCCGCACAATACACTCCACGGGAAGCATATCCAGTTTCTTACATTTCATGCTGTTTCCGTCAAAATTCTCACTGCGGAAAAATTCCGGCATATCTGACGTTTCTGTGGAAATCATATGATTCGGCACAATATCTCTGGTAAAATCAAACCAGAACTTCGACATCTTTGTTAAAATCGCACCTTTTTGTGTAATTCTGTTTTTTAAAATAACATCAAAGGCGGAAATCCTGTCTGTGGCCACGATAATCAGGTTATCCCCGTTGTCATAGACCTCACGTACTTTTCCTTCTTTTATCGGTTTAAATTCCTGAATGCTCATTGATTCCTCCATGTCTTATCGTTTTACCAGCAGTGATTTTCCGGTCATCTCTTCCGGCTGCTCCATTCCCATAATTTCGATTAAAGTAGGCGCAATATCTGCCAGGCAGCCGCCCTCCCGCAGGGTATATGCATCATCATAGTTAATCAGAATAAAGGGAACCGGATTGATGGTATGGGCCGTAAAGCTCTCCCCTGTATTGTAATCAATCAGCTGCTCCGCATTTCCATGGTCTGCGCACAGGAACATAACGCCGTCCACTTCTTTCAATGCTGCCACTGCTTTTCCCACGCAGGTATCCACTGCTTCCACAGCCTTGATGGCTGCCGCTTCCACACCGGTATGGCCCACCATGTCAGGATTGGCAAAGTTAATGATAATCACATCATATTTGTCGGATTTGATGGCGTCCACCAGCTTGTCGCATACCTCGTATGCGCTCATTTCCGGTTTCAGGTCGTAAGTTGCAACTTTGGGGGAATTTACCAGAATACGGTCTTCTCCCTGATTGGGCTCTTCCACGCCTCCGTTGAAAAAGAAAGTAACATGGGCATATTTCTCTGTCTCGGCAATTCTGGCCTGGGTCTTGCCGTTGGCTGCCAGAAATTCTCCGAATGTATTGGTCAGCTCCACTTTGTGGAATGCAATTGTTTTATTGGGGATGGTCACATCATACTCGGTAAAGCAGATGTAGGTCACATCTTTTCTTGGCCCTCTGTCAAATCCGTCAAATTCATCCATACAGAAGGTTCTGGTTATCTCTCTCGCCCGATCAGGACGGAAATTGAAGAAAATAATGGTATCTTTGTCCTGGATGGTTGCCACCGGCTTCCCGTCCTTTTCCACTACGGTGGGAACCACAAATTCATCCGTTACAGCTTCCGCATAGGAAGCTGCCACCGCCTCCACTGCATTGGACGTGCGGTTTCCTTCTCCCAGGACAAGGGCTTTGTATGCCTTCTCCACTCTGTCCCAGCGGTTGTCACGGTCCATGGCGTAATAACGCCCGGATACCGTAGCGATTTCTCCCACGCCGATTTCCTTCATTTTTGCTTCCAGTTCTTCCATAAATCCTTTTCCGGAAGTGGGAGCCGTATCACGTCCGTCCAGGAAGCAGTGTACGTACACTTTCTCAATCCCTTCCCGTCTTGCCAGTTCCAGCAGTCCGTATAAATGGGTATTGTGGCTGTGTACGCCTCCATCGGATAACAGTCCGTAGAGGTGCAGGGCGGAATTGTTCTCTTTTGCATTCTTCATGCCCTTCAGCAGCGCTTCATTCTTAAAGAAATCTCCGTCTTCAATTTCTTTGGTAATTCTGGTCAGCTCCTGATAAACAATTCTTCCGGCTCCCATATTCAGATGGCCTACCTCGGAGTTCCCCATCTGTCCGTCGGGAAGTCCTACGGAAAGTCCGCTGGCATAACCTCTGACAAAAGGACAGTCCTTCATCAGTCCGTCGATATTGGGTGTATTTGCCTCATACACCGCATTTGCTTCCTGCTTTTCATTTAAACCAAAACCATCCAGAATCATCAATACTGTGGGTTTCCTGCTCATAAGATGTTCATCTTCCTTTCTCTGTTCTGATTTGATAATTTTACAATATGATATGGTAACCTGTTCCCATCCGGGCGGTATAATATCCGTGCACATTATAACACACTCTGACCGGAAAATACAATCAGTTTATGGGATAACATATCCTTCCCCGTCCACCTGGACCCCCGGCGCGGAAATCCGCTGCATAAAATCCAGAATTCGCTGTTTTTCCTGCGGTTCTTCCGTCAGGGATGTGATACAGCCCCGCTGCACACAGGGCAAAAAACGAACCTCTGTCTGATTGCTGTCCGTATGGAGGATTACCTGGAAAATTCCCGTATCCAGCGTCCTGTTATTAAACCAGAAGTTTCCCAGACTGTATATTATGGGTTTGTCATTATAAAAATCAAATCCCTGCAGGCAGTGGGTATGGCCGCCCACCACAACATCTGCCCCGGCTTCAATAAAGGCTGCTCCCAGTTCTGTCTGATCTGTCCCGTAATAGCTGGTGTTTTCCGTTCCCCAGTGAACGAAAGCAATGACACAGTCGCTCTGCTTCTCTGCTTTTTCAATCACCTGCAGAAATTTATCGGGATTTTGGGTTTTCAGTACGCCTCCGCTGGTTTCCGTGGCTTCCCTGGTGTAACTGGCGGAACGCTCAATCTGAGTGGCGGATACAATGGCGATTTTTCTTCCATTTACAATAAAGTAGACAGGCTCCATGGCTTCCTCCAGATTTCTTCCGGCTCCCACACAGGGAATTCCTGCCTGTTCCAGAGTATCCAGCGTGTCCAGCAGGGCTTCCTCGCCAAAATCAAATACATGGTTATTCGCCAGAGACACAATATCTGTTTCCAGTTCCTGCAAAACAGAGACCCGTTCCGGACTGGCCCGGAAGGTATAGCTTTTCCCCGGCAGAGGATTTCCTCTGGTGCTGTAGGCAAATTCATTATTTATCATAAGTATATCCGCCTGTCTCATTTCTGTCAGCAGCGCCGGCGAAAAACAGTCCTGAATGCCTCCTGCTCTCCCGTCCAGATACCTGGTGGTGGACCAGCCTTCCGCCAGATTGACGTCTCCTGTAAAATCCATCACAGCCCGGTCCGGCTCCCCGCACTCCTTTTCATACAGTTTTATCTCCCCATACTCCGGGTAAAGTCCCGTATCTCTGCAGTATTCGCTCCAGAGAGTATGAATGGATTTCCCGGTAATCTGATACCAGCTTTCCGCATCCTGCTCCGGGTTTCCGGCTGCCTCCTTCAGAGCAGATAAATTTTCCTCCCCATACTGTCCGCGAAACCATTGAAAAAAAGACGTATCTGCAGGATACCCGCCCAGAAATGCTTCCCCGCCCCAGTTCAGGATTTTTTCTATGAACCGCTCCGAATCTGAAATTATTTCTTTTCCTTCCGGTATTCTCTCAGAGATTCCTTCACCGCATATGCCCGTTTCTTTCAAAACAGAATTCCCGGATACGGAATAAAGGTTCCGGCCCCTCTCCCACTGGCTCCAGCCTGTCAGCAACAGGACAAACAGCCAGAAAATCATCAGTGTATTTTTCATTATCTTCACCGCAGTTTATGGAACAAAGCGGTCAGGTCCGCTTCAACTCCCTGAATCCCTCATTCTTGAGGGACCTGGAGGGTTTGCTGCGCGCGAGCGGATTGCCTGGCAATATATTTCCTCTCCGCGAGCTGCGCATCCCGCCCGGTGGGCTTTCTCTTATAGGAAATCTATATACTTTAGCACTTCTCAGTAACACGGTATTTCCTATAAGAGAACAAAAAAGTGGACAGCCACTTTCATACATTAGCGTAGCAAGGTCTTTCCTGTAGAATCAGAAACAGGTGTGACCCCGGTTATGAACTTATCATCACCGGAAATCACACCTGTCATAGTTTCAGATGTACTATTTTGCCATTTCAGCTTTCAGTGCTTCTGTCAGAGCCGGAACAACTTTATGTAAATCTCCAACTACGCCATAGTCAGCTACGTCAAAGATTGGAGCGTCTTCATCTTTGTTGATTGCGATGATGATGTCTGCTTCTTCCATACCAGCCACGTGCTGGATTGCTCCGGAAATACCGATTGCAAAGTATACGTTCGGGCGAACGGTCTTACCGGTCTGTCCTACCTGCAAATCTACCGGCTTCCATCCGTTTTCCACTACTGCACGGGAGCAGCTTACGGTTCCGCCGATTACATCTGCCAGATCCTGCAGCATTTTGAAGTTCTCTGCACTTCCTACTCCACGTCCGCCGGACACCAGAATCTTTGCTTCCATGATATCTTCTGTTTCTTTTACAGCCTTTACCACGTTCAGGATTTCAACGTATTTATCATTAGGAGCAAATCCGGGATTGTACTCTACCACGTTTGCTTTTGCGCCCTTAATGGGGTCAATTTTCTGCATAACGCCAGGACGTACGGTTGCCATCTGAGGACGGTTATCCGGACATGCAATGGTTGCAATGGTATTGCCGCCGAATGCAGGACGGGTCATCAGTAACTGATTGTGTTTCTGCTCATCTTCTTTACCCGGAACAGGATTCAGCGGGAAATCGCCGATTTCCAGTACGGTACAGTCTGCGGTCAGACCTGTTTTTACCCTTGCAGATACGCGGGGGCCAAGGTCACGGCCGATTGCGGTAGCGCCTACCAGCATAATTTCCGGTTTGTATTCGTTGATAACAGATGCAAGTGCATGGGTATAAGGCTCTGTTCTGTATTCTTTCAGTTCCGGATCGTCCACAACGATTACCTTATCAGCGCCATACTCTGCAAGCTGGTCTGCCAGACCTTTCACGTCTGAACCAATCAGTACTGCTGTTACATCTGTATTTAAATCTTTTGCCAGGTCTTTTGCCTTGCCAAGCAGCTCAAAAGCAATTCCGCTTAATACATTATCTACCTGCTGTGCAAAGACATATACTCCTTTATATGCTTCTAAACCCATTATTTTCACCACTTTCCTTATTTTTACGGATATATTAGATTACGTGTTTCTCTTTCAGTTTACCTGTAATATAGGCAACTGCATCTTCCGGTGTATCGGGAACAACTTTTTCTCCGGCACCTTTCTTTACTTTATCAGATGCTTTTGCAATCTTGGTAGGTGATCCTTTCAAACCAAGGTCAGAATCGTCCACATCTTTCAGATCTGCCCGGCCCCATACGGTTACTTCTTTGTCATATGCGTCAAAAATTCCGCCCGGCGTCATATAACGCGGCTCGTTCAATTCAGAAAGAGCGGTTACCAGACACGGCATTTTTGCTTTTAATTCATGATATCTATCTTCATACTGACGCTGAACTACTACATAGTCTCCGTCAATTTTGATTTCCTGTGCATAGGAAATTACAGGGATATCCAGATGTTCGGAAATCTGCGGCCCAACCTGAGCGGTATCTCCGTCGATAGCCTGACGTCCTGTGATAATCAGGTCATATTCCAGATTCCGGATTGCTCCTGCAATTGTGGTAGAGGTAGCCCATGTATCTGCTCCTCCCAATACTCTGTCTGTTACAAGGATACCTTTATCGGCACCCATTGCCATTGCTTCACGAAGAACTTCGTCTGCTTTGGGAAGTCCCATGGTAAGTACGGTAACTTCCGCACCATACTGCTCTTTTAATCTGAGTGCTGCTTCCAGTCCGGCTTTGTCGTCGGGATTCATGATGGTAAGCATTGCACCTCTGTCCAGAGTACCATCTGGATTGAATTTCACTCCGCCTTTGGTATCTGGTACCTGTTTTATACATACAACGATTTTCACGGTAATTCACTCCTTATGTTTTATTTTTCTTTGCTTATCGCGGCTATTTCAACAGTGCGCCGGAAATAACCATACGCTGAACTTCGGAAGTTCCTTCATAGATTTCTGTAATCTTGGCGTCACGCATCATACGCTCTACATCGTACTCTCTGATGTATCCGTATCCGCCGAAAAGCTGTACGCATCTGGTAGTTACGTCCATGGCAACCTCTGCTGCAAATAATTTTGCCTTTGCTGCTTCCACAGAGTAAACTTTCTGAGTAGCTTTTGCCATAGCTGCCTTGTAAACCAGCATCTGAGCCGCTTCAATCTTAGCTGCCATGTCTGCTAACTGGAACTGGGTATTCTGCTGCATTGCGATGGAACGTCCAAACTGTTTTCTCTCTTTTGTATAAGCGATGGTTGCATCCAGTGCGCCTTCTGCAATACCGAGAGCCTGAGCTGCGATACCGATACGTCCGCCGTCCAGTGTATGCATTGCGATGGGGAATCCCTTTCCTTCCGGTCCTAACAGATTCTCTTTCGGAATTCTGCAGTCTTCAAAAATCAGTTCATATGTAGCGGAGCCGCGGATACCCATTTTCTTCTCTTTTGTTCCGAAGGAGAAGCCCGGTGTTCCTTTTTCTACGATAAAGGTGGAGAAATTCTTTTTCTTTCTTCCTCTCTTATCTTCCACAACGCTTGTGATTGCGATTACGATATAAATATCAGCTTCTTTACCGTTGGTAATAAAGCATTTGGAGCCGTTCAGTACCCATTCGTCTCCGTCTAACACTGCTTTTGTCTGGCAGCCCTGTGCGTCCGTACCTGCGCCCGGCTCTGTCAGAGCAAATGCGCCCAGTTTCTCTCCTCTTGCAAGAGGTGCAAGATATTTCTGTTTCTGTTCTTCATTACCATATGTCATAATGGGGTCGCAGCAGAGAGAGGTGTGTGCGGATACAATTACACCGGTAGTACCGCAAACTTTGGACAATTCCTCCACGCACATAATGTAGGTAAGGGGATCGCAGCCCTGTCCGCCGTACTCTTTCGGAATCGGGATACCCATGAATCCGATTTTCTGCATTTTCTCTACGGTTCCTCTTGGGAATTTTTCTGTCTCGTCAACTTCCTGAGCAAGAGGCTTTACTTCGTTTTCAGCAAACTCTCTGAACAGAGTTCTCGCCATTTCATGTTTCTTATCTAAAGAAAAATCCATGATACTTTTCCTCCAAACTTTCTTTTATTTTATGGAATGGGGCTGCCGCATTAAGATAACCCAATACGGCAGCTCCTCACATTCATACAGCGCAGGCCAGAAGCCTGCCGCCGGCCATGCTTTCGTTATTATGTATTATTTGCTGTAGTCATAGAAACCGATTCCGGTCTTCTGTCCCAGCTTACCTGCACGTACCATTTTCTTTAACAATGGATGCGGACGGTATTTCGGATCTCCTGTCTCATCATATAATACATTCATAATTGCAAGGCAGATATCCAGTCCAACCAGATCTCCCAGAGCCAGAGGTCCCATCGGATGGTTTGCACCCAGTTTCATAGCGGTGTCGATACCTTCTACGGAAGCTACGCCGTCTGCATAGATTCCAACTGCTTCGTTGATCATCGGGATTAAGATTCTGTTTACAACAAATCCTGCTGCTTCGTTTACTTCTACCGGAGTCTTGCCGATTTCTTCAGAAATCTTAACGATTTTATCTTTCATTTCATCCGGTGTGTTCTCGCCTTTGATAACCTCAACCAGTTTCATAACCGGAGCCGGATTGAAGAAATGCATACCGATTACCGGTCTGTCAAGTCCTGCGCCAATTTCTGTGATGGAAAGGGAAGATGTGTTGGTTGCGAACATGCAGTCTTTCTTCACAATGTCCTGCAGTTCTTTGAATGTCTGTTTCTTAACATCCATTACTTCCAGCGCTGCCTCTACGATTAAATCACAGTCGCCGCAGATTTCCTTTGTACCTGTGGAAATCTTTGCAAGGATTGCGTCTGCTGCTGCCTGGTCCATCTTGCCTTTTGCAACTCTCTTCTCGAATCCTTTTGCAATTTTCTTCTTGCCATTTGCTGCAAATTCGTCATTAATATCGCAAAGGCATACTTCATATCCTTCTGTCTGTGCAAATGCCTGTGCAATTCCGGAACCCATGGTTCCTGCTCCAATAACGCCAACTTTCATGATAATCCTCCTTAAATTATTCTGTGAGATACCGAAGCGTGACCGCTTCGGTATCTCAATTAATAACCAGCTAAATTAATCTCTTTCCACGATGGTAGAGCATCCCATTCCACCGCCGATACACAGAGTTGCAAGACCTTTCTTAGCGTCTCTCTTCTGCATTTCATGAAGCAGGGTAACAAGGATACGGCATCCGCTGGCTCCTACCGGATGTCCCAGTGCGATAGCGCCGCCATTTACATTAACCTTGCTCATATCAAAGTTCAGGTCATGTGCTACTGCCAGAGACTGAGCTGCAAATGCTTCGTTAGCCTCTACCAGATCCATATCGTCAATGGTCAGACCTGTCTTCTCGAATACTTTCTTTGTGGAAGCAACCGGTCCCACACCCATGATGGACGGGTCTACGCCGCCAAGTGCGCCTGCTACGAAAGTAGCCATCGGTGTAACGCCCAGTTCTTTTGCTTTTTCTTCACTCATAACAATCACTGCTGCCGCACCGTCGTTGATTCCGGAAGCATTTGCTGCGGTAACAATTCCGTCCGGTTTGAATGCGGGACGCAGTTTGGAAATGCTTTCTTTGGTTGTGCCGGGACGTGGTCCTTCGTCTGTATCTACAATCACTGTTTTCTTCTTCTGTTTTACTTCTACCGGAACGATTTCATCTTTGAATTTGCCGTCGTTCATTGCTTTTTCACATTTCTGCTGTGAAGTTGCTGCAAACTCGTCTAACTGTTCTCTGGTCAGTCCCCATTTCTCTGCTACGTTTTCAGCAGTAATTCCCATATGGTACTGATTGAATGCATCCCACAATGCGTCGTTTACCATGGTATCTACCAGAGTTGCATTGTTCATTCTGTATCCGTAACGTCCCTGCATAGCAGCATAAGGAGCCATAGACATGTTTTCCATACCGCCTGCCACAACGATATCAGCATCGCCTGCCTGAATCATCTGAGCAGCCATATTTACGCAGTTCAGACCGGAGCCGCAGACTACGTTCACGGTAACTGCCGGTGTCTCAATAGGCAGACCGGCATTGATGGACGCCTGACGTGCCACGTTCTGTCCCAGACCAGCCTGGATTACGCAGCCCATGTATACATGGTCAACTTTGTCAGCCGGAACACCAGCTCTGTTCAATGCTTCTTTGATAACGATAGATCCCAATACCGGTGCAGGAGTTGTGCTTAAAGCTCCACCCATAGTTCCGATTGCGGTACGACATGCGCCTGCCAAAACAACTTTCTTTGCCATTTTCTTCGTCTCCTTTTAAAATATTATGTAATCGCGAAAACATTTTTGACAAAATCACCAAAATGTCTGTTATTTTTTTAACAATCTTTTGCCAAAAAAAAGGAAAACAGGTTCGCTGGCATTCATTTCTCTGCCATGCCTGCAAAATAATTCTGAAAATTCCTGTTTTTCCCATGTTTTCTTCCCTCGATAAAAATATCCTAGCACATTTCACTGTAAATTGCAAGGATTATCTTCCCCGCTCCGGCCCTTCCCATTCTCCCTTTTTTTCCTGTTCTTTTTGTACATCTTTGTTATATTTTTATCATTCTTCCCGGTGTTTTTTCAATAAAAAAGGGTCAGTTTTTGTGCATTTTCCACAAAAACCGACCTTTTTCGGTTTTACAGCATTCGGGCTGTGTATTAATAAAAAACATGATTTCCTATCACAGTGCCCGGAATGGTGCCGTTATTCCTCCGGAAATAGAGACAGTTTATGGTAATATTTCCACCCAGAACCTCTGCCGCCGCCTGGACGCAGCTCTGGCTGGCCCCTTTTGCCAGCACCGTTGCAAACCTGCCGCTTGCCACAGGAGAAAACTGTCCTCCCTGATAGATTACCCCTGCTACCGTATTGGGAAAATGGGAACTGCGCACCCGGTTCATTACCACGCTCCCCACGGCCAGTTTTCCCTCATAGCTTTCGCCTCCCGCTTCACACTGAATCAGAGCTGCCAGCAGCGAGGTATCGGAAGCATTGCCCTGATAGCTTCCGCCTCCTCCGCTGCCTCCGGTTTCTTCCTGCCGTTTCATCTCTTCTTCCTGCCGTTTGATTTCCGCCATCCTCTTTGCATCTTCTGCGGCTTTCTGCTTCTCCAGCTCCGCCTCATAGGCCTTCTGCCGCTCAATCTCCGCTTCGTAGGCCTCCACGTCTGCCTGGGCGTCTGCAATCTGTTTTCTGGCAGCGTTCAGTTTATCGGATGTGCTGTCCACCAGAGCTGTCAGCTCCTGCTGTTTGCCTTCCTGCTGTTCCTGCAAATCTGCCAGCAGTGCTTCCTGTTCTTCCAGATCCCGTTCTTTGCCGGCAATCTCTTCTTTGGTCGCCTGATATTCTTTCAGCATTTTACGGTCGTAACTGTGAATGCTTACAATATATTCACCTTTATTTAAAAAGTCTGCAAAACTTTCTGCGCTCAGCAGCACTTCCAGCATACCTTCCATGTTCATTTCATACAGGAAACGAATTCTCTTTTTCATGGCTTCATACTGGTCACGCTCTTTTTTCCTGGCCGCGTCCAGCGCCCTGCCTGTTTCTTCCAGGCTGATTCTGGTATTGTTTAACTGTTCTTCCGTGGCGTTCAGTTCTTCTGTCACAGCAGCCAGACTGTTATTAAAATTTTTCAGATCTCCTTCCAGGCTGCCCGCCTGTCCTGTCAGGCTGTCCACCTGCTCCTCTGCTTCTTTCTTCTGTTTTTCCAGGTCCTCTATTCCTTCCTGTACCTTGTCGATTTTCCCCTGGGTGGCAGAAACTGCTGTGCCGGACAGACAGCACAGGAATAAAATAAGGACTGCGCTTTTCCATATTTTTCTCATGTTTTCCTCCACATCTTCGTCTTCTGCAGTTGGAATTGTCATACCGATTTTAACACACAACCGGCAGCAGTGCAATTCCTGCCGGACATCAGGAAACATTTTTATTTTCTGACAGCCTTTGCCATTTCCTCCTTTTATCCGATATAAAAATAGTAGTATTTAACACCAGAATCAGATACGGAGGTGTTTTCGTGCAATATGTAAAAATCAGCCAGTTAAAGCCCGGTATGCGTCTTGCCCGGCCAATTTACAATAAAAGGGGAGTTATGCTGTTTGAACGTGATACAAGACTGACACGCCAGGGAATTGCCAGCATTGAGAATTTCGGTCTCTGGGGCGTATACATTCTGGAGCCGGCCGAGCCGGTACCCCCTCTCAGCGAAGAGGATATTGAACTGGAACGCTTTCTCACGGTCTCCACATTCCGCCTGAAAGACGACCTCACACTGCTTATGAATGATATGCCGCCTCAGAATATCACCCCTCTGGCCCAGACAATTCTGCGCAGCTTCGGCTCTCCCGACCACAAAATCAACTTTGCCAGGAATCTCCGCAGCAACGGAGACTATGTATACAAACACTGTCTGAATACGGCTATTTTAGCAACCATGATGGTAAACAGGCTTCATTATTCCTATGCGGAACAGCTTGCCATTGTGTGCGCCGCCCTGCTGCATGATACGGGGCTTCTGATGGTGCCCGACGAGATTCTGGAAAAGGGAGACCGGCTTCTGTCTCCGGACGAACGCCGGTTAATCCAGGGCTATCTGGAAAAGGGCTATCAGATGCTCCATCCGGA